>JAJFVE010000159.1 GCA_021371965.1 Planctomycetaceae bacterium
TTGTTGACGGCCGCCAGCAGGGCCGCTTCGTCCTCGAACCGCACGTCGGTCCGCGTGAGCTTGCCGCCGCGCTCGATGTAGACTTCGTCGAAGCGGTTGATCATGATCTCCGAGACCGTGTCGTCGTGCAGGAATCCTGCAATCGGCGCCAGGAAGTGTTCGACCGTCGCGGCAAAGATGTTGATTTTCTGCTCGGGCATCTTACGTCTCTTATCGGTGCGCGGCCGTGACCGCATTGAGGTTAACGCTCCGGAAACAAATTTATCACAAATCGAGGGAATATTTTCGCCGGTGGCTTGAGTGTAGATGACGGTGCACGGTCAAACAAGGCACTTTCTCGTCGGCCTGGGAGAACGGGGAAGAAACCGAGGACGAGGACGACGACGAGGACGATAAAAGCATTCAGCGACGATGTTAGCGGCGGGCTCGACCGCCAGAGCATGGTTGTTTCGTCCTCGTCGTCGTCCTCGTCGTCGGTTGTCTCTCTCCCCTGAAATAATCCGGCACGATTCCTATTTATTGCCAGCGGGGCCGCCTGCAGCCTGGCGGGCTTCGTCCAGGGTCGGCATTTCAGGTCGCTTGAGCGGGTCGTCGAGGCGCAGCAGGTCCAGGTCTCGTTTGCAGGACGCTGCGGCAGCGACCTTGCCGCCCTTGAGATAGTACGCGGTGAACGATCGCTCGGACAGATTGCCGTCGAGGACGACCTCGTCGAAATCGCGGGCATAGCCCAGGTAGCGCACCGACAGCTTGTACTGCGTTGTCCAGAAGAACGGCACGCCGCCGTATTGCGTCGGCCGGGCAGCCATGTTCATCGCGGCGACCTGCCCGAGCTGCTCGGCCAGCCGCCAGTGCTCGATACGGATGGGCCCCCCGCCACGCCAGTCGGGGAACATCGCGATGTCGCCGGCGGCGTAAATGTCGTTGCCGGCATGCATCGTCGAGTCGACCGTCAGGCTGCCGTCGCCGTTGAGCGCCAGACCTGAGTTCTTGAGAAAGTCCGTCGCCGGCCGCACGCCAACCCCGACGACGACCAGGTCCGCATCAAGGCGTTGGCCGTCGTCAAGCACAGCGCCCTGCACCTGCTGGCCGCCCTCAAACCGCGCGACCTTGCGGCCGAGGCGGAACGACACGCCATTTTCCTCGTGGAGCGACTGGAACATGCGACCGATGTCGTCGCCGAGGGTGCGCTGGAACGGCACCGCGTCCGGCGCCACCACCGTGACGGCCAGGCCACGGGCCCGCAGCGAGGCGGCGACCTCCATGGCGATGAAGCTGGCGCCAATGACGACGGCTTTGCCCTGTGCCGGTGCGGCCGCGATGATCTTCTTGCAGTCGTCGAATGTGCGCAAGGTGAAGATATTCGCCAGCGTGCTGCCGGGGGCGTCGAGCATGCGCGGGACGGCGCCGGTGGCCAGCAGCAACTTGTCGTACTTCACGTCGCCGCCGCCTTCGAGGATCACACGGCGGCCGGGAATGTCGATGCCGGTCGCGGCGCGATTGAGCTGCAGTTCGATGCCCTGCTTTTCATAGAACGCCAGACCGCGCAAAAACGGCTCGAACTCGCCCTTGGCCATGTACGACTTGCTCAGGTCCGGGCGGTCGTAGGGTCGCTGGCTATCGCGGCTGATCATGACGATTCGTCCGCAGAACCCTTCGGTCCGCAGCGTCTGTGCGGCGGCGAACCCCGCGCCTCCGCCGCCGACGATTGCGAACGTTCTGCCGTCGCGGCTGGCGTCGGGCGCCGCCAGTTGCGGCAGGCGCGACCGCTTGATCTTTTCCGGCAGCGTGACAACGAGCGTCTCGCCCTCGACGCGCAGGTCGAAGCGGCACAGGCAATCATGGGCCGGCGGCTGGCGCAGGTCACCGCTGGCGGCGTCGAAGTGCGCGTGGTGCCACGGACAGCGCACGACGCCATCCTTGAGCAGGCCCTTGGCCAATGGCCCGTCGTAGTGCGTGCACTTGGCCTGCAGGGCGTAGTACTGCCCGGCGATGCGAACCAGCAGCAGTTCCACTTCGCCGGCCTGGACGGACTTCATCTGCCCGTCCTTCAGATCGTCCGTGCGCCCTATTGTGAAGTCAGCCATATTGGTCCCCAAAATAGCCTGGCATCTTCCGCCGGCCGGGTCTCTATCCAGTTTATTCGGTTGTTGTTCTTCTTTTTGATTTGGGCTTTTTAATGGTTCTTCCGGGAATACCGGGAAGTACTTGCTCTGCGTCCCGTTGGGACGCATCCGAATTGATCGCTCGTGCACTCTCCCATTTATTCCCGCAATAGTTGTATTCTTCCTCACTCCTCCGGGGGTTCGACCTTCTTGATCTCTTCGTCGCTTTCCAGGGCCATTTTGGTCGAGAGGAACTTCAGCAGATCGCGCAGCGTGATAATGCCCACCAGAGCGCCATGGTCGACCACCATCAGGCGGCTGGCCTGGGCCTGCGTCATGCGCGTCAGGGCGTGCATGGCATCTTCCTCGGGCGGGATGGTGTTCTCATCGCTGCACGGCTGCATGATCTCGCCGACGGTCTTCATGGGCCACTGCTCGCGCGGAACCTCGCGGACTTTCTGCGTGGTGACGCAGCCGCTCAGGTGCCCGTCCTCGACCACCGGGAACATCTTGAAGTGGTATTGGAAGACCTTGTCCTCGACGAGGTCCTTGAGGTTCAGCGACGTCGGCACGGTCACCGGATCGGTGTTCATGAACCGCTTGAGCGGCTCGCCGTGAAGCATCTCGCGCACGAGGATCTGCTGGTAGCCCTGCTTGGCGGCGGACCGGACGAACAGGCCGATGATGATCCACCACACCCCGCCGATGGCATTGCCGCCCAGCAGCAGCTCGAGGATCCCCAGGCCCACCAACAGCACGCCAAAGCCCATCCCCACCCGCGAGGCCACGTGCGTGGCCCAGCGCAGATCCTTCTTGGCCGCCCACAGCACGGCCCGCAGGACGCGCCCGCCGTCGAGCGGAAAGCCCGGAATCATGTTGAAAATCAGCAGGATGATGTTGATCAGCCCGATCCACTGCAGCACGCCGGTAACTTCGCCGGGCCAACCGGCGGCCGCCGACACCGCCGCCAGGATCATGAAGACGATCCCCAGCACGAGGCTGACAGCCGGCCCGGCCGCGGCGATGAGGCCTTCGGCAATGGGGCTGGGCGGTTCGTCGCTCATCTCGGCCACCCCGCCGAGCATGAACAGCGTGATGCCGGTCATCGGCAGTCCGAAACCCCGGGCCGCCAGCGAGTGGCACAGCTCGTGGATCACGATCGAGGCGAAGAGCCCCACCGAGGCCGCCAGCGCCATCGCCAGATAAGAGCCCCACGTCAGGCCGGGAAACTGAGATGGAAAGACCCCCGCACCCAGCGACCAGACCACCAGCACCAGGATCACCAGCCAGCTCAGGTCGATGCGGACGCTGAAACCGAAGATTGTGAATAGTTTTATCGAACGGTTAAGCATGAACATTCCACTTCCCCCTCAGTCCGGCCGGTAATGATCACTGCGGCTTCAAGGCTCTGCATTCGCCTCTGGAAGTCTCCTTCAATTCTAGCCCCGCCTGTAGAGACGTGGGGAATGAACGCCGGGGGGAAGGCAGGCCGTGGCGGCTGTCGCTGCCGCCAGCCGCTGCAAACCACGACGAATGCGGGCACTCTTGTGGAAATGCCTCAGCCTTCGCCGGAGCGCCCCCTATGGCAAAACTAGAGAACCCCGCTTGAACTTTTTTGACCGCCGGCGCTAGGATTTCTCATGTTCATGTGGGAAATCCTTCTCTCGTCGCTCCTGGCGGCCATTCTGAGCATGCTGCTGACGCTGGTGCTGGGGCGCCGCGGGCCCGGGCCGCTGATGGGATTCATCTTCTTCTACATCATGCTGTTTCTGGCGACGTGGGCCGGCGGATTGTGGCTGGGGCGAATCCGTCCCGGCGAGTGGCAGGTCAACTGGCTGGGATACGTCCTGGTGTCGGTAGTGCTGTGGTTGATCCTGGCCGCCGTGCTCCCGCGTCAGGGGCGAAAGCCCCGCCATGCCGACTCGGCCACGCTGCCGGTCGTCGAACCCCAGGCCACCCAGCAACTCGCCCTGGGAGTGCTGTTCTGGCTCTTGGTCGTCGTCCTGCTGATAATCATCGCCCTCAACTACTACACCTTCTGACGATTGGCTCTGACGATGGTCTCGCGGCCCGCACAAATCGCCGCTGAGCTCGAGGCCATCCACCGTGCCATCCGCCGCTGCCGGCACTGCCGCCTCCTGACGCCTCTATCCCAGATGCTCGAGCCGGATTCTTCGATTCTCGTTTCAAGACACATGTGGCGACGTCCTTCGACTCGCTCCGCTCGCTCAGGACTCGCCCCCGGCTATTCCCGGAAGAATCATAGAAAAGGCACCGGAAAACCGGTGCCTGGACTTTGCCTTCTACCGCCTCGACATCTTTATTATAGTGACTGGACAGCCCTTCAAGAGAATCCTGGTGCGGCGGAAAATTCTTTCGCTCTGTCGCTGCGGGAAGATGCGAATTTTCGCCCAAAGGCGAAATATTCTTCTTTTGCAGGACATCTGGTTTATGAAACTCTCCCAAGAGCATTTGCAGAGCGAGCGTCCCCGTTGCGGCAGAGCAGTTCACCAAACCCGCTGTGAAAAGTACAACAAAGTGCAAGGAAGACAACGCGCCGGCGATGGGAGGCTGCGGCGTTCTACTCTTCGATGTGGATCGCGTCGACGGGGCAGCTTTCGGCGGCCTCGGTGGTCTTGGCTCGCAGTTCGGAAGGGACGGGGTCTACGATGGGCTTGGCGAAACCGTCCTCACCCATCTGGAAGACTTCCGGGCAGATGTCCACGCACAGTTCGCAGCCGATGCAGGTTTCGTCGACGATGGCTTTCATCTTGTTCTCGGCCGCCTGTGCGGTCTTCCCCCCTTAGACCGCCAGGCTGCCCTCCAGAGCATATCGGATCTTCGACAGCGAACTCTTCTCGATCTGCCGCACGCGTTCCAGCGACAGTCCGAGCGTCTTGCCGATCTGCATGAGCGTTCGCGGCTGATCGTCGTCGGACATCCCGAAGCGTTCCTGGATGACGGTGCGCTCGATGTCGCTCAAAGCGGCATGGTTTTTCAGCAGCACCTGCCGCACGACGTCGATGGCGTCGGTGCGCTGCTGTTCGTGGCGTTGCTCGATAAAGTCGCTGCGTTCGAGTTCCGGGTCGAACTGCACGGGGCAGTATTTGTGCCGCGTGCGGGCTTTGCTGGCCAGGCGCGAGAAGCAGGCCAGGATCGAGCGGCAGGCATAGGTCGAGAACTTGAACCCGCGCGAGACGTCGAACTTCTCGACGCTGCGGAGCACGGCCATGTAGCCCTCGGAGATCAGGTCGCCGAACTCGACGCCGGTATGGGTGGCGCGTTGGGCCATCGCCGGAACCAGCGGCAGATTGGCGTGGACGATCTTGCGGTGGGCGTCCTGGGCGCGGTGGCGCCACAGGCCCCACTGCTGGGCCTGCGTGCGGCTTCGCGTGAGCTTGGACATGCGGTACTTGGCGTAGTTGTATCGCATGAACAGCAGTTTTTCCTCGTGGGTTCGCAGGGAAGGGCGGCTTTGCGGCTGCTCAGGGACGTCGTCGAGCACCTGTGGGAGCAGGCGGTAGTTGGGCACGTCGATGGAAGCCGACGCCGGTCCCCAGAGGCGCTCTTCCGCACCGGGCAGGGAGTAGCTGCGGTGATGGACGTGGTCCAGGCTGGGAAGATCCATTTCCATTCGGGCCAGCCAGTCCTTGTCGAGGGACTTGTTGCAGCACGAGGCCGCCTCAGCCCGGCGGCGGGATGTCACGATTGCTTTGACCACGTTCCTGTCCTTGCCGGCTCCGTGGGCGGGGCCTCTGGCGTTTGAGGAAGTCTTCCATCCGCCGGCACGGGCAGATCGGGCCGCGGCGGCGCGTTTCAAATGCGAGTCGGTTGTTTTCATGAGGGACCTTCCGAATCAGGCAATGCACATCGAACGATGCTCCTGTCCGGCCAGGTCCGCATGCAGTGTCAGGACATTTCCAGCAGATACCCTGGCCTGGCGGCGAGCCAATTCCCTGGGCAGAGCCACGTCCATCGTGGCCAGGTATCCGCGAACGGCTGAGCGTATCTTGGTGGAGGCCTCCTGTCGGGTGAGGCCTAAGACGCGGCAGCCCGGTAGAGCGGGGCACCATGCTTTGAACGTCCCGTCGGCTTGGGCAGCCATCCTGACGACCAAATTCATCGCACACATCCTCTGAATAATGATGATGACGGATCGGGCCACCACGTTGGCTGGCTCGCTTGCTTCAATTGTGGCATCAGCGGCAAGGCTTTCAATCGGTGCTGTTACCGCTTTGTGGCAGGCAGATACTTCCAGAGGGACTAAGAAAAGTACCTACAAAAGCAGGAAACAGGAGCTGGTGGGGAAACCAGTAGCCGGTGAAGAACGCGCGATAGCATGCTCTGCGCAATGGTTCCTGGATTGAGTCGAGCGAGATCTGCCTGTCTTCCACGGGCTACCGGCTACCGGCTACTGATCACTGCTTCTATCTGGCTACCGGCGACTGATCACTGCTTCTATCAGCATTCCTGGTACTGCACCCAGTGGATCGCCTGGCGGAGCAGGCGCGAGGCGCTAGCGCACTTGAGCTTGTCCTTGATGTTCTCGCGGTGCGAATCGACCGTCTTGGAGCTGATGTGCAGGCGCTGGGCGATCTCGCGCGTCGGCAGACCGTTGCCGATGAGCTCGAAGATCTCCAGTTCCCGGTCCGTCAGGGAGTCCATGAGGTTGCGGCCGCTGCCGCTGCCGGAGGCGTAAACCCCGGCGAAACGGCTGAGCACTTTGGAGGACATCTGGCCGCTGATGTAGATATTTCCCCGCAGCACGGTGCGGATTCCTTCGACGACGTTGGCGGGGTTTTCCTCTTTGGTGATATAGCCCATCGCCCCGCATCGCAGGACGCGTTCGGCGTAAAGCGCCTCCTCGCGCATCGACAGCACGAGCATGCGCAGGTTGGGAAACTGCGTGGCAGCCTGGCGGATAACGTCGAGCCCGCTGCTGTCCTTGAGACTCAGGTCGATCAGAGCGACGTCGGGCTTCTCCGCGGCCATCAGCGCCAGGGCGTCGGCGGCGTTGTCCGTTTCGCCGCAGATACACAGGTCGCTCTCGCGTTCGACCACCATCTTGATGCCTTGCCGCACGATGGGATGATCTTCCACGAGCAGAATTTTGCTTTTCTTCACGCTGACTCGTATCTTTTCCGACTTGTCCATAGCCCAAACCCGCATCTTAAGGAACCCCGAAAACCTGAACTTGCGGAATGATAACACGCTTTGCCGGAAGTGCACTATAAAAAACTGCCCGCCCGCGTAATGCCTCAGTCATGGGGGGAAAGTCGTGCCGTACGGTATCTGGGCCAAGCATTCATCGACGCCTGCAAGACGGCGTTGATAAATACTCGGTGCCTCCGCCGCGACTTCCCCCCTGGAACTGAGGGGATACCCGCCCGCGACGCGCATATAGTGAATGAGGGAGACACGGTCAGGTTCATGCAGCCACGCTTGTGCCGGCAATAAGTAGGAGGCGTCTCATGGCCGAGCAAATCACCAAGGCTCGCATCCGCGAGCTGATGTCACAGACTGATCCGATGAATGTTTCCATCTTCATGTCGATGCACCCGTTTGGGCCCCAAAAGCAGGAAGACTCGCTGAGGCTCAAGAACCTGCTGGACAAGGCCCGGGATCGCCTGATAGCGATGGGCGTTGCGGGCGCGCGGGCGCAGCAGCGAGTCGACGCCGTCGCCTCGCGCATCGATGCCGGGCGAATCTGGCAAAATCAGTGCCACGGCCTGGCGGTCTATCTTGGACCCAAGCACGATTACGTCTTTCAGTTGCCCCTGGCGCCGCGCGAAATGGTGGTCGTGGGGCCTCGATTCCATATCAAGCCGCTCCTGGCGGCCTTGGCCCTGGTGGGACGCTTCTACGTTCTGGCTTTAAGTTCCAACCAGGTGCGTCTGTACGAGGCCGACCCGAAGGGCATGCGGGTCATCGAGACGGCGGCCCTGCCGCGCGACTACGACGAGGCCACGCGGTTCAACCAGTTCCAGCGCCAAGTGAGCTTCCACACCCGCACGTCCGCGCACGGCGCCGGTTCGAGGCGGCCGGCGATGTTCCACTCCCAGGGCGGCGGCGATGAGGCCGACAGGAAAAGGTACCTTCTCGACTTCTGCCACATGGTCGACGCCGGCGTGCAGAGCGTACTGGCCGGCCAGACCGTCCCGCTGGTGCTGGCGGCCTGCGAGCCGCTGGCGGGCATCTTCCGCCAGTGCTGCAGCTACCGCTTCCTCTACAGCCACATCGTCGAGGGCAACCCGGAGTTGCTTTCACCTGAGGACCTGCACCACCTGGCGATGAAGGCGCTGGGCGATCATTTCCTGCTGGCGATGCGCCGCGACGGCGACCTCTACCGCCAACTGGCCACCAAGGGCCACGCATCGAGCAACATCGAGGAAATTCTCGCAGCCGCCACATACGGGCGGGTCGAGGCAATGTTCGTCTCGGCTGGGGATCACTGCTGGGGCCGCTACGACGGTCAGACCGGCACGGCAGAGATCCACCCTGTCCAGCAGGAGGGCGACGAAGACCTGTTCGACCTGGCGGCCGCACGGGCATTTGAAAATGGCGGAACCGTCCACGTCGTCTCTCGAGGCGAGGTGCCCGACTCCGCCGCCATCGCCGCGACGTTCCGCTACGCGCTGTCCCGCGCCGAGGCGGGGTGAACGGTGTTCCGCGTCATCGACCAAGTGCAAAGACGTGCACGCCCGAGCGGTCGGCGATGACGATGGCGTGGTCGAGGATTCTGGCCTGGGCGTCGTGGTCCCAGCGGTACGACTGGCTGCACGCTGCGCCGCTCAGTTCGCTGCGGGCGACGTGGCGGGCCGTGGCGGCATCGAACACGTCCACGTACATCCGCGGGTCGATCGTCGCCCACTTGATATTCATGTCCTTGCGGTCGCGGCGGTGCAGGTACTTGCCCTTGAGACCCGACACCACGACCATCTTGTCGCCGACGAGGCGGAAGTCGTAGATGGCGTGCAAGGTGTTCTCCGGTCCGGCGGGCAGGTTGTAGACCGTCTCCTTACGCTTGGCCGGGTCGAAGCGGAACAGTTGCCCGTAGAACCGCAGGTACGCCGCGTCGGGCGCCGAGCGCAGGCCCAGGCACCAGGGGTACATCTCCGTGATGCGCGGGTCGGCCCCGCGCCGCCACGCGCCGGTGACGCCCGGGTCGCCCGCGGACGGGCGGTACTTCGCCCGCATCGCCGCGTTGATGTAGCACGCGCCGGCCGGGCTCAGCGCCGAGCACTCGGGCCAGTTCACCAGGTCGTCCAGCAGCGGCGAGATCTGCTGCACGCTCCCGCCGGCGGCGTCGACCGCCACGTCGGCCACCTGCCAGGTTCCGCCGTCGCTGCCGAAGGCCGCACTGAGGAACAGGTGCAGCCGCCCCTGCCCATCGCCCCCGCGGGCGAACCACATGCCCAGCAGCCCTTGGCGCGAGCGGAAACGCATCGGGTCGCTGAACGGGCGCGACCAGAGCACCTTGCCCGTGCCGGCATCGATGGCCGCGGCGAAAGGTTCCCAACTGTTGCCCAGCTTCCACGGGCAGGTGGCGGCCGCCACCAGCGAGTCGTCGCCGTCGATCTGGTACGGGCAGAACGGCAGTCTGGCCGACCACTGCAGCGCCCCGCCCTCAAGGTCCAGGGCGGTCAGATCGCTGCCGCTGCGGAGCACCATGCGTCGGCCGACGATGCTGCCCCCGCCAGCGGCGGCCGGGAGGAACTGCTGCCAGGCGACCTTGACCTGCCCGCGCAGTTGCAGGCAGGCCGCTTGCCGCCCCACCAGCACGCCCAGGGCCTCTGCGTTGCGGTCCTGCGGCGGCGCGACGAGGATCGGGTTCTCGCACGGCAGAGTCCAGATTTCCTTGATCGCCGCCGGCGCGGCGAAAATCTCTGGGCCCTCGGCGATGGCGGCGGCCGGGCCGGCGGCAAGGGTAGGCCCGGCCACTTCGGCCAGCGAACCGTCGGGCAAGATCGCGTGCTGCCAGAGGCCGCTGGTGTTCAGGTCTCGCTGCTCGAGCGTCTTGCCCGTCTGGGCGTGCAGGCGATGGGCCGTGGGGCCGCTGACGAGGACAACTTCGCCGCCGACGACGGCCGCCTGCGAGCCGGTTCCCTGCTCGAAATTGCGGCACCACAGCACGCGCCCGGTGGCGATGTCCATCCCGGCCAGCCATTGGGAATTGACGCCCACCAGCGCAGCGCCACACACGCCGGCCAGCGCGTCGGAGGGAACCAGCAGCGTTTCCCAGATCAGCTTGCCGCTGTCGCGCTGCAGCGCCAGCACGCCGCTGTGATCTCGCGGGGCCACCAGCACCGTCTCGCCCACGATGATCGGCGCGGCGCCCTCGCGCGACGCCCCGCCGGCGGCGCCGGCGTAACCGCTGAGCCATTCCACCGTGCCGTCGAGAGCGTCGCAACGGGCCACCACCCCCAGGTTCGTCGCGCAGTACACCGAGCCCTGGTGCACCGAGATGCCGCACGCCCCGCCGCCGGATTCAAAATCGCTGCGGTCGCCGCCGCCGATGGCCTGCTTCCAAAGCGTGTGGCCGCTACGGCCGTCCATGCACACCAGCGCCAGCGCGGGCGAGTCGCCCCCGCCCTGCACTGCCAGCACGTACACGCGCCCCTCGGCGGCTGTGGGCTCGCTCAGGGGCGTCAGGTCTTTCCAGTCGCCGTCGGCCGCGGTGGTCCAGAGCGTCTTTCCGCTGCGGGCGTCGCAGGCCTCGATCAGCGGCTTCCTGCCCCCGACGAGCCTGTAGAACGCCCGCGCGGCGGCCAGGCCCAAGGCCACGTCGGTCAACGCCGACGACGCGGGCCCGCGCACGGCGATGGGGCGCGGAGTTTCCCGCCGCCACCACCGCGGCGTGCCGGCAAAGACCACGCTCTGCTCCTGCGGCGTGTCCGGCCCGGGCGCCTCCCACGGCGGGGAGTGGACCCAGAGGCTCTTGCCGCCCGCGGCGTCGAAGCGGGCCGCCTTCGCGCCCGACACCAGCAGCGCCGCGGCGTCGGCCTGGATCATGTCCAGCGGACCAGCGGCGCCCTCGCGGCCAACGGCCCACAGCGGCGGCAACTCGAGGCGCCGCCGGACCAGTGACGCCAGCGCGACAGGCCGCTCGCCCGCCCCTGCTGCCGCCGACAGGATCGCCTGCTTGATCTTCCCCGCCGGCGCCTTGCCGCCCCGCCAGGGCAGCGGCTCGTCGTCGGCCACTGCCGCCATCGCCGCGTCGATCTGCCAGCGCGGAGCGTCTTCCTGGACCAGCGTCAGCCACAGCCCCACGCGGGCGCACGCACGCAGATCGGCGCCGGCCGCGTGACGCAGCACGTCGCCATAGGCCGCAAACGCCTCCTGCCGCCGCCCGGTGCGGAGCGAGTGCTCGGCGAAATCCAGCAGCGCCGCATGCACGCTGGCGGCCCAGGGGTACTTCTTGGCCAGGCGGCTCAGGTCGTGCCCGTCGCCGCTGTCGCGCACCTGCCGGGCCAGGTTGCATGCGGCCTGTTCCTGCATGGCCCGCAGCGCCGCCAGCGCCGCCGGCGGGAGTTTGCACAGCGCCTGGTCTGCCGCGGCGCGATAGGAGATGTAGTGCGTGTCGCTGACGCGCAGCAGCAGGCCGCTCTGGGCGCCCATGTCCGCCACGCGAGACAGCTCGTCAGCCTTGGCGGGGGCGTCTTCCTGCTCGCGGATGTGGCTGGCGGCTTCCCACCGCATTTCCATGTCGACGTTGCGGGGCACGCGGATGGCCGGGCCGGGCAGCACCCGCGCCATGCCCTTCGAGGGGTCCTGGGACTTGTCGTAATACGCCGCCGCCTGCTCGGCGTGCCCCATCGCCGTCAGCAGGTCGCCCGCGGCCGCGTACGCGCGAGGGCACTGCGGGCCAATGCGGGCGACGGCCTTGAAGAACGCGGGGAAGGCGTCGTATCGCGGCCGGGCCGCCAGCGCAGAAGCCATCCGCTGCAGCGCCGCGACGACGACCGGATGGTCGTTGGGGATGCCTGCGGCCTCGTTGAGGTCGAGGATCTCCTGCATGACGAAGGCCCAGTCCATCGCCGAGGGGTTCTTGACGGCGTCCTGGAAGGGCTGATCGATGATGTCGGCGTAGGCCGCCGCCACCAGCTCTTTGCGCTGCGGGAACTCCTTGATCAGCGCGTAGAGATAGTAGGACCGCCACCACATGCTGCCGGCCTGGGCGTGCGCGTCGGCGATCTGGCGGTAGGCGTCGGCGTGCTTTTCGCGGTCGGCCGGCGATTTGAACCGCACGATCATCGCTTTGAGCAGCGTGATCTTGCGCAGCGCCTGGGCGCGTGAGGCGCCAGCCGCAGCCGCCTTGTCGCGCCCCGCCTTCACCGGCTCGCCGACGGGATTAGCCGCCAGCGTCTGCTCCCATGTGTCGCGCCAGGCGATCGGCGGCCCGGCCCACTCCGGCGGCAGATAGTCCACCACCCGCGCCTGCGGCGGCCCCTGCCCCGCGGCGGTGGCCGCAAACAACAATATGAGAGCCAATTTCCGCATCCACGTTCATAACCCCCGCCCGCTGATCGCGGAGCGGCAATTCGCCATAGCACGGGCCGTCCCGTCGGCAGAGAAGAACTTCACGGCAGCACTGCCATCGCTTCGGCAATTACGGGCAAGGCCGCACTTGAGTGGGGAATCAGCACCCCGTGGAAGGAGTAGCCCTGCCGCCGCGAAAGACCCGTCGCATCGACAAACGCCACACGCCGCGGTTCCTGCGTCGCCGGCTGGACCTTGACGGTCACGACGTTAGAGATGAGTTTGCCCTTCCACGCCCACGCCGGCCAGGCGTTGTCGAACTCGGGTGGCTGTTTCTGGGTCGATGGGATGCCCTGCATCTGGGGGAAGTACGCCCGCCAGGTGTCGCGGGCATGCTGTACTTGAGGGTCTGGGGCCTGCGGGTAGAATCCGGGATGGATGGGGAACTCGGCCCAGACTTCGGCCGACTCGCTTGCCGAAATCGCGTTCCAGATGGTCTGAGGGTCGCCGTCGGCGACATTATCGCTACGTAGCGTGAACGTCCGGCCCAAAGTCGCACCGGGCTTGATCTCCAGTGGACTGTGCACATGCAGGCTTCTGATATCGACCGGCCTGTCGATGAAGAATACGAACGTCTGCCCGGAAGCAGCCTTCACTCGCACGCCCACGTACGACGGCCAATCAATCTGGCCGCACAGACACACAGGCACCACTCTCCGCTGGGCGGCTTCAGAGATCACTTCCACCTTGAGCGCCACGTCTTCCCACCGCGACCAGACCTTCTTTTCGCACGAGAGCTTGAGCCTCAGCCGATTGATACACTCGCCCGCCGCCGGCGTCGTAGCGGGCATCGTCGTCGACGTGTTCGCCCGTCCATAGGTCGTGTACTCGGGCTTAAGCTCGATGTAGATGACATCCGGGATCGCCGCGACGGAGGGCAATTGCGTCTTTTCGATGTCGATCATCAGACGATCGTGCTCCACAGTGGCCTTGATCCCCTGCTTTTCCAACTGGGACTTCACGCCATCGAGGTTCGCACGGGCAAAGACCATAAACGGCCGACATTCGTGCTGGGCCGGGGGCCTTCCGGTAAGGCCTGGCAGGGAGTCATTCGGGAAATCCGGGATGCCTTCAGCGTAGAGCTTCAAGATACCGGGGGTGAGTTTGTATAGAGGCTGAAAGATATAGACCTTGGCCACATACGGCAGGCGCTCGATCTGCGTTCTCTTTGCCGGATCGATCTTGAGCAGCGTGTCGTCGCTTTGGAATCCGCTAATGACCGCGGCGCCCAGCGCCTGGATCTGCGTATACCATTCGCGTTTCCCGCTTTCTTTGAACTGAACGATGTAATAGCCGGTGTCTTTGTCGGTAATGAAAGATGCCAGATCGTCCCTCGACATCTTGCGGTAATACTCGCCGTTGGTTTTCACGCAAAACGGATAAAGGCCACGGATCAGATCATCGGCGGTTTCCCGCGTGGTCGGCTGGGACGCAGGTCTTGTGGCTGGCGACTTGCGGCACCCCTCGACGGCCGCACCCGCCGTCGCGGCCAGCACGATCGCGCATATTGAGATGATATTTCTTCGTTTCATTTTCCACCTGCCACCGTGATCCGTAGGCTGTTGGAGTCAATCTCGCCGCTCCAGACGTTCGCCTTGGCATCGGGGGCGATGTGGTACTTGAACACCACGTCGTGGAGTCCAGCCTTGAGGGTGATGGGCTCGCCGCTATATGGCGCGTCTTGATAGTAAAGGCCCTCGCGCGGGACCTCGAGGGTCGTGCGAAAGACCTGGCCGGGTTCCAGTTCGATGTGGCTGGTGTCGCGCCAGGGATCGCAGGCGCGAGCGTGCTGTGCCCCGATGGGCAGTAGCGTCCGCCCGCCCTTGTCGCGTATCGTGAAGCCTCCGAAGCAACCGCACTGGCAGACTCCCAAGCGAAACATCATGGCCTTACCCAATACGTTGCGAAACTCCGCCTGCACGGTAATCGGCTCCCCTTCACGATAGACATCCTGCGCGGCTGCAATCCCGAGCTCCAAGCCGTTGACGACGGTGCCGGCCGGCTTGGGCGCAATCGTGATCTTGATCGTGTTGGACAGGACCGGGCTGGAGAGGACTGACCCACCGGCCGGGAGATCATTGAGCTCATCCTCTCGGGTGGAGGTCATCCTGTTCTGGCGAAACCGCTGGAAGTACTCGCGCGTCAGCGACTCCAGACGCAACGCCAGAGAATACTGTCCCGCAGCCAACTCTGGGTTGAACCACGCCGGATGGAGTTCCATACGGCCAGTGCGCGAAGATTTCCTATCGATGTTAAAGAACGCCGAGCGAGGCTGCATTGCCACAGCAAGTTGGGGGCCGCCGTAGGAGTACAGCGTGCCCTTGGAGTCAGTCATCTCCAAGCTCAAGCCTGAACCAGGGTAGCTGATCCTGGAACTATCAAAGACAACGACCTTAAGCTCATCTCCCGTGTTCTCCAGGCGCGTTTCCAGAACAATAGGCTGGCCCAGTTCCAGGACCTCCTTTTGAGATCGGATCGTGAGACGGATGCCCTCGGCCGCCTGCCCGCTCTTCGGCCAAGCTGGTTCACTCGCCGCCTGCGTCGCCGGCGCGGCGGGGGCGGGCCGGTTGCCTTGACATCCGGCGGCCGCGAGAGCTATCACCAGCAGCATG
Organism: Planctomycetaceae bacterium; assembly: GCA_021371965.1. The sequence goes on from JAJFVE010000159.1 coordinate 15,254, forward strand.
TATCGCATTGCGAACTTTCCTTCTTCCGTGTTGTTGGACGCACTGAACTGGAATTGGTTCCGAGGCGCGATGCGATCTTGCGGATTTGTATCGTTTTCGTCCTCATCGTCGTCATCGTCGTCGATTTACCGGTTTCCCGCTGGTGTGCCAGAGCTCGCCATTGACGGCATTTCGTTACTTCGTCAAAATGCCCGCATGCGTAACCCAACTGATCGACCGAACATTATTCTGATCAACTGCGACGACCTGGGCTATGGCGACTTGAGCTGCTACGGCTCGTCTGTCAATCGCACGCCGGTGCTGGACTCGATGGCGGCCGCCGGCGTGCGGTTCACCGACTTCTACATGGCCAGCCCCGTCTGCTCGCCCTCGCGCGGGGCGATGATGACGGGCTGCTACCCGCGGCGGATCGGCTTTGGCACCTTCGACGGGGCGTGGGTGCTGTTCCCCGGCCAGGGCGTCGGGCTCAACCCCTCCGAGATCACGATGGCCACGCTGCTGCGGCGGCAGGGCTACGCGACGTACCACATCGGCAAGTGGCACTGCGGCGACCAGAAGGAGTTCCTCCCCACGCGGCACGGGTTCGACTCGTACTTCGGCATCCCCTACAGCAACGACTTGGGCTGGCAGGTCGGCGGCAACAACCCCTGGCCGCCCTTGCCACTGATGCGCGACGAAGAAGTCATCCAGGCCCAGCCCGATCAGCCCAACCTCATCGAGCGCTACACCGAGCGTGCCGTCGGCTTCATCCGCGACAACCGCGAGAAGCCCTTCTTCCTGTACCTGGCGCACATG
>JAJFVE010000167.1 GCA_021371965.1 Planctomycetaceae bacterium
GTCGCCGAAGGTGACCTGCGGGTTGATGTCCGACGCCAGGGCCAGTTCCTCCCCGCTGTTGAGGTCCAGCAGCGAGCCGACGACCGTCGTCGTGCCGATGTCGAACGCGACGCCGTAGCTCTGGCCCGTCGTGTCGCCGGGTTCGACGTCGACGAGGTGATGATCGGTGAAAACCGCTGTGCCCGTAAAGGCGTTGCTCCGCAGCACGCCGCCGAGTTTGCGCAGGACGCGCAGGTTGACTTTGGCCGGGCCAACAACTTCCTGCAGGCGCATCAGGTCGCTGCGGTGGTCGTCCATCGTCGGAGCAGGCAGTTTGAAACAGACTTTGCGAACGGCAGGTTGAACGTCGGCGATGGCCTTGTCCTGCGCCTCGGCGAGGATCTTATGCACGTCGCCCAGGCGCGAGGATTGCGGAATACTGATGACGGCGTCGTCGCAGATGCGTCCCTGGCAGGCGAGGCGCCATCCCGCGGCGAGCTCCTCGGCCGAGAAGAACCGCCGGCAGGCCTCGCTGCCCTCGCAGGCGCCGCTGGAGACCTGGACGCGGCACTTGCCGCAGACGCCCTTGCCGCCGCAGGGAGACTGGATGGTCAGCCCCACGCGCCCGGCGGCCTCGACGATGGTGGTTCCCGGAAGCACGAACACCGTTCGCCCCTGCGGCTCAAACGTCACGCGGCACTGCTTGTCGGACATCAAAGCACTCCATAAACAAGGCTCATCTGCTCAGGCCAATATCATATCAAGAAGTGAGATTTCCAATTTTCAATTTCCAATTTTCAATTGAACAACACCTGGTAATCCAGGTCCCGTTTCTCAATTGGAAATTGAAAATTGGAAATTGGAACTGTTTCTAGACGTCGAGGTTCTTGACGGTGGTGGCGTTGGCCTCGATGAAGTTTCGTCGCAGCTCGACGTCTTCGCCCATCAGGAGGGTGATCATGCGTTCGGCCTCTTCGGCTTCCAGGTCCGTCACGCGGCGCAGGACGCGGCGCTCGGGGTCCATGGTGGTTTCCCACAGCTCGTCGGCGTTCATTTCGCCCAGGCCTTTGAAGCGTTTGATCTCGGTGCCTTTGCGGCCGAGCAACTGGATGCCGTCGGGAATCTCGGCGATATTCTCCAGCTCGTGCGGGCCGTCTTCGTTGACGAGGATGAACTTGGCCGGAGGCATCTCGCCGGTGATCATCTCGACGCGGCGGGTGAAGTAGTCGGCCATGTCCAGCCCGCGCAGTTCCAGGGCCTCGATGACGCTCTCGATGGACTTGACCTCGTGCAGCTCGGCGCGCTTCTGGATGCGCGAAGGCTCGCTCCTGTGCGTGGCGTTGCCGTTTCCATTGCCGTTGCCGCCTTCATCGAGCACGCTGACCTTGTGCTGCTCGAGCAGGTTCTCGTATTCCTCGAGGCTGTAGCAGAAGACGCTCTGGCCGTCGATGACCATCCAGTGCGAGGGGAGCTTGCGGCCTTTGCGGTTTTCGAGCAGTTCGGCCAACGTCAGCCCGCGGCGGCGGAGGATGCGTCCCTTGTCGGCGAGGTCTTCGAGCAGTCCGATCAGTTCGGCCAGCTTGGCGCCCTTGAAGTCGGCGACGAGCTTGGGCTTGCGTCCGGAGACGTCGCGGATCTCCAGCGTCGTGCCGTCCAGGCCCCAGGCCGCCAGCGTGCGGCGCATTTCGCCTTCCTCGAGCACGTACTTCTTGAGCTTCTTGCGCGTGATCAGGTACAGCGGCGCCTGGGCGATGTACACGCGGTTCTCGCTGACCAGCGGGCGCATGTAGCGGAAGAAGAACGTCAGCAGCAGCGCGCGGATGTGGCTGCCGTCGACGTCGGCGTCGGTCATGATGATGATCTTGCCGTAGCGCAGCTTGCTGATGTCGAACTCGTCGGTGCCGATCCCGCACCCGATCGCCGAGATGATGAACTGGAACTCGGCATAGTTCAGGATGCGGTCCAGGCGGGCCTTCTCGACGTTGATGATCTTGCCGCGCAGGGGCAGGATCGCCTGGTTGGCGCTGTTGCGGCCTTGCTTGGCGGGCCCGCCGGCCGAATCGCCTTCCACCAGGAACAGCTCGGTGCTTTCGGCGTCCTTGTTGCGGCAGTCGGCCAACTTGCCCGGCAGCGATCCGCTCGACAGCGCGCCCTTTCGCCGCGTGAGGTCGCGGGCCTTGCGGGCGGCCTCGCGGGCCTGCATCGCTTGCAGGCCTTTGTTGACGATGTGCTTGGCCTCGGCGGGATGCTCTTCCATCCAGCTTCCCAGCAGTTCGTTGACCGCCTGCGTGACGAAGCCCTCGACCTCGCTGTTGCCCAGCTTGGTCTTGGTCTGCCCTTCAAACTGCGGGTCGGGCACCTTGACCGACACGACGGCCGTCAGGCCCTCGCGCAGGTCGTCGCCGACGGGGGTCGATTCGTTCTTGAGCAGCTTGGCGCTCTTGGCATAGGCGTTGACCGTGCGCGTCAGGGCCGCGCGGAAGCCCGACAGGTGCGTGCCGCCCTCGAGCGTGTTGATGTTGTTGGCGAAGGAGAAGACCGTCTCGCTGTAGCCCTCGTTGTACTGGATCACCGCATCGAGCGCCAGGCGCGAGTCGGGGTCTTCCTTGTGGATCTCGATGGGTCGCGTCAGCGGCACGCGGCCCTCGTTGAGGTGCTTGACGAACGCCACCAGCCCCTGCTTGAACTGGAAGACTTCCTCTTCCTTGTCAGTGCGTTCGTCCTTGAGCTTGATGCAGACGCCCTCATTGAGGAACGCCAGCTCGCGCAGGCGCGTGGCGAGCTGCTCGTGGCGGAAGTTGATCTCCGGGAAGATCTGCTTGTCGGGCAGGAAGGTGACCTTCGTGCCGCTGCGCTTGCGCTGGCCGATCTCGCGAATCTCGTTGGCCTTGGCGCCGCGCTCGAACTTCATCGCGTAGACTTTGCCGCCGCGGCAGACCTCGACCTCCAGCCATTCCGACAACGCGTTGACCACCGAGGCGCCCACGCCGTGCAGACCGCCGGAAACCTTGTATGCGCCGTGGTCGAACTTGCCGCCGGCGTGCAACTGGCAGAAGACCACCTCCAGCGTCGAGATCTTTTCCGTGGGGTGAATGCCGACCGGGATGCCCTCGCCGTCGTCGGTCACCGTCACCGATTCGTCGGGGTGGACCGTGACGGAGATGTTGCTGCAGCGCCCGGCCATCGCTTCGTCGATGGCGTTGTCGACGATTTCCCAGACGAGGTGGTGCAGGCCCCGCAGGGTCGTGTCGCCGATGTACATGCCGGGACGTTTCCGCACGGCCTCCATCCCGTGCAGCACCTTGATCTGGCTCTCGTCGTACGCCGCCGGTGCGGATGTTTCAGTTGTCGCGGCCTCATCCTTGGCCATACGTTCACATCTCCAATTCTTGGCGAATAGCCCTCTGGCGTGGCCGCAATGCCTCTGGGGGACTCCGCCGTCAGGGCTGCAAAAGCACTCGATTAACCCAGAGGTAATTATCTCAAATTTCACCGCCGAGTGCTACAAAAATGCACACGATTGCCCCGGGCGAAGACATGAAAAAAGCCGCGGAATCTGCCCTGAAAACGATGTCATACGGCCGGCGTGAATCCGGGGGCGGGGCGCGGCCGACGATCTCAGCCGCGCCCGCGGATGCGGGACGTCAGCCTGCGACGCGGGTCGTTCCCGCGCAGGTCGTACGCAGCAATTGTACCGTCAGGATACGGGCGCGAACCTGGCGCAGGATTTCCATCTGCCTCTGGCGCTCCTGGGCGATTTTCTCGGCCGTCGGCGGCACAAACTTGCCTGCTACCCGTCTAATTTCCTGCTCTGCGGTAAACATGATATTTCCTTACCTGCGCAATTGTAGGCCGTCATCCGCCGATCCGGGCAATTTCGTTCCACCGATTCCCGTTGCGATGGCATTTCCGAACAAGAGTATCGGCCAACAAAGTCTTAAATCTAAAAGTCTTAGAGAATTTCTACGCAAAAATTATTCGGCGAGTCCTATAAAAGCGCCGCCTGCAGGACAATTTGGGCAAACGGGAATCAGAGGTAGATCGACGGGACGCGGAACGCCGGCGCCGCCGCGCCCGTCACGCCGTAGTACACCCACGCCACGATCATCCAGATCAAGGCCGCCAGGATTTCGCCGGCGATGAGGCCGATGAAGACCGGCTTGTACCGCTGGTACCCGCCCGCCCCGCCGACGCGGGTCACCACTTCCTTGATCGCCCATCCCAGAAGAAAACTCGGGGCGAACTGGCAGATCGTGTCGGTGCCCCAGATGATGAACACCACCGGGTGCAGCGGCCACCATGGGAACCGCAGGCGCAGCCACGAGCACGCCATCACCAGCGCCAGCCCGGCCAGCGCGGGCTTGTAGAACGCCGCCTCGGCGGCGATCTTGCCCCAGGCCAGTCCGCCCGCATCGGCGGCTGCCGGCGCGTCGCGCGTGATCAGGGCGCCGAGACGCTCGAAGGCAAAGGAGGGCATCTGGTTCTGGGCCCAGAAGTAGTGCCGTCCGGCAGCCACGGTGTATTCCATATAGATGGTCGCGGGGACTGCCACAGCCAGGGAGATCAGCGCCGCGACGATCATCCACCGGCTCAGGCGTGCGGGGCGCAGGTCCAGGCGGTCGCCCAGTCGCAAGGCCACTGCCGCCATGGGCATCAGGGCGATCTTGGGATCGTACAGCAGCACGGCGCTGAGCAGGCACAGGATCACAAGCCCTTTAGCGCCCAGGGCTCCAAAGCCCAGCGCCCCGATCAGCACGCCGCTGGGCCACCACGAAGGCTGGATCATGAACGAGCCGGTCTCGACGTGCACGCGCGTCACGACGAGCATCGCCAGGCCGATCAGCACCACCGCCAGGACCGCCGGCAGCCAGTGCAGCCCGGCGCCCTGGTTGAGCAACACGGCGCTGCCCGCGCCGCACAACACCAGCCCGCGCAGGCCCCAGAGCTCGCCGCTGGTGACGCCTTCGCCGCGCCGCACGCCCAGGGCGCGAATCGCCAGGGACCCGTAGAACCGCTTGCCCACGTACAGCACCATCAACGCCACGCCGATATACGCCCCGAACCGCAGCGAGTTCCAGGTGTCGAACCCGAGCTGCCCCGCGTACGGCGTGTCGGCCGCCCACCCACCCGCCAACGCCGAGGCGAACACCGCCGCAAAGAGCATGTGGTTAATGCCGATCGAGAACGAGGCATCGCTACGGATGAAGTACGCCAGGCCGACCACCAGGAACACCAGGCGAGGCTGAAACAGCCAATACCAGCGGTGCACGTCCTGCAGGGCGGGGAACCGCTGCACCAGGCCCGTCAGGTTCACGTCCAGCGGAATGGTGAAGCTCGACTGGGTGTACATCGCCAGGGCGTTGACGCTCAGCCACGTCACCACGCCGCCGCAGGCCAGCCAGAACAGCCCGCTGCGCAGAACGCTCGGCGCGGCGCGGGGGTCGGCGCCGCTGGTCAGTTCGGCGGCCACCTCCGCCAGCGGGTACGCCAGGGACTCGCGCTGCGACCACTGGCGGTGAATCACCAGCGCCATGCAGAAGTTGCCCACGATGAACAGCCCCGCCAGCGGCATCCAGAACCCCAGCGTGCGCGTGAAGGCCGGCCAGGGGATCACCGCCGGGCTGGGCCAGCCGTCGGCGCCCTCGACGCCGGTGGTAAACTCGGTGACGATGCGCTTGTACTCGTCAGCGTTGGCGCCCTTTTCGGCCAGCATGACCGGCGGGGCATATCGCACCAGGTCGTGCTTCTTCCAGTTGGGCTGCGTGCGGTTGAGCTCGTGCGGCGTGACGAGGATGTCCACGAAGCTGTGCAGCATCGTGTACCCGGGAATAGCGCTAGCCGCCAGCCCCAGCGCCACCACCACCGCCCACTCCCGGCCCGCCAGCGGCCTCAGGCGCAGCGCCCGCAGGGCCGGGTTGACGCCGATCAGTCCCACCAGCAGCGCCCCATACACGATGGTAGGAACGAGATTGCCCGCCAGATTGCTCTGCAGCAGCACCCAGTCATTGAAATACGTGAACAGAGCGATAAACGCCCCGAAGATCAACCCGAGTATGACCGAGCGAAAGCTCATGCCGTGAAGGTACCACGTTCGTAGTGACGCCGTAAGGCGTTTCTCACAGCTACAGCATTATGTGAGGTATTTCCCACGCGAAGAGACAGAAGATCGGCCATACTACCGAAACAAGCCAACCAATATTCACCACGATGAGAACCAGCAAGGGCCTGCCGCGAAAGATAGTTCCTGTCAGAAGAATTGCCAGAGGAAGCACAAGCATCCAAGGGGCTGTCGTCGCCAGAATTTCCGTTACTCTTGGCAACCCCCTGCCCATATGTTCAACCTGGTTGTGATAGTGAACGTGGTGATATCCGTAACTTAACCAAGCAGATAACAGAGATGCTGAGGTAGCGAACAACACGCGAATCAGATTCTCAGTTTTTGACATTTCAGCCCCTTCCCGGCTCCAACCAATGCTCAATCTGACGAAAGATCCCCTTACGCCGACACTACAAACACCGGACTCGACCACGCCTGCGCGCCGCTGGCGCACGTCACGCGGGCGTAGTAATACACAAAGCGTCCCACGTATTTTGAATCCAACCACAAGCTATCCATCGCATCGTTGTCTCGGGCGGTCAACTTCGCCTGCCAATGGCCGGGGCGCTGCGAGACCATCACGCGGCCGTTGCGGATGACGTCGATCGAGACGATGTCGCTCTGGGCGGCCGCGGTGATTTCGATCGCCCGATCGCCGCCGGGCCATTTGGTCTTCTCGCCGCCGCTCAAGCCGGCGATCTCTACATCAAGATAGATCCGCTCCAGACTCGTCGCGTAGCACTTGCGCGTGGCGATGGCGGCGTAGACGCTCTGGCGTGTCAGCGCGTCGCATCGCACGGCCGTCATCCCGGGCAGGCGGTCGATGTGGCCGGGCTCGAAGCCCCCGCCGGCGGGCATGGTCGCGTGCGTGTCGGTGCCGCCGACGAAGCCCACCCGCAGCCCGCGGGCGAGGAAGTCCTGCACGTAGCTCGGGCCCGGGTTCACGTCCTTGAGGGCGTTGGGGTTGCCGCGATATTCGCTGGTGCCCCACTTGGAATGAATCTCCACCACCGGCATCGCGGCCGCGCCAGGATAGATCGCGTCGGGGATCTCGCCGTGCTTGCCGCTGCGCGTGGTGTGGTGCGGCACGACGATGAACTGCCCGGCCCCCATCTTCTCCTCGAGCTTGCCCGCCAGCGTCAGCAGATTGCCGTCGTCGTGCTGGTCGATGAACATCTCCGGCCAGCGCGTCATGTAGACGTTGGCGTCGCCGCCGGCGCCGCCGATCAGCGAGGCCTCATATGCCGGCAGCGTCACGAACGCCGGCGGATCGTCGTGGGCCTCGCAGGCCAGCATCTGCTGCTTGAACCGCGCGAACTCGCAGCGCCCGTTCGAGACGTGGTCGGCCACGGCCATCCAGTCCAGCCCGCTGACGTACCGCCCAGCCGCATATCCGAAGTCCAGCGAGCGGCACTTGTCGGGATGGCACTGGCTGAGCACGGTGTGCACGTGCGGATCGCCCCAGAGGATTTCCTGGCAGTCCTTTGCAGTACACAGCGTCGGGTTGCTGTAGAAAACCTGCCCGCCCAGTTCGGCAGCGAGGCGCGAGAAGCCTTCCACAGCCGCCAGGCCGTCCACCATCGCTACGGCAGGCTGACCGGGGGCGAAGGAAATCTCGGCCAGCAGCCGGCCGTGCTGGTCGCTCAGGCGCACGCTCTGGCGGCACTGCACGCTGGGGTAGCCCAGTTCGTCCAGCACGGCTGCGCACGCGCGAAAGGCCTTGCCCGGGCGCGTGATGGTGGGGATGGCCACAGCCACCCTGGCCGGGGCCCCGCCGGGGGCCTCCAGCGCCAACACGCGCTGGTCGTATCGCGGTGGAAAGATAATGCTCATGCCCGAAGTGTAAGCCTCGTCGCAGCCCCTTGCCAGCACGAACCGCCCCCGGCGTGGCATGGGCGCCTCCAGGAAACGGCCATGCCACAAAACACGCCCTCAAGGCCTGACGGCCGAGAACCATCCCGGAATCTGCGAACGCAGGATCTGGACTTCATCGCTGGAGGCCGCGCCGCTGTAGCGGGCCTTCTGATAGAGCCGATACCACCCAACAGCCCAGCGGGCCAAAGCCGCCTGGCGGACCTTGTGGGCGGGAATCTGTTCGGCGGCGCGTTCAAGCCGCCTGACGAATTGGGCCAGCGTCTCGTCGCCGCGGCGGCGCAGGCCCAGGCGGCGGACGCGGCGGTCGGCGGAGGCCAGCATGGCGCCCAGTTCGGTGCGGGCGTGGCGCCATCCGGCGGTTTGCTGTTTGCGGCGTCGCGCCAGGACTCGCCAGGCAGCGACCGTGACCAGGACGATCACGACGGCCAGCCCCTTGCCCCTCACCAGCGCCGCCAGCAGGCGCACGAGCATATCTGCCAACCAGATCAGCAGGCCCTTGATGCCCTCCAATCGCACAATCGCTAGCAGGCGGGCAAGGTGGAATCCCAGCAGGTCCCAGAAGTAGCCCAGGGAGCTGTGCTGCTGCGAGCCGGGCACGCCGGCAGGCGGCGTCGCCTCGACCAGGACCCATCCGCGCTGATCGTCCCAGGCTTCGACCCAGGCGTGGGCGTCGGCGTTGCGGGCGATCCAGTACTCGCCGTAGGGATTGCGTTCGCTGGCGACAAAGCCCGTCACGTACCGCGTCGGCACGCCGTGGCAGCGGAGCATGATGGCCGCGGCCGAGGCGAACATCTCGCAGTGCGCGGGCGGTTTCTCCGACAGGAAATAGCCCAGGGGATCTTCGCCGGAGGGAATGCTCACGCCCAGGTGGTACTGGAAGTTCGCCTGGAAATAGCGTTCGATCCGCCGGATGGCCTCGCCGGTGGACCGGCAGCCGTTCAGGACGCGCAGGCTCTCGTCTCGCACGCGCTGATCGAGATCGCCGGGCAGCGAGAGGCAGTCACTACGGACACGCGACGCCAGCGGAGCAGGCGGCGCCCCCGGCGAGGCGTTCATGGGACGATAGAGCACGTACTGCGAGTCGTCCAGCATGTCCGTCGCGCTGAGCGTTTCGGCCGAGTCCTCGCGCAGTCTCTGCGTCGCCACGACGGCCATAGTCGTTTCCAGCGGCATGAAGACGGCGCTGGTATGCACGGCCGCCGGATGCACCGTCAACTGCCGCCAGGAACCCTGCGGCCCGCGGCGGACCCAGAAGAGGTTCCAGATGTCGCCGGGAGGCTCGACGCCGTCGACGCGCTGCGGCCACGGCCAGAGCGTGCGCCAGTCCTGCGGATTGGTCCAGGTGCTGTGGAGTTTGTCGAACAGCACGTACGCCCGCCCGCGAAGATACCCCGGCGCCTCGGCCGACTGAACGCGCAGCGCCACCTCGGCCGCATTGTACATGCGGATGTTCGTCATCGAGCGCAGGCGCGACTCCTCGTCGAAGCCCATCTGCGGATTGCCCCGGATCAGCGCCGCCCACAGCGTGAGCTTCTCGTAAATCTCCTTCTTGTAGCGCCCCACCAGCTCGGAGGCCCCCGCCGCCGCCAGCAGCGCCACCACCAGCGTAGCGGCCGCCGCCGCGTTGCGCGCGCCCACCGGCCGCGACGACGCCACCCGCCGCCGCGCGGCAGAGAGATACATCATCGCCGAACCGGCCAGCGCCAGCGACAGCGCCAGGAACAGCCTGCCGGACTCCAGGTATGACACCACGCCGCGTTCCAGCGCCAGCCCGCCGGCGAAGATCATGATGATCGTCGCGTACAGCACTATCGTCGAAGGCAGGGCGCCCTTCTGCCGCAGGAAGAGCTCGAGCACCATCAGCGTCAAAAAGTACAGCGGCGTGACGTAGATCATCGACAGCGCCGAGACGACCAGGCTGCCGGTGGGGTCCTCATTGGCCCATTGCGAAAAGGCCGCGAACGCCAGCGCCAGCAGCAGCCGCAGGATCAGGCGCAGCGTCCGGCGCAGCGACAGGGTCCACCACCCCCCCAGGCCGACCAGGCCGACGGCCCACAGCATCGCCGGGGCGACCCAGCGACCCGACATGATCGCCAGCGCCCCGCCGCAGAGGGTCACCATCACCATCGCCATGACGCGCTGGAGGTTCACAGGCTCAGCACCCTCCCCTCGCGCACGTCCTGGCTGGTGCAGACCCGCACCGACGCCATCCACGGTTCGCTACCGGCAAGCTCCGGCGGCGTGCCGCGGTCGCTGACCAGGGCCACCTTGACGCTGCAACCGGACTGCGCGGCCGAGCGGATCAATTCCAGGCGCGGGCGGTCCCAGTCCAGCAGCACGCAAACCATCGCCGAGACGTTGGGCAAGATGCCCGCCAGCTCGGGCGTGAGCTTGATGAACGGATTGCCTCGGCAGGGACCCACGCACGCCAGCACCTCCAGGATATTGTCGAAGGCCGTCGTGTGCCGCCCCGTGCGGAACGTGTAGAGCTGCGGACCGGCGGCGAAGATGTCGACGATGTACTCGCCGCGGCTAAGCACTTCCGCTGCCGCCGCCGTCAGCGAGACCGCCGCCTCGAGCGCCTCGCTGCGCCGCCGCGACAGCCGACGCGGGTGCGGCATGTACGTGTCGAGCACCAGCGCGACGCGGGAGTAGTATTCTTCCTGGAACTCCTTGACGGCCGGCGCCGCCAGGCGCGCCCACGAGCGGAAGTCGATGTGGCGCGTCGAATCGCCGGGGCGGAAGTCGCGGCTGCCGAAATATTCCGGGCTCTCGCCCACGCGCGAGCTGAAGGCGATCCCGCCGGGCTGGTGCCGCTGGGTCATCGACAGTTCCAGACGCTCCAGCGGGGTAAAACTGGGCACCACCGTCAGCCGTCCGGCCGCACGGCTGCCGCCCATGCGGCGCACGAGGTTGAACGGAAACGTGCTGTACGCCGTCAGGGCGCCCAGGTCGTACTGCCCACGCCGCAGAGCCATCAGGTCCACCGTCAAGGCGCCGCCCTGCCCGCAGGAGAGGCTGGCGATGCTGTCAGCGTGGTTGAGCTGCCGCAGCGACTTGGGAAGATTGAACAGGCCCAGCCCCACGTCGAAGGCCCGGCGATGCGGGGATTCGTTGACCACCGTCAGCCTGGCCTGCAGCCGCTGCCCCGCGGCGGCCCGAGCCGGCAGCGGACCTTCGATCCGCAGACGCGGACGCAGGATCAGGGAGATCGAACCGGCCGCCATATAGAGGATCAGCATTGCGATGAAGATGCAGTAGACCGGGACCATCACGGTGACCGAGCCGGCCACGCCGGAGATCAGAATGGCCGCCACGAGCGTGCGCCCGCCGCTGGTGAGGTCGAACCGCCACGACCGGCCCAGCAGGTGTCGCAGGCTTGGACGCGGGGATTTCACGTGGGAACCTTCACCTGCGTGAGGATGTCCTGGATGATCGAGACGCCGGTGGCGCCGTCGTAGCGGGCCTTGGGCGTCAGCAGCACGCGGTGCGCCAGCACGGGCGCGGCCAGGGCCTGCACGTCGTCGGGCAAGACGTACCCGCGACCGGCCGCCAGGGCGCTGGCCTGGCAGGCGCGGAAGAGCATCAGCGACCCGCGCGGGCTGCTGCCCAGTCGCAGGCGGGCGTCGGCCCGCGTGGCGCCGACGATCTCGATCATGTACGCCGAGATGCTCGCGTCGACGTGCACCTCGTGGACCGCCTGCTGCATCGCCACCACCTGGTCTTGATTGAGCACCGGCTGCAGCTTCTCGACGGGGTGGTCCTGCCCCTGCGAGTGCAGGATGTTGACCTCGACCTCGGCGGTGGGATAGCCCAGGTCCAGCCGCACGATGAAGCGGTCGAGCTGGGCCTCAGGCAGCGGGTAGGTTCCGTGGAACTCGATGGGGTTCTCGGTGGCGATGACCAGGAACGGCTGGGGCAGGGCGTGGCGCGTGCCCTCGATGGTGGCCTGGCCTTCGTTCATCGCCTCCAGCAGCGCCGACTGCGTCCGCGGAGAGGCGCGGTTGATCTCGTCGGCCAGCAGCACGTTGCAGAAAATCGGCCCGCGGCGGAAGTTGAACGTGCCGTTGCTGGGGTTGTAGATCGACGAGCCCAGGATGTCTGCCGGCAGCAGGTCGGGCGTGAACTGGATGCGGGTGAACTGCACGTCGATGGAGCGGGCCAGGGCCTTGGCCAGCGTCGTCTTGCCCACGCCGGGGACGTCCTCGATCAGGACGCTGCCGCCGGCCAGCAGAGCGATGGTGAGCAGGTCGATCGACTCGCTCTTGCCCAGGATGACGCTGGCGAGATTCGCCTTCAGCGCCCGCAGGTTTTCGCCGAATGCCTGAGCATCGATGACGGTCATACGTGGTTCCCTGTGATTTCGGATTGCGGATTTCGGATTACCCGCAAGCTTTGGCCCGCCGGCTGCAGTTTGACGTCTCTTCAAAATCGCTGGCGCAATCACTGAATGATATGGTCCCTATTCTACGCCCCATCCCCGCGCCCCACAATGATCGCGCGATGGTCTCGACGGTCTATCATTGTCCGACGCCTTGCCTGCGCCGCAGTCGTAGAGTAACGTGTGCTTCGGCTATCCGCTATAACCACAAGAGTGCAGCGACTTGCTGATAGCTGAAAGCTGATAGCTATGGTTGGAAAAGGAATAGCCCGGTTTTTCATCGTTCAGCGCGACGCCATCGCACGATTTCTCGTGCGCATGGGCGTCACGCCCAACATGCTGACCTTCGCCGGGATGGTCGTCACCGCCGCGGCCGCCGTGTGCTACGCCCTCGGCGCCGGGCACCGGTACGCCTGGCGCCTCGGCGAGAGCGGACCCAGCGCCTGGCTGCTGATCGCCGGGGCGATGATGTACAACGCGTCGGCCTGTGACATGCTCGACGGCGCGGTGGCCCGCATCGGCGGCAAGGCCACGCGGTTCGGGGCGTTCCTCGACAGCACGCTCGACCGCTACAGCGACTTCATGGTCTTCGCCGGAATCGCCGTGTACTACGCCCGCCAGGACTCGCCCAACGCCACGCTGGTGCTGCTGGCGATGGTGGCGTTCTTCAACGCCTTCATGATCTCCTACTCCCGCGCCCGCGCCGAGGACATCATCGAAACATGCACTGTGGGCTACTGGCAGCGCGGCGAACGCTCCGCCGCCATCCTCATCGGCACGCTGGCGTACAACATCCCGGCGATGGTGCTCCAGCAGGCCGCCCTGCCGCTGCTGACGGTCCTGCGCCGCATCGACTACACGCGCGGCGTCCTCGCCGGCCGCACACCCCTGACCGACGTGCGCCAGGGACCGTGGCACCTCAAGCTCCGCCTGTGGCGCTGGCCGCGAATGAGCGTCCCCTATGACATCGTGACCGGTCTGAACATCGCCTGGCTGATCTTCGCCCCCGTCCGCCCCTTCGATATCTTCAAAGGCGATCTGCACATCTTCTGAACTCGCCCGCAAGCGCACGCTGCGAGGGCCGACTCCTTACGCGCCCCCCGGAAAGTGCGCTCATACGCGCAGAGACTCGCGGGGGGAAGGCCTTTCATCCACATCGACAACCTGCCCGCCGCTGCGCGAGCGGAAAATGATGGCATCTCGTGATCCTGCGGCGCATCATGGGAAGATATCCACATATGGGGAGAACCCGTCATGGCAGAAAACCAGCCCAGCGAAAACCTGCAGCCGCGGGCGAAGACTTCCGTCTGGAGCCAGGTGGCGCGGCTGGTGCAGCGAACGCCGGAGTGGGTCCTCGCTCTGGTGCTTCTAGCCCCAATCCACATTATCAAGAACTCCGGTTTCTATCTTGTTAATCCGCAGTGGCTGGACATTGCCGTTGATGTGATGGTAATCGTCGCCCTTGCTCTGCCGGGAGCCATCCACCGCCTGAACGCTTGGCAGGTGCTGGTAATGGCTGCCCTGGGCACTGTGGCGGGGTTTCTGAAGATCACGGTACCCGCTCCCTGGCCATACTGGTGGGCGGCGAACGTCAGCATCGGGGTAGTTTGGATCGCCGTGCTGGAGTGGATATGGAAGCGGCCGCGGCAGAAGAGCGCTCTTGTGGCTGTCCTGTTGGCCACGATTGTCGTGGCCTCCATTGTCGCTGCTGCCTTGGAGTTCGCTTCGGATCGCCTGCTTATATTCCATCAAAGCGCTGGCAGCTACTTTAAAGTCCCGCTGCAAAGTCTGATATACGGTCCGCTCGTGGCTTTATTGACGTGGATATGTTTGCCTCTGGCGCTGCGCCTGGGGCGGAGCAACCGGCACATCGCACGATATGTCGGCGCTGCAGCGGGCATGGCGTGCCTGGGACTCTTCATGCTGATGTTTCACGTCCTGATCTACCCTCTTGCGCTGTGGTCGCTGGAAGCACCCGGCCCTCTGAAGCAGGAGACAGCCGCAAAGGTGCTTGCCTATCGCGGCAGAGACAACGATTTTGAGGCGATCTGGGCGGTGGTGGCAAGAGACGCATGGACCGAGCCCACATGGAACAAGCCCACAGATTGGAGGCCCCGAGAGAAGCCGCTCCGCGATTTCTACGTCCGAGTGCTAGCCTGGCATCGTCCCCAGCGGTACGCTCCGCGGCTGGCCAAACTCCTGCTCCAAAAACCAACATCCGCTTTGGCGGAGGCCGTCGCGCCTTTGATGGCTGCCCAGAAGCAATATGAGGTTCTTCCAGTTCTTGTCTGGCATGCCAATGTCCCCGGCATCGGCGGCGAGGCTCAAGAAGCACTCGAAAAGATGGAGGTTCCATGCGCCGCAATAAATATCCTTGCTGAAGCTTCTTGGATCCACAGCCGCGAACAATTGGGCGGGAACTTCAGGATCAGCAGCTCGACGCGAAAGAAGCTTGTTCGCCTTTTCAAAGAAGATCGTGGTGAAATGTACAGGGACTGGAGCGATCTCCTTTATCTGGCTGGGCGGCTGGACGATCCCGCGGCCAAGCCATATGAATCCGACGTCCAAAAGGTGCTGGATTGCTTCTATGCGTACGTCAAGTACCTGGGGCGCCTGCAGAGAGCGAGAAACTTGCTTTACACGCGTAAGATTGAACAGTCAGGGAACCCCGAATTGATCGCAATCCTTCAAAAGCTCGAATCGCTTTCCCAGGAGCAGCGAGAGACTTTTTCCCGATCAGATGCGGCCCAGACCGTGCCCAACTCCCCCAGTGTGACTTATCAAATGGGGGTTCTGCTGGAAGAAGCGAGGCGCGAGACGGAGGTCCCCTTGCCGCAGTGGCGCGAAGCGGGAGTCGAAAGCTTGCAGAAAGATGTGCGGCGATATGAGGACGAGGTCATGAGTCTGATCTTTGCCAAGCTTCCCGAAGTCGCCCAACCGGCAACGCAACCCGGAACGCCCCCGGTTAGGTGATGTTGCCATGGCGGCTGAACAAGGCCGCAAGGGGCAAAACATGAAGGCGCGAAACAGGCAGGCCTGAAGTAGAATTGGACTAAGGTGGAATATGGAAAGTGCCCGAAGCTATCTCGTGGTTATTGAGCGTGCTCAAGATGGCAGCTATGGCGCGTATGTGCCGGATCTGCCCGGTTGCGCCGTATTCGGCCAAGAGACGCCTGCCCAAGCCAAGCAACTTATCAGCGAAGCCATCGAAGTTCATATCGAAGGGCTGATTGAAGACGGCCTGCCCGTGCCCGAGCCTGTTACGCGCGGCGAATACGTCGAGACCGCGAAGTAACATTTCCGGGACATGGCGGCTGAGGAACGGCCGCCATGGCACCCAATGCCTTTCCACCTTCCGACCCTCTGCGTCCTCAGCGGCTAATAAAAGGGACGGCCTCGAGAGACCGTCCCTTTGCCGATTATGCTTCTTCACCGGCTACTGGCCACCGGCTACCGGTTACTGCTACTGCTGCGGCGGGGCCAGGGGCAACTGCGCGTCGGCGGGTTTCTTGCCGACGATGCCGTATTTCTGGGAGATCTTTTCCAGCAGCGCGTTGCGGTACGGGTACCACATGCACGCCTGGATGCTCTTGACCTTGTCGTCGGCGGTGTCTACGTAGGCGAAGACGGCCTTGCACTGCTCCATGCGGGCGCCGTCGACGGAGTGGACTTCCTCGAAAGGCAGCATCGCCAGGCGCAGGATGCGGCGCGGGCGGCGGCGGTTCCACGGATCGTCCTTGGAGAACATGCGGCTGATCTGGTGGCCGACCATCTTGAAGAGGTTGCGGACCGGCTTGCCTTCGAGCAGGCGCTTGAAGCTGACGGTCTTGAAGACCCACGGCGTGAAGGTGCGGATCAGCAGCCAACGGCCTCGCATGCGCTGGAAGAACTTGGCCGGGTTGAGGGCGTCGAGCTTGGGCTCGATGGCCTTCATCATCGTCAGGAACTCGACGGTGGCGACGCTGAACTTTTTCTTGAGGTAGTGGTTGACGCTGCGGAAGCACTTGCCGTCGGACACCAGCAGCGTGATCGACTCACAGTTGGGGTGTACGCCCGCCAGCAGCAGCGTCTCGCTGCGCGTGTTCTTGCGGAAGAACGAGCGCGGTTTGCGCATGGCGTAGGACAGCCCGGCCGGAACGAACTCGACATCGCCGCCGGGGACGGATTCCTTGACCATCTTCTCGACGTCTTCCATCGTCGTGTGCGTGCCGGCCTGAAACGCGCCGGGCTCCCAGTTCTCGGTCAGGGGGATGATGCCCATCTCAGAGAACAGGTCGCGGTTATCGTGCACGTACTGGATCAGATCGGCCATGTACTGGTCGTTGAAGCCGTAGGCCGCGCACGAGATCATCGCGTGCTTGCGGCGGCTGTACTTCTTGAGGTTCTCGATGGCCTTGAGTTTGAGATCGTAGGCCGCGCGGTTGCCGCGGAGCTTCTCGTAGATGTCGGCGTTGCGGCCGTCGAAGGCGAATCGCATGCGCACGCCGGACTCGCAGAGCTTCTTGCAGTATTCTTCATTGGCCAGCTTGAGCCCGTTAGTGACGACGCGGGGCTTGAGGCCGTACTTGCGGCCGGTGCCGATGATCTCGAGCAGGTCCTCGCGCATGGTGGGCTCGCCGCCGAAGAGCTCGACCATGGGGACGGGGTTCCATGTGCTGATCTCGGCGAAGATCTTCTCGAAGTATTCCATCGGGGGCGTGAACTCGAAGCCCATGCCCTTGATGGTGGCGATGCAGATGGGGCAGTTCATGTTGCAGCGATTGGTCACGTCGAGGAAGACCATGCCCGGCTTGTGGTCGACTTTGCACTTGTCGCAGTGCAGCGAGCAGGCGGTCTTGTCCTGGGGAACATAGTGCCACATGTCGCGCTTGGCCTGCCAGACGGCCGCATCGGTGCTGACGAGCGACTCGGTGACGCCGCAATCGGGGCAGTCCTTGCGGATCCACTTCTGCCCGTCGCGGTCGAAGAACTCGGCCGGGACGCGTTTGGCGCACTTGTTACAGATTCCAGGATTCACAAAGCCCATGAGCACACCTCTCCTTCTCGGTAAAACTCCGCCTATTATAGAAACCGCCGGCGGGATAGTCCACAACTTTGGTCCAAGAACCCGCGCGGCCGGCCGAAAAACTTTGCCACAAAGATCACGAAGACCACAAAGGGAGAAGTTCGGGAGCCTCTTCTTTCCTTGGTGTTCTTTGTGGGCTTTGTGGCAAGGTTGTTATTTTGCCTTCACCGGCTTAGAGGCCGGGGCCGACGCCGGTTGCGTCGCGGCGCCCTTGTCGGCCGGTTGCGTTGTCGGCGGACCGACCAAGGCGGTCAGTTCCTTGTGATAATCTTCCATGTTGTAGTGCATGATGAAGTGCTTGACGTCCTGGCCGTTGACGAACAGGATGGCCGTGGGGAAGAGCTGGGCATCGTACTGCTCGCGCACCTTTTCGCTGGCAACGCGCTCGAACTTGTAGAACAGCACGCGCCCTTTGTACTGGTCGGACAGCTTGTCCAGCTCCGGCTCGAGCAGGATGCACGTCGGGCACAGCGTCTTGTAGAAGCTGACCAGAACGGGCTTCTCGGCGTCGAGCACCTTGGACTGGAACTCGGCCTCGGTGTGGATCGGGATGAGCTTCTCGCCCGCGCAGCCGCCGCAGGCCGCCGCCACCAGCACCGCCAACGCCGCATGCCGAAAAGTCTGCATCATCATGGCATCACCTGTCTTCTTGGATGGTCCGGGCGGAATCCAACCGCCCTGCGAATCAGGCGAGGCATATTACAGAGCTCCCGCCGTCAAAACCAGAACGATCTTCCCGCCACCGGGGGAGGCGGGCCCTGGGCGTCTTCAGCGACCTCAGCGGCTGATAGATTGATCCGCAATCGCCCTCACGCGCCCCAGAGGCGGCCTTCGTCCACCATCGCCAGGTAGTTCTCGACGGGGATGTAGTTGGCCACGCTGTTGCCGCTGCCCAGGCAGTAGCCGCCGCCTTGCTGGCAGATGTCCAGCGTCTCGCGCGTCCGCCGGCGGATGGCTTGCTCGTCGGCGCGGCAGAGGAAGTTCACGTCCATGCCGCCGATCATCGCCGTCCGGCGGCCGTAGGTGCCCTTGACGGTCCGCACGTCCTCGATGGTGTCCTCGAAGCTGTGCTTGGCGTCGATCTTCACATCGTCGATCAGGTCGTCGATGATCGAGCTGAGGTTGCCGCAGGCGTGCAGCAGATACGGGCGGCCGGCGGCGTGGGACATCGCGGCCAACTCCTTGTGCCCGGGCAGCCAGAACTCGCGGGCGTCGTCGGGACTGATGAGCGGCTGGGTCTTGAAGCCCATGTCGTCGCTGGCGAAAGCGATCTTGACACGGTCGAACTGCAGCACCTGGCGGGTCACATCACGGAAAATGCCCTTGAGCTTGTCGATGATGGCCGTCAGCAGGTCGCGCTTCTCGAACAGCGCATAGCAGAGCGACTCGTAGCCCAGCAGCCACGTCTGGTACTCGGCGAAGTGCCCGCCGATCATGCCGGTGATGCACATGTCGTCGGGCAGATTCTTTTGATACCACTCGAGATCCGAGGTCGCCCCGGGCACGTTGGGGTCCGGCCACGGGAACTTCTCGAAGTCTTCCCATGTGGCGATGGGGCCGTGATGCTCGTCGAGATAGCCGCGGCCGTTGGCGTGCGGGCGGTCGGCGGTATCCTGCGTGAGCTGCCAGTTCAGCGCCGGTCCGGCGTACGCCAGGCCGACGTTGACGTAGTCGAAGCCCAAAAAGCGGTGGAAGTTGATATGGCGCCAGCGGCCGAAGTCGGCGTGGTCGCGGGCGATGTTCTTGGGCTCCAGGCCGAAGCGGTCGACGATGGCCGTTTCGATCTCGCCGTCGTGGAACAGCTCCATGTGATGGGCGCGCCGCGGCGTGCCTTTGCGGGCGAGATTGGCGACCAGCGCCTCCCAGTCGGGCTTGCACGGCGTCGCCAGGCCGCGGTACGTATGCGTCTGCATCGGCTGCTCCTTTAGAATGGGCCGCCGTTCTTCTATCGCAAGACAGGGCGGTATTCAAGGCATGGTCCAAAAAGATCGATTGGAGGATACCCGGTTCGACAGGCCAGGTGCGCCCCAGCGCGAAGAAACCCCTCCAGCATCAGCCTTCGCCAAGGCTACGCCTGGCAAAAGCTCGACCGCTGACGAAACAAGATGTGGATCCGGCGGACCATCCATATAATGTCCCGCTCATGCAGACGCTGACGGAAATACGAGCGATGCTGGACGAGGCGGGCCTGGCGCCCAATCGCAAGTTCGGACAGAACTTCCTGATCGACCAGAACCTCATGCGCGTGCTGCTGGAACTGGCCGACGTGCCGGCCGGCGCTACCGTGGTCGAGGTCGGGCCCGGGACCGGCGCGCTGACCGAAGAGCTCTCGTCGCGCGCGGCGGCGGTGGTGGCCGTCGAGATCGACGCGGGACTCTACCGGATGCTCTCGCAGCGGCTGGCGCGGCTGGAGAATGTCAGGCTGGTGCATGGCGATGCGCTGGCGGGCAAGCACCGGATCAACCCGGCGATCCTGCAACGCCTCGGCGGCGCTGCACAGTTGGTGTCTAACCTGCCCTACAGCATCGCCACGCCGCTGGTGGCCCAATGCCTGATCGACTCCTGGCACGCCATGCATGGCCCGGGCGCGCCCCGTAGCACGGGCATCTTGCCCGTGAGTCCCACAGGCGTCTCGCCCGTGGAGTCTGATGGCATGGACGTCTCGTCCATGCATCCGGAGGATCAGGGAAGAGACGGGGAGCACGGGCGGGACGCCCATGCCACGGTGTTCGAGCGGTTAACGTTTACGGTGCAGCGGGAGGTGGCGGATCGGTTCACGGCCGGCGTGGGCTCCAGCGAGTACGGGCCCGTCAGCATCCTGGTGGCGCTGTTGGGGCGATGCACGCTGGGGCCGGTGCTGCCGCCAACGGCCTTCTGGCCGGCGCCGAACGTCTACAGTCGCATGATGCGGATCGATTTCGACGCGGCGGCGGCCTCGCTCGTGGTCGACCTGGACCTGCTGGGAGATTTGCTCTCGACGCTCTTCGGACATCGCCGAAAACAGGTGGGGACAATCCTGCGCAAGAGCGGGATGAGCGTGGCGGTGCTCGATGCGGCCGGCGCGAGGGCGGCGGATCGCCCGCAGGACCTTTCGCCGCAGCAGGTGCTGGCGATGGCGAATGCCCTTGCGTCGGGGCCTGCGGCGACGTAACATTCGGATAACCTCCCGACCATGAGCAGCACACCACAAAACAATACTCCGCGGCCTGGGCTCAAAGGCAAGGCGTTTTTTGATCGGGCCGACCAGGTCGCCGAAACCGGCAATTGGGACTTCGCCCTGGAGATGTACCTCGAAGGCATCAAGCGCGAGCCCGGCAACGTTGAGCGCGGGCACGAACCGCTGCGCCTGACGGCCGTCAAGCGCAAGGCCGCCGGCGGCAAGGCCCCAGGCATGATGGACCAGCTCAAGCACCGCCCGGGCAAGGACCCGCTCGAGACGCTCATCAATGCGCAGTGGTTGCTCAGTCGCGACCCGGGCTCGATGGTGTACATGGAGCAGACGCTCAAGGCCGCCCAGGCGATGTCGCTCAACGACGTGGTGCGCTGGATGTGCAACATCATGCTGGTGGCGATGCGCCAGATCGACAAGCCCAGCAAACGCACGCTGGTGCAACTGGGCAAGGCGCTGAAAGACCTGGGCGATTATGGGACGGCCATGCAGGCGCTGGACCAGGCCAAGCGGATCGATCCGGCCGACGGCGAGATCGCCAAGCTGCTCTCGGACACCGCCGGCGAGTTTGCCATCCGGCAAGGCCGGTTCGTCGAAGACGGTCACAAGTTCACCGATACCGTGGCCGACATGGCCGAGCAGACGCGCCTGGCCCAGGACGACTCGATGGTCAAGGACCGCGCGTTCCTGATCCAGCAGATCGAGCGGGCCAAGACCGAATACCACCAGGCCCCCACCGTGCCGGGCAAGGTCAACGCCGTCGTCGACGCGTTGCTGAAGATCGAAGACGAAGAGCACGAGAACCAGGCCATCGAGATCCTCACAGCCGCCCACCGCCAGATCGGCGCCTATCAGTTCAAGCTGCGCATCGGCGAAGTGCGCATCAAGCAGATGACCCGCCGCTGGCGCGAGCTGACGGCCAAGGGCGACAAGGAAGGCGCCGCCGCGCAGCTCAAACGCCAACTGGCCTTCGAGCTCGAGGAATACGGCGAGCGCGCGACCAACTATCCCACCGACCTGGACATCAAGTACGAGCTGGGCCGCCGCCAGTTCCTTGCCGGGCGCTATGACGATGCCATCGGCTCGTTCCAGCAGGCCCAGCGCAACCCGCGCCGGCGCCTGGCGGCATTGAGCCAGCTCGGCCAGGCGTTCCATCGCAGGGGCATGCTGCGCGAGGCCAGCGAGACCTATGCCAAGGCCCTGGAAGGCGACGTCAGCGAAGACAAGACCAAGGAACTGCGGTTCCACCTCGGGATCGTGCTGGTCGACATGGGCAGCTTCAAGGAAGCCGAGGATCAGTTCTCGCAGGTGGCGCAGTTGGACTACAACTACCGTGACGTCCGCCAACGCCTCTCCGACGTGCGAAAAAAACTCGGAACGGAGTAACCTCGTCGCAAGTGATGCGCCCGCGCAGCCGGTTTCTGCCTGCGCGCCTCGACGTACGCCAGGGCCAACGCGGTGTGAATGCTGCTGGGCCTGACGCTGATCTGCATGGCGATGTGCTAATCCCGCTCTCCCCGGCCTTCCGCGTGAGGCGGCAATGTGCTTGAGCCTTCGGGCGCTGCAGCGTAAAGTGCTCGCATGGCACGGGCGCAACGCAGAGCATCCAGTCTGACGGTCTCGACCCTGCTGGGTCTGGCCGGCACGCTGGCGGTAGCGGCCGCCTGCCTGGCGGGGCTCGACCGGCGGGCGGAACTCTACGCCCTGGACTTTCGCCTCAAGAACGCCTCCTTCGCCGCCCCGACGGGCAAAGTGCTCCACGTCGACATCGAGGACAACTCGCTGCGGGCTTACGGGCGCTGGCCGTGGCCTCGGGAATACATCGCCGGCGTGATCGACGTCCTGCACGACTGTGGCGCCAAGACCATCGCCCTGGACATCGCCTTTACCGAACCGCTCGGCGTGCGCTACGTCTCGGCGCAGCAGGAGATCTACGGCGCCGACCGATCCGGCATCCTCGGCGACGACAAGCCCCGCGCGATCTTTGACGACGCCATCCTCGCGGCCGCCATCCGCCGCGCCGGCAACGTCGCCCTGCCGATCTTCCTCAAGAACGAGCCACCCGACCGCCGCCAACAGTGGGTGCAACTACAGGCCGACTGCAAGAACCTCGATAGCCTGCTGGCCCGATTGCCGGCCAACGCGTCTCCCTCGGTGCGCGAAGACACCGAAAAGGCATACCTGCAATGGCGAGGCACGTTGGCGGCCGCGCCGTTTGCCATCGCCCCTGCCGGGCCTGCGGACGCCCCTGGGAGGCGCGCGCTCGTGGGGCCGCTGGTGCTCTTTGGCTCGGGCGCGCGGCTGATGGGTCTGACCAACACCTCCTTCGACAGCGACAAGATCGTCCGCGGCGCCGTGCTGCTGGACAGCGACGGCTTGGGCGTGTACCCGCAGTTTGCCCTGGCGCTGGCGGCGCACGAACTGGCCGGCGGCAGAAAATACGACATCGAGCGGCAGAGCGATTCGCTGCGGATCGTCTCGGGCGGCCAGGTGCTGCGAGAGGTCCCGCTCTGGCAAGGCACGCTGCGGATCAACTGGGCCTCCCGCGCCCGCGCGAACAACCACATCGCCGTCGGCAACGTCCTCAATGTCTGGGCCAGGAAGACCCAGCTCGATCGCCTTCCTGAAGCGGCACTGGCCGTGCGGCTGCAGATTCTGGCGATGATGCGCGCCTGGCCCCACGCCGAGATCGAAAACCAGTACTGGAAGCTGGCCATCGAGGGCCAGCAGCAGCTTGCCCAGGCACAGGGGCAGTACGTGCAGGCCCAGCAGGCCCTGCAGCGCCGGGTGTTGTACGATCCGGCAACCGTTACGGACGCCGACAGAGAGGCCGTCGCCGCCCTGCAGCGGGCCGCCGCGGCGCTTCTGGTGCGCCAGGAGGCCGCCGCCGCGGAAATCGTCAACGCCCTGCGCAAGGAGGCGCAGTGGGCCGCCTGGCTGACGTCCGGCGACTCGCCCGTCCCGCCGCAGCAGCTCGCGCTGAACGTCGCCGCGGTCGAGGCGTCGCTCAAACAGCTCGACGCCCTGGCCGCGCAGGAACCGCAGTTGCGCCAGTCGCTGGCCGAGGTCACCGCCGACCTGGGCAAAGAGGTGCAGGGCAAGATCTGCCTGGTGGGGTACAACTCGACGGGGCAGGCGGCG
Organism: Planctomycetaceae bacterium; assembly: GCA_021371965.1. The sequence goes on from JAJFVE010000167.1 coordinate 23,708, forward strand.
GACTTCGTAGCCACGCCCATCGGCGCGCAGACGCCGGGCGTCGTCGTGCATGGCAACATTCTCGATACGATATTGTCGGGACGGTTCATCCGCGTCAGCCCGATGTGGCTGAACCTCGCCGCGGCGATTCTCGCCGGGGGCATTGTCACGCTGATCACCGCCACGCGCGGGCCCGTGCACGCAGCGCTGATGGTGCTGGCCCTGGGCCTGGCGTACGCGGTGCTCAACGTGTACCTCGTGTTCGGGCAGTGGCACGTGCAGCTTGCGGCCGCAGGGCCTCTGGCGGCGATGCTGGCGGCGTTTGTGCCGGTGACGGTGTACCGCCAGCTCACCGAGGAGCGGGCGCGGCGGCAGATACGCGGGATGTTCGCCCACGCGCTGTCGGGGGCGCTGGTGGACCAGTTGATCGAAGACCCGGCGATGCTCCGCCCGGGCAAGCGGGCCATCACGTGCATGTTCACCGACCTGGCGGGCTTTACCGCCATGGCGCAGAACCTGGGCCCGGCCGACACCGTGCGCGTGCTCAACAGGTATTTCGACCACGCCTGCCGCATCGTGCAGGACCGCTGCGGCGGGTACGTCAACAAGTTCCTGGGCGACGGTCTGCTGGTGCTCTTCGGGGCCCCCGTCGTGCAGGAAGGCCATGCCGCCCTGGCGCTGGCGGCCGCGGCTCAATATCACGGCGCCATCGCAGCGCTGAACGCAGAGCTCTCAGCCGAACTGGGCCGGCCTGTGACGCTCGCCGCCCGCGTGGGCCTTGCCGGCGGGCTGGCGATGGTCGGCGACTGCGGCTCGACCGATCGCATGGACTACACTGCCATCGGCGAATGCGTGAACCTGGCCAGCCGCCTCGAGGCCGCCAACAAGACCTTCGACACGCGCGCCTTGGCGGACGGGCCCACCTGGGCCGCCGGCGGCAGCGACAAGCTGCTGGCCCGCCCCATCGGATTGCTGGCGCTGCAGGGTGTGAGCGAGCCGACCGCCACGTGGGAAATCATGGGCTTCGCCGACGCCTGCCCCCCCGCGCAGCGCGAGGCGGCCGGGACGTTCGCGGCCGCGCTGGAAGCCTTCAACGCACGCCGCTTCGCCCAGGCCCGGGATCTGTTCAAAAAGACGCAAACCCTTCTGGGCGGCGACACGCCCTCGGCCATCTACATCGGACTGTGCGAGCGCTACGCCGCAGCCCCGCCGCCGCAGTCCTGGACCGCCCACGTGATCGAGGTCTCGAAGTAAGGCGACAATTCGTCGCGGTATTTCGTCAAGCCCGGCGAGCCCTGCCGACGATGAGATGGATAGACCGGCGATGCGCGTTCAGGCGGCCGGTCGGGATGGATCGTCGTGCGCGCCGCATATACAGGCATACTGGTGGTTCTGGCCGTTGCAGCGCTGGCCGCGAGCGGCTGCAGCAAAATTCCCCCCACGCGTTCGGCCACGCGCGCTGCCGGCGGGTCGCCGCCCCCCGTCGTGGCGACGGCCGGCGCCGCCACACCCAAGGAAGCCATTCTCGATTTCGTTCGCGCGTATCGCTCGGGCGATCTGGCGCTGTTCAAGTCCAGCGTGTACGCCGCCGACTGGCCGGCCGCCGAGGCGTCGTTCGCCTTCGGCTCGTCGTTTCAGCGATGGCACGACGCGATGGAGGTGGCGTACGGTCCCACGGCCCTTCAGCGCGAGGAGAAGCGTCGCGGATGGGGGCGGAAGATCTACTTCACGCTGCTGCCGTCCAGCGACCGCCTCGCCCATGACGTTCGCATCACCGAGGCCGTCGATTCTGCCCAGGCGTTTCTCGAAGACGACTCGGTCACCCTCGCCCGCGACTGGCTGACGCTGCCGCTGGTGAAGATCAACGGCCGATGGCTGGTCGCGCCGACCTTCGGCGAGGAGGTCGTGCTCAACGACCCGCGCCTGGAACGCCAGTTCCCCGCCCTGCGGGCCACCGGGCGGACCAAACTGCTGGCCATGGCGCAGCTCGGTCCGGCCCTGTTCGACAAGATCAAGCCCGCCGTCGGCCGCCGCGGATACAGCGCCGGCTATGTGCTGGATCTCTATGAGGCGGAAGTCACGGGCGCCTCCGCACGCCGCGCCGCGCGTGCCGCCGGCAGCGGCGGTCTCGACGCCCCGCCGGCCCCGCTGACGCAGAGACCGGCCCCCGCCCGCGGGGCCGCAACGCCGCCGGCGCGCTCGCCCGCCCCGCCGGACGACCCCGCAGGCGCCTATCGCACCTACACCATCCTGCCAAGCGACACGCTGACCAAGATCGCTCGAAAAGTCTATGGCGAAAGCAAGGGCCACCGCCAGGTCGACATCTACAACGCCAACCGCGAGAAACTCTCCAACCCCAACCAACTCCGTCCCGGCACGGTGCTCAAGATACCGCCGTAATGAGAAGCAGATCCTGGATCCTCGGTCCCAGGTCCCAGGGAAAACAATCTAAGAGGGGCAACCGCCGCGCGCAGCTGATCGCCACGCATCGGGCGTCGAATCCCCAGGATCGAGGACCTGGGATCTAGGATCTGTTGTAAATCTTCACGTCCAGCCAGTGCACCCCCCACCGCTTGGCGGTGCGGTGGTCGGCAAAGTACACGTCGACGCAATCGGTCTTGACGCGCCGGCCCCGGTCCAGCACCGGCACCGCCCGCTCCAGGGCGTAGCCGGGAACCGAAAGCCGCGTGCCGAAGGCAATCGCGGGGTCGGCCGCTACGAAGTAGCCGTCGGTGTTGCAGATTCGCGCGCCGCTGGCGGTGATGCCGCAGGCCCGCGCGCCGCAACACTCGCGGCACGGGCAGTACGCCGTGACCCTCATGCGACGCACGACATAAGCAGCCGGGCGGGGCAACGCCCGTGCCGCCGGCGCGGCGGAGATCGACAGCGACAACGTCATCGCCGCCCCCCCAGCCGCGTCAGGGGCGTTGGACGAAGAAGTGAACCACGCGCCTGGCTCGGTGCAATACGCGTAGGTTGCGGCCGAGGCGTGCTCTTTACGAGAGGCAGCAAAAACATCTCCCGCTCGCGCAAGGCTGATGAATGCAAATATCCCCGCCGCCCCCAGCGCTACCGGTAGAGCGACTGCCGCAACAAAGCTGATCGCGCCAGACTTCAGAACCCCCTCCCCCTCCGGCCTCTGCGGTGTATTCTAGCGCCGGCAGGGCATGAGATGAGCCGTCACGAGAAAGCAGGGATGAACGCAGATGGCAAAAGAGTCGGGGCAACGAGATTTGGACGTTCTCCCCAAACATCCGCGTTTATCTGCGTTCATCCCTGCACAATCGAGTTACGCGGAAACGTCAGGAACATGACGGGTGAAAAACACCCGCCATGCCACCGGTCGCGCGATTGGGGCAGCGGGAAACGCGCGGGGCAAGCCCCGCCGCTAACGAGTAAACCTGCGCGCACAATGATTCTTCAATTGGAAATTGCCAATTGGAAATTGGAAATGCTCTTACTGCTCCGGATCTTCCAGGATCATGTTGTAGAAGCGGACGAAGTCGTCGCGGTTGGGGTTGTTGCCCTCGACCCATTCCATCGACACGCGCGGGTGCTGGTTGAACGTGCCCGCCAGCATGTACGGAATGCAGTAGCCCCAGTCGATCTCTTTTTTCAGGGGCAGGATCGTCTTGCCGATCACGTCGATGATCGGAACGATGCTGAACTTGGGATTCTTCAGGAACCCGATCAGCAGTTCCAGCGGGCAGTTGCCGGCAGCGCGGCCCAGGCCGTAGAGCGTCCCGTCCACGAAATTGGCGTGGTGAATGATGCCCTCGATCGTGTTGGCGAAGGCGAGCTGCTGGTTGTTGTGGCAGTGGATGCCCACTTCCTTCGTCTTGATGAACATCTTGAACTTCTCGACGAAGAACTGGATCTCCTCGCTGTACAGCGCGCCGTAGCTGTCGACGATGTAGACGGCCTTGACCTTCGTCTCTTCCTCGATCTGCTGCAGCGCCTCGTCGAGGAAGGGCCCGCCTTCCTTGGAAATCGACATGATGTTGATGGCCGACTCGTAGCCCTTGTCGGTGGCGTTGTTGGCCAGCATGATCGCCTTGTCGATGTCCTTGACGTAGGTGGCTACGCGGATCATCTTGACGACGGACTGGTCGGCCGGGGCGACGTCGTTGGGATCGGCCTTGTGGGCGTCCTGCATGACGGCCAGCTTGGTCGTGCCGGTGTCGATCCCGTCGGTGACGCGGCGGAGCTGGTCCTCGTCGCAGAATCGCCACGGGCCGAACTGCTTGGGATCGAACATTTCCTTGCTGTTGCGGTATCCCAGCTCGACGTAGTCCACGCCCGAGGCGCAGATGGCCTTGTAGACCTCGCGCACGGTCTCGAAGGTGAAGTGCGAATCGTTGATCAATCCGCCATCACGAATCGTGCAGTCGACAACTTTGATTTCAGGCCGAAACATCGCAAGCTCCAGACGCCATAGGCGCAGTTTACAACAAGGCAGAGCCCCGGATTATATCTTCTATCGGCCTTTTCCGGTTGACAATTTCATTCAACGGTCGAGCTCCTGTCTCGCCGTAGCTGCAAGCGGAGGCGGATGCTCGACGGCTTGTCCGGTGATCGAAGAGAACACGAATGACACGAAGGGAAGGATATTAGCCGCAGAGGTCGCTGAGGACGCTGAGGGGCAAGAGAGACGGGGAGTGTGGCATTGAGCGCGTTAACAGGAAATTCGTCGCCCGTTTCTTACCTCAGCGTCCTCAGCGTCCTCAGCGACCTCAGCGGCTAACACAAGCCCTCGCTACTTCTTCAGGGGGTAATTCTTCTCGAGGGCGTTGAGGGCGGCCTTGGCTTGTTCGGCCGCGGCGTCTTGGGCTGTGTGGAGCTTGAGGAACTGGCGATAGTAGCCTTTGGCCCGTTCGGCCACGGCCGGTTTGGCCGGGGCCGTGGCTTGCTTGAGCAGTGTGGAGGCGTACCACTGGCCCAAGGACAGGCAGGAAGCCTCGGAGACTTCGTTGATCCCCTTGGCTGCCAGGGCGAGGTTGACGGCCAGCGTGGTTTCGAGCGACGGGTGGGAGGCCGCCTCGGCGGCTTGGGGGTCGTTGGCCTCGGTCAGCAGCAGATAGATCAGTTGGGTTCGGGAGGGCGCGTCGGCGGGGTCGGCCTGGAGCCTGTCCTTGAGGGTCTTGATGGTTTCGCTGGCCAGCTCGCGCGGCGTCGAGGCGGTCTGGCACTTGGCGATGGCTTCCTTCAAGCGCACTTCCTGGGGCGACTGGAGATACTGCGCCACCAGCAGCGCGCGGCGATAAGTTTCCAGCGCCTTGGCCACCCGCTCCCGCTGCAAGTACAGGTCCGCCAGGTCGGTGAGAGGTCCGAGATACGCCTCGGCTGCGGGCCGGCGGCCGGTGCCGCTGGCGGCCCGGAAGACCTGGTCGAGCAGGTCCGCGCGGGCTGCGAGATATTCCGCCCGCCGGTCGGGCGAGGCCTTCTCGAGCGTCACCAGGACGTCGATGGCCTTGGCGCGCCCGGCGGGGTCCTTGGCGCAGAGCGGCCAGGCCTTTTCGTAGAGCATCTGCTGATAGGCTGCGGCCGCGGAGGCCCCGGCCGCCTCGGCGATCATCTTTTCGCCGATGGCCAGGTCGTCCGCCGTTTCGGGCGTGGCGACGGCGCGGTCGACGTCGGCGGCGAAACGCCTGGCATATTGTCCCGCGGGGTCTTCGCTGCGCGGGTCCTTGGGCGGCTGGGGCGCCGGCTGCCTGGCCTTGGCCGCGGCGCGGGCGGCCTCTTCTCGGGCGGCCCTTTGCGCCGCATCGAGCTTAGCCTGCAGATCGCGGCGCTTGATGGCGTAGCCCGTGATGGCGGCCGCGGCCTGAGGCTGCGTGGCCTTGACTTCCTCCAGCTTGAAGATGATGTCGCTGCAGCGGTCCAGGGCGTCCTGCCAGTCCCCGGCCGCCGACCGCTGCTCCATGCGCTGGCGAAGGTCTTCGATCTGCGCCATCACGTCTTGCGCCTGCGGCGCTGCCGGCTGACCCTGGGCGGTCTTGATATCCGACTTGGCCTGCTCGAAGGCTTTCTGGAGTTTGTCGTCTTTGATCGTGTGGCCGGCGGCGAGGGCTTGCAGCTCATCGTACTTGGCGCGGGCCTGATCGTAGCGTCCAGCCGCCACTGCATGGTGGACCTCGTCGGCCAGCGCCAGAAGGGTCTCGCTGTGGTCGGCTTCCCAGGTGTCGCGAACCATCGTGAGATACAGCACGGCGCCCACGATGACGGTCGCGACGAAGCATACGCCAAAGGCGATCAGCGGCGTGCGGTCTTTGCGAACGGGCCTGCCCTTGCCGCCGCGGAGCGGCTGGGCGGATGTGTCGTCGCCGTAATCCGGCGGCGGCGCCGACGGCGCCGATGGCGAGGGGGCGATCGAGGCCATCAGTTCATCCAGCGCCGCGCCCGGCGAGGGATCGAGTGCCTGCGGGGCCGCATGCACCGGCGGCGCCTGCACAGCCCGTCGAGGCGCAGCGACGGGCGGCGGCACAGCGGCCCCCGGGCCACCGACCGCCTCGGCTACCGGAACGGGTACCTCGCACACCGTCCCGCAGGAGGGACACTTGACGCGCCGCCCGGCAAGATCGTCCCCGACCCGGAGGGTCTGCCGACAAGCCGGATTCGTGCATGTAAAATGAACCATCACCGCCTCTTTCAGATTAACGCCCGCCGCCGAACCCGCTTGCGACGAAGCATCTTTTGTTTTTGGAGTATAAACCCCAAGCCGCGCCGGAGCAACCCCGCGCTTCGGTCGGCCAAACCTCGCACATTGCCCGCTGAGGCACTAGAATAAGGGCATGGAATCTTCCGCGCAATCGACCCCCCGGCCGCGCTCGCCTATCGCCGACCATCGCCGCCAGTGGCGAAACTGCCTGTACGTCTACCCCGTGGTCTCGCGCCGCAGCCGCGGGCTGAGCATCGGCATCAATCTCAACCGCGACAAACGATGCAATTTCGGTTGCGTGTACTGCCAGGTTGACCGCCGCGTCAAACCCAAGCACGTCTCAACGAACCTCTCGATCCTCTACGACGAATTGTGCATGGTGCTCGAGGACGCCCTCACCGGCCGCATCTGGGACGACCGGCGATTCTCTTCCACGCCCCAGGAACTGCGGCGAGTCAACGACGTGGCCTTCAGCGGTAACGGCGAGCCGACCTGCGTGCCGGACTTTCACCGAGCCGTCGCCACGGCCGCCCGGGCCCTGAGCGACGCCGTCCAGCAGTTCAATCCCGAGGCGGCCGGCAAGATCAAGCTCATCCTGCTGACTAACGCCACCGCCCTGACCAGCCCGCAGGTCCACCGCGCCTTGCCGCACCTGGACAAGGCCGGCGGCGAAATCTGGGCCAAGCTCGACGCCGGCACCGAGGAACAATTCCAGCGCGTCAACCGCCCCGCCGAAGGGCTGACGCTGGCGAAGATCGTCGAGAACATCATCACGATCTCGCGCGACCGCGCGGTCGTCATCCAGAGCCTTTTCTCGCGTCTCGACGGCCAGGCCCCCACCCTCGCCGATGTGGCCGCCTATTGCCAGCGCGTCAACGAGATCGTCGCCGCCGGCGGGCGCATCAGAGCCATTCACGTGCATACCATCGCCCGCAAACCCGCCCGCCGCCGCGGCGCCGAACCCCTGACCAACGAAGAACTCGACGCCATTGCCCAGCAGATCCACGAAGCCATCAACGTCCCTATCGAAGTGTTTTACGGAATCGCGAATCAGTTGTGAGTTGTGAGTGGTGTGTGGTGAGCGAAGGCACCGGCCAGCTAGAAGAACTTGCCTTTGACAGCGTTCACGTAGTCTCTGACTTGCTGCTGTCCTTCCTCGCCATTGTTCATCAACGTCATGATTGACTTGCCGCACAAAGCAGGAACAGGCTTGAAAACCCACTCCCGCACATCGTCAGCTCTGATAACAGAGACCACGTCTTTGACCCATTCAGGGAGGTCTTCAAAGTTCTCATATTCTAATGCCATCGTCGCTCTCGGCTCACGGCCGCGGTCTTTCACTCACCACTCACAACACACAACTCACCACCGCCTCATCTACCCGCTGATTTTCGCACCCAGCGCGCCGGTGATGCGGTCGAAATCGTCCAGGCTGTAGTAGTCTACGACGATGCGGCCGGTGTTGGCCGCCCTGGCGGGCTTGATCTCGACGCGCGTGCCCACGGCAGCGGTCAGTTGGCCTTCCAGGTCGGCGATGTAGGGCGGCTTGCTGGTGCTCTTGCGAGTGGAGGGCGCTTTGCCCGCCGGGACGGTACCGGCGATGATCTGGGAGACCATCGACTCTAACTGTCTTACTGACAATGACTTATGTAAACAAAGCTTGGCCAGCTTCAATTGCTGGACCTCTTTGCCGGCCAGGCCCGCCAGAGCTTTGGCATGGCCGAAGCTCAGGTCGCCGCCGAGCAGGAGCGTCTGGATCGCGTCGGGCAGATCGAGGATGCGCAGGTAGTTGGCAACCGTCGCGCGCGGCTGGCCGAGGCGCTGGCCGGCCTGGGCCTGCGTGAGATTGAAGCGGTCCATGTAGTCGCGGTAGGCGGTGGCTTTTTCAACGGGGTTCAGATCGCTGCGCTGGATGTTTTCGATCAGGGCCCACTCGAGCATCTGCTGAGGCGTGGCCGTGCGCACCACGCAAGGCACGGCCGACATTCCGATCTTGCGGGCCGCCCGCAGCCGCCGCTCGCCGGCGATCAGCACGTATTCGCCCGAGGCGCCGCCGGGGCTGTCATGCACTGCCACGATGAGCGGCTGAAGGATCCCCTGCTCGGCGATGGAGCTGGCCAGCTCGGCCAGGTCCGACTCGTTGAACTCGCGCCGCGGCTGATACGGGTTGGGCGTGATCAGGTCGACAGATATTGGGACCGTCCCGCTGTTGGGGACTGTCCCTGTTTCTGTCCCCGTCTGCGCGGAGGCTGAAGCGGAAACAGGGACTGCCCCCGCTTTCTCCGGATGGGAGAAGCCCTCAGCAGGCGCGTACGTCCCTGCCGGTGCGGCCTGGAGGGTTTCTTCCGCCGCGGGGGCGTCGGCCATCGCCGAGTTGGAGATCAGGCTGGCCAGTCCGCGGCCGAGACGGGGTTTGATGGGCTTTGGCGAAGACATTGTTCACTCCGAAAAAGCTATCAGCTATCAGTTGTCAGCTACAAGAAGATGTTCCACGTGGAACATCCACACGCGCCCGCCAGCATATCCTTTCGCCGAGATAACGCAACAAGAATCGCTTGGTCTTACGAGCGCCAAGAGAGAACACGAATGGCACGAATCAGACGAATGGGTACGGGGAAGGCAAAGAGAAAACCTATCGAGCATCCAACTTCGCCACGGGGCAAAGCTCGATCGCTGATATCATCTGAGACCGCCGAGGGTTTCCCGTCACTATTCGTTCCATTCGTGTCATTCGTGTTCTCCTCCGGCCGCAGGACGACCCACGTCAAAAAGTTCCACGTGGAACAATCGCCCTATCGCCGGTCCCGGAGTTGGCGCACGATGCGCAGCACGGCGCGGTCGGGCATCTTTTTCAGTTGGCGGATCAGCTCGGCGAAGATCGCCGGGCGTTTGCGGATAACTTCCTGCAAATCCGTCGAGACCTTGCCGGCCATCGCCAGCAGCACGTCGGCGTCCTCACCCAGGGCGGCCGCCAGGCGTGCGATAGTGGCCTCCGACGGCGGGGGCTGCAGGCCCCGTTCGATCTTGCTCAAGTACGAAGGCTCGACCCCCACGCGTTTAGCCAGGGCCCGCACGGACAGATGCGCCTGTTTTGCCCGCCGGATGCGGCCGGCGCTGCCCTTGCCGGAGGCGGCGCGGCCTCGCCCCACGTCAGCCCCAGCCGCGCCGCGATGGTCCGCTTCCGCCACCGCCGGCGGCACTTGCCCCGGCGCCGCAGCCCCGCGCGCCGCCACCGCAATCGCCTCGCGCCGCTGCCGCAGATACTCGCCAAAATGCAGGGTCGTGGTGCTCATGTGTGTAGTATATACTACACAGTACACATGAGGCAACAAGATTCGCGGGGATTCTTCTTAGCCGCGAACTGACGCCTACGGTGGCCTGGGCGATTTCTGAGCTGTATGCCCCTCTGCCTTTGTCGCCCTGCCCCATCCGATCTAAGGCGGCGTCGCTGCCGCCGCACTCTTACCATCACCTATTTTCCTCTGCGTCCTCAGCGACCTCAGCGGCTAATATCTTGGCGGTCATGGGCGAGACGTCCGTGCCACGATCAACAGAGAGGCAGGTTCACATGGGCGCACAGGAAACGCACGAACTCAACTCGATCGACGACATCTGGCCGCTCCAGGCGGCGCTGAATAAGCGGGCGGGGTTCGATACCGCCGCCCTGGGCGAGGCGCTTAAGGCCGTCGAGGCCGCCGGGCTGGTCGCGGCGCCGGGCGCCAGTGGGGCGGATGCGCCGGCGGCCGATCCCAAGGCGACGGCCGCGCTGCTGGCGGCGGGGCGGGCGCTGAAGTGTTACATCGACGCGCTGTCGGCCGAGTGCCACGAGCTGCAGGAATGCCTCTCGTGGAAACACTGGTATCGCGAGGCCAAGGAAGGACGGCAGTACCAGTTGCAGGACGTGCAGAACGCCCGCGTCGAGGCCACCGACATGCTGTTCTTCTGGATCAGCATCTGCCAGATCCTCGGCCTCGACGCCCAGGACGTCCTGCGCCTCTACGCCAAGAAGCTGAAAATCAACCACCGCCGCCAGGACGAATCCCGCAGCCAGGCCGAACACGGCACGCACGAGGACGAGAACCGCCAGGTGGTCTGAGGAACTTTCACCGCGGAGAACGCAGAGAACGCAGAGCGGAAAGGGGCAAGAAGAACGGATGGGTGGATGATGGGATGACTGGAGGAACATTTCGGGATTTCCATTCATATCGAAGGCAATTTCTCCCCTTTGCGATCTTTGCGCCCTTTGCGGTTCAAGTATTCCCGGGATCAAGGAGGGAAGGCTATTCAGGCCGTGGGGTGCGTTTCTTGCCGGACTTTCTTTCGCCCAGCTTTTTGCCTTTGGCGGTGGGGGGGGCGGAGGCTTTGGGGTCGGCCGGGCCGTTGAGCGGGTCGCCTACTGCGACGGCGGCCAGGCGATGCTCGATCTGGGCGGCGTAGTTTTCTGACAGCTCGAAGCCGATGAACTTGCGGCTGAGCTTCTTGGCTGTCACCAGCGTCGTGCCGCTGCCGCCGAAGGGGTCCAGCACCAACTCGCCCTCGTTCGAGCACGCCTTGATGATGCGGCCCAGGAGCTGCTCGGGCATCTGGCAGCCGTGCCAGCCGGCCCGCTCTTTGATCGTCCCGCACACGCGCGGGAAATACCAGGTGTCTTCCTCGGGCTCGAAGCCGCCGGCCATATCCTGCGGGCGCAGGATCCACGTATCGTCGGGCAGGCGGCCTTTGCTGTCGGCACGGGCGTCTGCATAGACGAGCTGGCGGGCCGAGGGCACACGGATGGCGTCGGCGTTGAACGTGAAGGCCTTGCGGTCTTTGACGAAGTGGAACAGGTGCGTGTGGCTGCGGCTGAACTTGGCCTTGCAGTTGACCCCGAACGTGTAGTACCAGATCACCCAGCTCCGGCACGTCAGGTCCAGCTCGCGCTGGAAGATCAGCTTGAGCTCGGCCGCAAAGTCGTCGCCGATAGCCAGCCAGAACGTGCCGGTCGGTTTGAGCGCCCGCACGACGGCGGCGCCCCACTGGCGGGTCCAGTTGAGATACTCGTCTGCCGCCAGCTTGTCTTCGTAGGCGTCGTAATCGTAGCCGATGTTGAAGGGCGGATCGGCAAAGGCCAGATCGACCGAGCCGGCGGCCATGGCGTTCATGCCGGCGATGCAGTCCTGGTTGTAAAGCCGGTTGGGCTCCATGGCTTCAATATGCCTTGTGGCGCTTTCGCTGTAAAGGGGAGAACACGAATGGCACGAATGGGCGAATGGTGAAAAACAAGAACCGGCCGCCATGGAACCCGGTTCCCGCGGCGTTGAAAACAATTCTGGCGGGTAGAGCGGTAGTGTAAGATCATCGATGTGGCAAGATGGGCGGCGGCGTCCGTTTTACGGGCTACCGGCCACCGGCTACGGGCTCCCTTTTTTGCTGCGTCAGGGGCGCGCGGAGCAAGCTCCGCCGCTAACGTGCGTTACTCTTGGTGGTCTTGTTGCTTTACGGGCTACCGGCTCCTGGCTACCGGCTACTATTTTGGCAATACCCGCAGTGGGGGGGCGTTAATCGGGATGGACGAATGGAACCTGCAGAGCTTCGGGCCGTGATTGCCTCCGCGCAGGCCGGCCGGGCCGACGGCCTGGCGGCGCTGCTGGAGGCCTATGGACCGCGGCTGTTCGGGTATTTCCTTCGGGCCACCGGCAGTCATCACGATGCCGAGGATCTGTTGTCGGAGATGGCATTGCGGCTGGTGCGGCAGATCGGCAAGTACGATGACCGCGGCCGCTTCGAGCCGTGGCTGTTCCGGATCGCCGCCAACATGATCCGCGACCGGATCCGCCGCTGGAAGAGCCACCCGACGGCCATGAGCCTCTCCATCGAGAGCGACGACGGGGCGCGGGCGGCCGACACGCTGGCGGGCAAGTTTGAAACGGCCGACGCGGGACTCATGGCGGCCGAGGCTTCCGACGGTCTGACCCGGGCCCTGGAGCAGCTCGACGCCGGAACGCGGGAGATGGTCTTGCTGAGATACTTCGGTCAGATGAGCTTCAAGGAACTGGCCGATACGTTTGAATGTCCGCTGGGGACGGTGCTGGCCCGGGTGCATCGCGGGCTGGCGGCCCTGCGGGAAATGCTGGAGCCGCCGCACTAGAGGCGGCAGGTGAACGAGATGGACTACACGACGCAGCACTATGAACGCGTGGCCCAGTGGCTGGATGGCCAGACCCTTGAGTTGACGGCCCAGGAGCAGGCGCTGGCCGACGAGATCCGCAGCGGCGAGGGGGTTCTGTGCGCACTCGAGGCGTCCGTGCCCGCAACCGCCATGGCCCGCGCGCAGCGGCGCCTGGTCGCCGCGGCGGCCAAGCCCAGCCGCATCCGCCTGGCGCTCAAGTACGTGGTCGGGGTCGAGGCCGCCGCCATCGCCGGTGCGGCCATGATCCTGGTGACCTTGGGCGTGCTCAGCCAGGACACCCCGGCCCCGGCGATCGTGCCGACCGAGGTGCTGATATCGGCGGCGCAGAAACCCGTCAGCCCCGGTATCCAGGCGCTGGCCGAACGGATGGACCAGCTCGAGTCCGAGATCGTCTCGACGCCCGCGGCCCGCAGCAGCGCCACTGGCGACGGCGATTTTGATACGATGGAACGCGACCTCAAAGGCCTCCTGCGCGACATCAAGCCGTCCCAAGGCCCGGAGAGCGGAACATGAGCGGCACGAGATTCATCGCAACTCTGATCCTGACGTTGACGGCCGCGGCGGCCTGGGCCCAGCCCGGTCCGTACGGCGCTGCCCCCGCGGGCATGCCGCCGATGGCAGCGCCGAATCCGCAGCCGCACCCTTACGGCGCCGCCGTCACCGAGGCCCAGGAAACCGAGCTGCTCAAGGTGCTCGAGGACAAGCGTCCTGAGGCCCACAGCCGCCTGATGACGCTGAAGGAAAACGACGCGGCCGCCTATCAGCGGATGCTGCAGGAACTGCTGCGCTGGTACGAGAAGGTCCGCAAGTTGCCCAAGGATGTGCAGGCGGCCACGGTGTACCTGACCGAGTCGCGCCAGCGCATCTACCGTCTGGCGCGCGAGCTAGCCAACGCCGACAGCGAGGGCGACCGCGAGCAGTCCCGCCTGCGTCTGCGCGAGGAGATCGCCCGCGAATTCGACGCCGAGCAGATCACGCAGACGTACCGCCTCAAGCAGCTCCAGCAGGACATGGACACCATGCGCACCGGACTGGAGCGGCGCGCCGCCCAGCGCGAGCAGCAGATCGAATCGCGATACAAACGGGCCCTCGAACGCGCCGATCGCATCCGCTTGCACAAGCAGCGGCCCGGAGATGAGGCCGGCCTCGAGGCTCTGACCTTCCCGCCGGCGGCGCTGCGGGGGCACGAGCCCGTGCCGACGGCGACGCCTTCCGGCGCTGCCCCGGCCAAGACCGGCTCGGACATCAAGCACTCGCCGGCGCGCGGCGGCGAGGGCGAGCGGCGAGCGGGTCGCGAGCGGCCACGCCCGAGCTTCAGCGGCGGGCCCAGTGACCATGACCTCGCCGCCATGCTCGATGCGCTCAAGGAGAAACGACCGGAGTATTACGCCCGCCTGACGGCGCTGGAACAGAGCAGCCCCGAGGCCTACCGCCGCCTCGTGCGGGCGACGTGGCAGTGGTATCTGCGGTGGCGCGCCATGCCCAAGGACGTGCAGGGCCCCGCCCTGATCGCCGCCGATTCGCGCCTGGCGGTCGAGGGTCTGACGCTGCAACTGGCCAAGGCCGCCAGCGACTCCCAGCGCTCGCAGCTCAAGGAGACGCTCAAGAAGACGATCGCGGCCGGTTTCGACGCCGAGACCACTGTCGAGACCAACGGCCTCAAGACCCTGCAAGCCCGCCTGGTGCAGATGCAGGCCGAGCTGGACGAGCACGCCAAGAACCGCAGCGAGATCATCGACCAGCGTTTCAAGCAGCACACCGAGTCGTCGCACCGCGTGTGGCGCAGAGGCCCGCGCTTGCCCGAGAGCGACCGTCCCGCGCCCCCGCCGGCGCCGGCTCCAAAACCCGCGCAACCCCAACCGCCGCTGCCTGAGTCGGATGGGTGAGTGAAGCAGTTGTGTGTTGTGGGTGGTGAGTTGTGTGTCACCAGTGTGAGTGCTGCAAGAACGGCTTGTCCGTTCAGCGTTCGTTCCCCGACCTTTCACGCTTTGAATCGCCCCGTGCCAGTCTCCCGCTGTTTCTCACAACACACAACCCACAACTCCCAACTGGTCCATGTTATGATGAACACATGTCCGACGCGCAAGAATCCACATTCGACACCGCCGACGAAGGTCAGGGCGACAGCTTCTCCAGCCTCGTCGTTGACCGCATGCGCCGCAGCGGAAACGCCTGGGATCTTCCCGGCGGGCAGTTGCTCCTGCCGCGGGTGTTCGGGTTCTGCCGCGGCGTGCGCCGCGCGCTGACGATGCTCGAGCGCGCCGTCGCCGCCCACGACGGCCGCAACGGCACGATGGTGCTGCTGGGGCAGGTCATCCACAATCCCTGGGTCAACGCGTTCTTCGCCGAGCGCGGCGTGCGTATCCTGACGGCCGCACAGGTGCGTGAGGTCGAGAAACATGTCGCCGCCGCCGACTGCGCCGTCGTGCCGGCCTTCGGCGTGCCCTGGGACATCGAGCGGCGTTTGGCGGCCATCGGCTGCCGCGTCATCGACACCTCCTGCGGCGACGTGCGGCGGCTGTGGGTTTGGACTCGCCGCGCCGTCGAGGATGGTTACGGCGTGCTGATCTACGGCCGCGTGCATCACGATGAAACCGTGGTGACGTGTTCGCGACTGGCGGCGGCGGGGGGGTCGTACGTGGTGACTGAAGACCTGGACAAGATCGTTGCGCTGTGCCAGATGCTCACCGGCCAGCACGACGCGGGTGAATTCTCGCGCGTCTTCGACGACCAAGCCACCAACGCCCGCACGATCGAGCCGTTCTACCACCGCCTGGCGCAGGTCAGCCAGACGACGATGCTCTACGACGACACGATGACCGTCCGCGCCCTCATCCGCAACGCCCTGACCAGCCACACGCCCGCCCAGCACCCCACGCGTAACGTGCTCTTCGAGCCCACCGTCTGCCGCGCCACGCAGCAGCGCCAGGCCGCGGCCGTCGAGCTCTGCGCCGCCGGGGTGGACCTGGTGATGGTGGTGGGGGGGTTTGGCTCGAGCAACACGCGGCACCTGTACGAGCTGGCGCGCAAGAGCGCCGCGGCATGGTTCATCGAGGACGCCCGCTCGATCGTCAGCGCCGGCGAACTGTCGACGATGGACATCGCCACCGGCCAGCCCATGATTGCCCGCGACTGGCTGCCGCCGCGCCGCCCACTGAAGATCGGCGTCCTGGCCGGGGCCTCCAGCCCCGAGATCGTCGTCGGCCAGGTCCTCGAGCGCCTGGCGCAGTTCCTGGGATAGTTATTAGCCGCAGAGGTCGCTGAGGACGCAGAGGAAAGAGAGAGACGGGGAGAGGAATGCGTTTTCACCATTCATCCAACCATCCAATCATCCATCGAGCCGCTCGACCACTAATGTAACGTCGATTATGATGTCAGCAGCAAAGACAGGAGTAAACAATGGCCAGTCTGCTTTCGTTTGATGATGCGGTTTGCACCCGATGCGGCAAGTGCGGGTCGGCTTGCCCGATGGGGTTTATCCGCGTCGGGTCGCGCGGGCCTCGCACGGTGCCCGACGCGCAGGAAAAGTGCATGCTGTGCGGGCACTGCATCGCGGCCTGTGCGACCAAGACGCTTCAGCACGAGCGGCTGGCGCCCGAGGCGTGTCTGCCGCTGGACGAGAACTGGCGCGGCGACGTGCATGCCGTCGAGCAGCTTATCAAGGGCCGACGGTCCATCCGCCGCTACGAGGATCGGCCCGTCGATCGCGCGACGCTGCTGAAGGTCATCGACATGGCCCGCTACGCCCCGACCGGCATGAACAGCCAGTCGGTCAGTTGGCTGGTGGTGTACAAGGCCGGCGAAGTGAAAAAGCTTTCCGCCGCCGTCATCGACTGGATGCGCTCGCTGGCGGCCAAGGGCGAACTGATCGGCGGCAATTACAATCCGGCGCCGATGATCATGGCCTGGGACAACGGGACGGACCTGATCCTGCGCGGCTGCCCGCACGTGCTGGTGGCGTATGCCCGCGAGGGCGACGCCATGGCCGCCGGCTCATGCACCGCCGCACTGACGACGGCCGAACTGGCCGCGGCGACGCTGGGCCTGGGCACCTGTTGGGCGGGCTTCCTCCACATGGCGATGATCTTCTCCCCCGCCGCCCGCGAGGTCCTGGCCCTGCCCGCCGGCCACGTGATGCACGGCGCCCTGATGATCGGCCACCCCGCAGAGCAGTACCACCGTATCCCGCCGCGCAAAGAACCGGACGTGCAGTGGCGATGAACACTTAGTCCATTTATAGCAGGAGATGCCACATGGGCATTGAAGGCGCGGTGTTGTTCGTAGGGCTTGTTGTGGCGCTCATTGCAGGGGCCTCTTTGGGCCGGAAGCTTGCCCAAAAGGATAACGCCAGGGAAGCAATGGAATCGATGCGTGTGCCAATCCCCGCTTCGGCCGCGCAGGAGTTGCCGCATGCCCGGCCCGGTTGGAACAAATCATTGTATTTGACTCTACTGGCCAGCCCTGTTGTTCTGATTGTGGCAGTTGTGCTCTGTTACGATTACGCCCATACAGCGGCGGCGAAACAAGCGATTGTCGTAGGAACGTTTCTGGCCAGCATCGTGTCGTTGGTCCTGAGCACTGCCGTCATTCGCAATCGCAAGTATGACACTTGCCCTAACTGCCAGCGACACAGCTCATATGACAAGCGCGATGTCGATTTGCTTATGACCTGTCCACATTGTGGGAGCAATTGGCAGGCCGGTGCCGGTAAGGTGCTCGTCAATCGTGAACCCGTAAGCCGACCGGTCAGTCATGTTCCTCTACCGGAGGTTGCCCTCACGCGCCCTCGATCTGCAACTGCAGTGGCCATCTGGTGGATAGTCGTTGCCGCCGTCATGATCTTCATGGGCGGCATGGGGTTGCTGTTTTTCATAGTGTCCTTGATGACGGTCAGGGCATCCAGGGAGCTTTGGGGTGGATGCTCTGTGACGGGATCCATTCTTGTGACGGGTTTGGCGGTTCTGGTCGCGGCGGTTTTTTTCCTGTGGGGTCGCCGCTGGGCACACGTCTTCCTGCAAGTCTTTTCCTGCCTGTTCATCGCGGGAGCGTTGGCGTGGCTGGGTTATGCGCTGGCCACTGATGGTTTTCGGGTTCCTCCGACATGGTTTCTTCCGCTTATGCTGACGGTTGTGGCGTTGACGCTTCTGTTCATCATGAACAACAGGCAGATCAAGTCGTGGGTACGCACTAATCAGCGACCACTGCGTTGAAGATCACGCCGAACAACCCATCCAGCATCAGCCTTCGCCAAGGCTTCGGCTTGACAAAAGCTCGACCACTGACGAGGCGCGCCCGGCGCTTCTCACCACTCACCACACACAACTCATCACTGCTTTAGTAATCCTTCAGCACGGGGTGCCTGGGGAGCAGCTTGATGAGCTTGCTCTCGGCGTAGGCGCGATAGGCTTTTTCGAAACCGGCCACGTTGCTGGCGAAGTAGTGCTTGAATAGCGGCACGGCCACGGTGGCGTTGTAGCCTTTGTGGTGCTGGAGCTGGGCGAGCTTGTCGGCCGGGACGTTGACGGCCTTGTGGAGCTTGCCCGCGGCCGCGTCGGTCAGCATCGTCTGCAGGCGGCCGCAGTAATTCTTGTCATATCGCAAATACATTGCCAGGGCCCAGACCTGGGCGTAGAACGCCAGCGGGTCATTGCCTTTGGAGATCGCCTCGCCGCTGTCCATGTTGAGCAGCTTCTCCAGCGGGATCCACCGGTCGTTGACGACGACGGCCCGCAGGTCCGTCGCGCGGGCGATATTTTCTTCCGGCGTGAAGCGGACGGCCTCGGCTTCGCGGTCCTGGAACCCTTCGGCCGTCGTGCACAGGCCCTCTTCGAGCCAGGCCGGTAGCGTGTCGCGCATGCGGTAATACAGAAACTGGTGCAGCCCCTCATGCGAGGCAATCGAGTACGACTGGATCCCCTGCAACTGCCAGAAAACGCCCACGCCCTGGTAGCTGTAGCCGCCGGTGGGAATGTCCACGAACGCCCCGGTGTCCTTGCCGAAGCGAAACTCCGTCAGGTTCACCCACTGGTTGCGGTCGGCGAGGAAGTAGACCGGCATCTTCTTGCCGGGTGCAATTCGCGGCAGGCCGGTGATGACATAGTAATTGTCGTACGCGGCTTCCATGAAGGCCGGGAAGAGCTGCAGCATCTGGCGATTGCTGACGGTGGTGAAGATGCGGTAGTGCGGCGTTTCCAGGGAGCGGCCCTCGCCTACCGGCGTCTTCCACGGCTCGACAACCGGGCTGCTCGACAGCGGCACCCACTTCTGGCGTTTGGCGTCGGAGATGCCCATGCGGCCCCCCTTCGTCATTTCCCAGTCGGGGACGGCGTTGTCGTAGCAGCCTCCTGCCAGCAAGGCCGCCAGGAATATTGCCACCAATGCCATCCCCCATGCCGCTATGGCTGCCTGAGACGTCGGTTCTGCTGATCGATGATCCATGCTCTATGCATCGGCAATCCCGGCAGAAAGGCTACAGACAACAAATGTCTGCCCGGGCAATCCCCAAGACCGGATCGTGACAACATCAAGACAGGATTCCGTACCCGATGGGGGATGCGGGTATTATCTATATAGGTATAAGAAAATTCAGTAGTAGTAGTGATAGGTCCTGCGGGTCATTCGGAATCTTATCCACCGCTCGCGTAACCCATTGCGTGCAAATTGCTTACAGCACAATCTTCAGCCCTGCCGTTGGGGACAACCTGTTGGTTGTTCTGTTGCGTCCTGCCGCAGGCGGGGATATTTTCCCTCAGGGGCGATCTTCTGCACGTTACATAGGCTCGCGCCCTGCGGGAAACAGCCGACCCTGCGACAGCTTGTGCACAACTTATTCACCCCGCCTGCGGGTTATTCGCCCCCGCGGCGACTCCGCAGCGGGCCTCAGTTCGCCAAGTAAAACAGCAGCCCTACTGCTGCCGCGCCGCCGAGGGCTACGGCGGCGACGAAATAGACCCACGTCGGAACCGGCGGGTGGACCAGCTTGGCCACGGGCAGGCCCTCGAGGTCTTCGTCTTCCAGAGGGGGCAGCTCTTCGCCGCTGCGGCGGGCCCGAACCGTCAGCACGGGCAGCTCCTCCTGCGGGGCCGGAACCTTGATCCGCGCCTTGCACGCCGGGCAGCGCACCTTGCGGCCGACCATGCGCACCGAAGCCTTGAGCGAGCGTCCGCATGATCCGCACGCCACCACGATCTTTCGCGAGATCATCTTGCGTGCCAGGCCGGCGAAGTCTTCTTCGCCCTCGGCCTCGGCGGCAGCCGGTTCAGGCGCATCGTCGGCCAGCACGATATCGTCCTCGTCGCCGGCGAAGGGGATGGCGATGCGCCGCCCGCAGTGGGCGCAGGCGACGGCCTTGGCGGCGATGTTGTCGTCGGCCTCGGTGGTGCGCCCGCATTTTCCGCAGAGCAGTTGCATCTTTGAATCAGTTGTGAGTGGTGAGTTGTGAGTGGTGAGTCAAGAG
>JAJFVE010000192.1 GCA_021371965.1 Planctomycetaceae bacterium
CTTCCGAATTATATTCATGCCCGCAGCCAGGGCGAAGAGATGAGTGGGCGCCGACCCGGAGTCAGGGAAAAACAGTGTCAGGGCAGATTCGCCTTGACCGTCGCGCTTTCAGAGATGCGGCGGCAGCGACGCCGCCCTGGACGTTTTTCGACGGCAACGAAGCCCCACTAAACGGAACACCAACATGGCAACACCGCAACCCTTTGCGACTCTCTCCGCCGCGATGGATTCCCCTTGCAGCGAGTTCTTCGGCGTCGGTCCCAAAGGGGCGCGTGATCCGCATACCCTATATAGCACGTCGCGCGAGATCGAGAACCTCACCTTCGACGTGTCGAACAATCAGGTTCTCTGCTCGTTCACGGCCGCAGGGCTGGCGCAGCACGCGTGCGTGGTGCAGTCGCTGGCGGCGGGGGAACTGGGCGGGGCGTTTCGCGGGGCGTATGTCACCAAGGAGATCACGGCTGGTGGACCGTGGCCGCTGGGGATCGAGATCGCCGGCCGGCCGGCGGTTACGCTGCATTCACTGCCAAGCGTGCAGGCAGACCTCGTGGCCAATCTGCTGCCGATGTTTACGTACCGTACTGGAGGGATGCGGATCCGCGTGCTGGCCTTTGCCCCGATTGACATCGCCCGGCCGGAGCTTTCGCCTCGGGCGATCGTGCTGGCGGTGGAGATCTATAACGAAGGAAGCGCGGCCGTGCAGGGCCGGCTCCGTAGCACGGGCGTCCCCACGGGACAGGTCTCGCCCGTGAGTTCCACGGGCATCTTGCCCGTGGAAGGGTCGGGGATGCATGGGCGAGACGCCCATGCCACACAGCAAGAGCATGGGCGGGACGCCCATGCTACTCACGGGCAAGAGGCCCGTGCTACGGAGGCGCAAGCCGCGTTTTCACTGGCCGGGGGGGCGGTGCAGTGCTTGGCCTTTACCTGCGCGATCGGGGCCGATGCGGATGAGACGCGGGCGATTCAAACTCGCGTGGCGGCGCGGCCGGCTCTGGACTGGATCAACGACACGCTGGCGTATCATACGCGGCGGCTGGGGACGCTTTCGATTCCGGGCGATCCGTACTGGGCCGAGAGCCTCGTGCGGGCGTCGGAGCTTTGCCGCCAGTCGGAATTGCACCTGCCCGACGGGCGGTTCGGGGGCAGCTTCTGGGGCAGCCGCTTCTGCGGGCCGGCCTCATGGGAAAACAAGTTCATCTGGATCAAGGATATCTACCATGCCATGCTGCCGATGGGCATGCTGCACCCACAGCTCTGCGCCGGGGCGGCTGCGTGGTTCAACCAGTGGGGCCCACCGCCGCAGGCGTTCGGGCGCGGCCTGGCGCGATGGCCCGACGCTTCGCCCGCGACGCACTCCCCCTGCAACGCCCTGGCGGCGTACCTGCTGGCCGGCGAGTACTACCGCAACACCGGCGACGCGGCATTCTTTGGCGGGCAAGCGGACCCGCTGGCCGGGGCGATAAAGATGCTTGGTCAGATTCACGCCAGCCGGCGCGGCGAGGAGATGCTCTTTCCCGCCCTATACATCTCTGACGGCGACGCCCGCGGCGACTGGCATACCGGCAGCAATGTCGTCATCTGGAAAGCCTTCGCCGAGATGTCGCGCCTGGCCAATGAAGTCTACGACGTGCCCGATCTGGCGGCCGCGTGGGCGTCCAACGCCGAGGAGCTTAAGGCCGCCATCCTCGCGCACTGCGCAGGCGCCAGCCCGCACGGGCGGCGGTTCTTCGAGGGCGCCAACGCCGACGGCACATTCGTGGCCGGCCACGATGGCGAAGAGACCGACACCACCCTCATGCCCTTCTACGGTTTCTGCGAGGCCGACGAGCCGGCGCTGCTGACGCATGCACGGGTGGCAATGACGAGCGAGAACCCGCTGTACTGGCCGGAGATGGACGGCGTGTGGTGGACCGACGACAAGCATTACGGTGCGACCTTTCCGGCGTGGATGACCTCGCTAGCCTCGGCGGCCGATGAGGCCGAGCTCGCGCGGCAGCTTCTGCGCATCCGCCGCCTGACGGACCTGGACGGCTCGATCTGGTGGTGGCCATACCTGGCCGGCGCGACCGACCCCAACGCGCCCCAGCGCGCCGCGGCGGCGATGAAGTGCGCCTGGGCGGCCGGCGTCTTCGCCTGCCTGTTCATCCACAACATCCTGGGCCTGCGGGCCGACCGACCCGCCCGACGCGTGAGCTTCCGCCCGTTCTGCCCGTGGCCGGAGTTTTCATGGCAGAACTGCCGACTGGGCGAAAGCTGCTTCGACGTGACCTACCGCAACGACGGCCAGGAGTTGTCGGCGACGCTGACCAATCGCAACGCCGAGCCGTACGAGGCCATAATCGAACTGATGCTCCCGCCCGGGGCCGATTTCGCGCCCGAAGGGCCTGAAAAAGCGGGAACAGTCCCCGTTCTTTCAGGCCGACGCTTCAATCGCGAAACGCTCATCCGATCAGGCGTGGTCAATCCGGGCGAAACGCTCGAACTGCGTTGTCTATAATGGACGGCACTTGAACCGGCTGAGAAATCCTGTCCTCCGCCTGCTGGCAAGCACGGGCTTGGGCTGCGCGCTGCTGGCGGCGATCATCCTCTATCTTGCAGCCGTCTCGGTCATTGCGTCGCGATTCCCCTCGGCCCAGGAGCTTTACGATCATTGGCTGCTGCGGGCCCTGGCCGGGGTATTGGCGGCCGGCATCGTCCTGGCGACGGTGCTGCGCGTTCCATTCCGGGCGGCTCGCCTGGGCGCCTGGTGCAGCCACGCCGGCGTGATCGTGCTGATCGGGGCGGCGGCGTGCTATGCCGCCTTCCACGTCAAGGGCGAGTGCCTGACCGTTGCCGACCGGGGGCGGTGGACGACGATCGATCACTTCTTCGTCAACGATACCTACGCGATCTTCGTCTCGGCCGACCAGGACCGCGCGCCCGTGCAGACGCCGCTGCAGCCCGCCGGCAGCCTCAATGAATCACTGGCGGGTCTGCCGGAGGGCTTCGCCGGCCGGGCGGACCTCTTCATGCCCGGCGCGCGGCTCGCCGCGCGGTGGAAGAACGACTCCCCCGCCGCCTCGTCGGCCGTCGTGCTGCGCGTCAGCGACGACGGCGGCAGCCAGAGCGTCGCGCTCTGCCCGGACGAACCGGAATACCAGCAGTTTGCCGGCCGCGGCTATGCGATGATCTACTATCCCAACTCCGATCCCCGGCAGGTCGAGCAGCTTGCCAAACCTACCGCCGGCGACAAGGGCCCGGGCATGCCCTACGACGTAGCGATGGTGCTCTCGGGCCCACAGGTGGCGCCGGTGCTGGTCGTGGTGCGGCCCGACGGCTCACGATGGCGAGGCGACTTGGCCCACGGCCGCGAGCTCGACGTGACGCTGGCGGGACGGAGGGTCGGCGTGACGCTGCTGGAGCAACTCGACCATGCGAGCCTGACGTGGGATGGCGAGGCGGCGGCCGTCGGGGCCCGTCATGCGGTCCCGGCGGTGCGCGTGACGATCCGCGGCAGCGGATTCGAGCGGACGACCTTCCTGCCCTTTGCGAGCTTTGAAGACGTCAGCGCTCCGCTACGGATGGATCTGGGCGGCGGCAAAACGATCTGGCTGAACTTCTCGCGACGGCGAGTCGATCTGCCCGCGACGGTTCAGGTGACGGCCACGCAGTACCTCACGCACCCGGGCACGAGCGTGCCGCAGGATTACATCTGCGACGTGACGATCGCGGCCGGCGGTCAGCGGCGCCAGGAAACGCTGCGCCTGAACGAGCCGGTGCAGGTCGGGGCGTATCAGCTCAGCCAGGGCAGTTGGCAGAGCGGTCCCGACGGCCGCGTGGCGACGATCCGCCTCCTCGTGGCCAGCCGCCCGGGCCTTTGGTTGATCTGGACCGCCTGCGCGATGATCTGCGCGGGGCTGCTGTACGGGTTCTACGTCAAACCGCTGCTGACGCGCCGATCCGGAAAGGAGGGCGCATGAGCAATCCGTCGAGCAAGCCCCTATGGAGTGCGGCGGCCCAGCCGCCGCTTTGGATTGGCCAAGTGACGCCTCTTGTCACGCGCGGGAGCAGCATAGAGCACCCCGGCGACTCTTCGCCCCGAAGGGGCGGTAAGGATATTGCCGGGGGCGTGAGCCCCCGGAACGAGCGGTTAAAGAATCAGAGCCCCGAAGCGGCGACAGGCTTCTCGGCGACCGCAACAACCTTCCGCCCCTTCGGGGCGGGATCATTCAATGACGATTACCGGGGGCTTACGCCCCCGGCTAGATCCTGTCGTCCCTTCGGGACGAAGACCCGCGCGGCATGGCCGCTGGCTGCAATGCTTGCGATGCTTGCGATTCATACACTCACGGCCTCGATCGCCTTTGGCCAATCTATCTTCGATGCACCCACTTGTGAGTTCCTCAGGCAGATCGACGCGAGCGATCTGCAGCTTCTGGGCGTGCAGTATCAGGGGCGCATTGCGCCGCTGGATACGGTGGCGCGCGAGCAATTGGCGCAGATCACCGGCTCGGCCGATATCAACGCTCTGCCGCCGGCGGCCGCGTACCTGGAGATCTACCTCAACGCCGGGGCGTACCTGGACGCGCCGCTGCTGTACGTGGGCGAGACGGGCATGCGAGATTTTGTCGCGAGGCACCTTCAGGGCGCCGCTCTCGATGCGTTCCGCGCGACCCGCCGCCTGACGCCGCGAGTGATGCTCAATCAGGACGTGGGAGCTCTGTTGGTTCAGTCCGGCCGGGCGACGCCGGAACAGGTCGCTGCGTTGCCCCCGCGCGATTCGCCGTCGCCGCTGGCGCGGGCGTTGAGTGAACTGGTGCTGGACCAGCCCGCCACGCGCGTGCAGATCAGCCGCCTCACCGCCCGGGCCGAGGCGTTCATCGCCGCCGGCGTACTGCGCGTCATCCCGGCTTCCTCGCGCGAATGGCCCGACGCGGATACGCTCTTGGGCGCCAGACCCGGCATAATGAGGAACCAACGCCTCGTGTCGCTGCGCGACGCCTGGCGCGTCCGCAATGCCGATGGCGTCAACGCAATCATCCACGAATTGGCGGTTGACCTGGCGGCCGGGAGCGAGAGTTATCCGCCCAAGGCGCTGCGTCATCTCGAAGTGGCGTACAACCGCACGTACAAAGCAACGCTGGTCTGGGCGGGCTTTGCCCTGGCGACGGTGCTGTTCATCATCGCCGCGCCTTCGCGGCGTCGATGGGCCCGCCGCGCGGCGATGACCGCGCTGGCGCTCTCGACAGCGCTTCTGGCGGCAAGCTTCATGCTGCGGTGGATGATCTCCGGGCGCGCGTGGTATTTGCCGCCGATGATGACGCAGTGGGAGGCGCTGGTGGCCTCGGCGCTGCTGGGGGCAGTCTTTGCCCTGGTGGTGGAATGGATCTGGAAGCGCAACTACATCGGCATGGCCGGTTCGCTCTACGCCGCCGCGGCACTGCTGGCGGCCAGCCGCATGGGCGGCGAGCTTTACGCGCTGCAGGGGCTGCTGTCATCGAAGCTGATGGCCGCGCACGTTTCGCTGATCATCATCGGCCACGCTCTGGCGGGCATGACGCTGGTGATCTCGATCGCGTACCTGATCGCGGCGGCGCTGGACCGTCGTGCGGGCGAGGCGCTCAGTGCGGCCGCGGACCTGTCGCAACCCTCGGGCACATCCGGGCCCGCGGCCATCGATGGCTGCAATGTGCTGACCGCCCAACTGGCGTGCTGGACGATTCTCGTGGGCATCGTACTTGGCGCGATGTGGGGCGACGTGGCCTGGGGCCGCTGGTGGGGCTGGGACGCCAAGGAGACCTGGGCGCTGCTGACGGCGATGGTGTACGCTCTGGCACTGCACATGCGGTACATCACGCCGCAGCGCCTTCGCGGGACCGTCACCGCCGCGATCTGCATCGTCGGCTGCGCCGTGATGCTCTTCAACTGGTTCGTCGTGGGACGGTATCTATCGGGGTTGCACGGTTATTCGTAACAACGTTAACCAGTAGCCAGTAGCCGGTAGCCGGGGGATACGAAAGTCTTTTCCTGACTGCTGGCTACCGGTTACTGGTTACTATCTTCTTTCCCCCTGCGCTGGCGGAACAGCAGGCGTACGGGGACTTCGGAGAACGGGGTTGTCTCGCGCAGGCGGGCGAGCAGGAATCGCTGGTAGTTGTCGTCGAAGCTCCGCACGTCGTTGACGAAGCACACGATCGTCGGCGGCGCGACGGCGATTTGTGAGGCGTAGAGAATCTTGGGCGGCTTGGTTCCGCTCTTGTGGCTGGGGCCGCGCAGCGTGGTGATCTCCTTGATCGTCTCGTTAAGCTTGGCCGTTGACATGCGCGTGTTGGCTTGCGTGTAAAGCTGCTCGGCCAGTTCGACGGTGCGGCGGACGTTGTCGCCGCTGACGGCCGTGGTCATGCTGATCGGCGCGTACGATAACTCGGGCAGCACCTTGTTGAGGTAGTCGTCGTAGTCCTCGGCGGCGGCCTTGCCGCGGGCGAGGTCCCACTTGTTGACGATGATGACGACGGGCGTGAACTGCTCGGCGATCAGGCCGGACATGTCCTTGTCCACCTGCGAGATCTTGACCGACGCGTCGATCATCAGGGCCACGACGTCGGCGCGGCCGACGCTTCGCACGGCGCGGCGATAGCTGTAGAACTCGATATCATCGGCGAGGCTCTTGCGCTTGCGAAGGCCGGCGGTGTCGATGACCATGAACTGCCGCCCATCGATCTCGATGCTCACGTCGACGCTGTCGCGCGTGGTGCCGGGCACCTCCGAGACGATCACGCGCTCCTGCCCGGCCAGAGCGTTGATGAACGTGCTCTTGCCGGCGTTGCGCTTGCCCACCACCGCCAGCTTCATCACCGGCTGGGGGATCTCATCCGGCGCCATGGGTCCGATGATTTTGGCGATGGCGGCCATCAGATCTGTCACGCCCTGCTGGTGGGCCGCGGAAATCGGCAGCGGCTCGCCGAAGCCCAGGCCGTTCATCTCGGCCAGCTCGGTCGTCAGGTTGACCTGGTCGATCTTGTTGGCCAGCAGCAGCACGGGCATGTTCTGCTTTCGCAGTTCCACCGCCACGTGGCGATCCAGCGTCGTCAGCCCTTCGCGGGCATCGACAACGAACAGGATCAGCGACGCCGACGCCACGGCGAAGGCGATCTGGGCCTCGACGTGGTCGGTGAGCTTGTCGGCGTCTTCGATGCCCATGCCGCCGGTGTCGACCAGTTCGATGTAACGTTCCTCCGTGCCGATGGCGATGGGGCAGGGCGAGGAGATACGGTCTCGCGTGACGCCGGGCGTGGCGTCGACGATCGAGATGCGCTTGCCGACCAACGCGTTGAGCAAGCTGCTCTTGCCCACGTTAGGCCGGCCCACGATTGCGACTATCGGAAGACTCATTGGGGCAGTGTACCAGCTTCTGTCTCGCACCCCTACGGCGTTCTTTGCTACAATCTCCTATCGCGAAAGGAAAACGCCATGGCCAAATCCATTCCGCTCACCGACACCGACCGCGGGCGATACCAGTGGCAGATGTGGACCCCTCAGTTCGGACAGGCCGGGCAGGAAAAACTCAAGGGCGCCTCGGTGCTGATCTCGCGAGTCGGCGGGTTGGGCGGCGTGGCCGCCCTCGAGCTGGCGGCCGCCGGCGTGGGGCGGCTCGTGCTGGCCCATGGCGGCAACGTCACGCCCAGCGACCTCAACCGACAGATCCTGATGAGCGAAGACTGGCTTGGCAAGCCGCGCGTCGAATCGGCGCGGAGGCGGCTGCTCGAGTTCAACCCGCACATCGAAGTCGAAGCCGTCGCGTCGAACATCACCGAAGCCAACGCCGCCGAGCTGGTGAACAAGGTAGACCTGGTGCTCGACGCGGCGCCGCTGTTCGAGGAGCGGTTCCTGATGAACCGCCAGGCCGTGGGGCAGGGCAAGGTGCTCGTCGACGCGGCGATGTACGACACCAGCGCGAATCTCACGACGATCATCCCCGGCCGTACGCCATGCCTGGCCTGCCTGTACCGCGAGGCCCCGCCGGCGTGGAAGCGTCAATTCCCGGTCTTCGGCGCCTGCTCGGGCGCGGTAGCGTGCCTGGCGGCAATGGAGGCCATCAAGGCCATCGCCGGTTTCGGCGAGCTGCTGGCCGGACAACTGCTGGTAAT
Organism: Planctomycetaceae bacterium; assembly: GCA_021371965.1. Next base: position 8,130 of record JAJFVE010000192.1, read on the forward strand.
GGACGTCCTCGACATGCAAATGCACAAAATGCAGATCGCTCGCCGGGCTGACTGCCCGGTTTGCGGACATCTCTGATGCATTCAGGAACGGGAGGTGAGGGATTAAGAACAAGGGGAAGGTTTGTCAGCGGTCGAGCTCGCTCGACTGCTAACGTGCACATCTGCGTCTTGCGGCGCATGGGGCGTGCACAATTTTAGAACCGTGGTTTTCCGTCCCGCCGCGGCATGTCCCGACGTATTGGATTGAGTCGAACGCGAAGCTGATGACGCTTCGGCTCGCAAAACAAAGGAGCTCAAGATGAGGGTCTTATTGCCGGTTACAGTGCTCTTCCTGACGTGCGGCATCGCTGCGGCGGCGACGATTTCAGTCTCGGGTCTCTCGGACGTCCAGGATACCTTTGTCCGCCATGATGCTGCCGCCACCAACTACGGTTCGCAAGGCGGGCTGAGCGTTTCGGGGGCGACGGCCCTGAACAAGTTTGGCGCCATAGCGGGCGTGGCCGAAACGTTCATGAAGTTCGACGTCTCCTCGGCCTTTGACGCATTCAATACCCAGTACGGCGTGGGCAACTGGCATCTGACGGCGGCAACGCTGCTGCTGGTCGAGCAGGGGTTGGCCAACAACGCCGCCTTCTCCACTGGCGCCGGGCAATTCCGGGTGCAGTATTTGGCAGATGATTCCTGGTCAGCCTCGACGCTGACGTGGAACAATAGTCGCACTCTGGCGGGTTCGGCCGGATCGTTTCTGGGCACATTCGCCAACGTCGGCGACGGCGATCAGCGCACCAGCCTGCGCACGTTTGAGTTGGACTTGGTGGCAGACCTGTCGGCCGATGTGGCCAGCGGCGGAACAATCAGCTTCTACCTGAGCCCCGCGAGCGATACGGTCGGATTTACGTTCAACTCGACCAACATCACATCCACCCCCACAGATATTCGACCCATGCCGGTCCTCGAGTTGACAGCCGTCCCCGAGCCTGTGAGCTTGGCGCTGCTTGCGGCGGCTGGGCTGGCCCTGCTTCGAACAGAGCGAAAGGGCACTGCGGCCTGAACCGTGCCACACACTCCACATGAATCTGAACGAAGATGCCGGGCGGGCGCGGGGGCTCTGCGCACGGTGCGGGCGTTCACGCTCATCGAGTTACTGGTGGTGATCGCGATCATCGCCGTGCTGGTGGCCATCCTTGTGCCTGTGGTGGGCAGCGCCGTCGAGCAGGCCCGCACCGTGACCTGCCAGACCCGCCTGAGGCAGTGGCAAAACGGCCTGAGCCGCTACCTGATGGCCTCCGGCGGCCTGCTCCCACGCCGCGGGCAGGGCGTGCAGCCGCTGGCGCAGATCACGCGGCCTGAGGATTGGTTCAACGCCCTGCCGCCGTACATGGAATCGCCCGCATACCAGGAGCTGGTGTCCCGCGGCACACAGCCGTCGCCGAGGGAGACTTCGGTCTTCATCTGCCCCACCGCGGTGGCGCCGACCCCGCCGGTGGGAACGTACTTCCTGCCCCTGGCGATGAACATGTACCTCTCGCCGTGGATCCGCCCCGAGCCGCACCGCCTGTCGGAACTACCCGCGCCCAACACGCTGGCGTTCATGGCCGACGCGGCCGGGCCGTATGCCTCCGTCGTGCCCTCAAAAAAAGGTTACGACGTGACGCCCCGCCACCTGGGCAAGGCCAACGTGCTGTTTGTGGACGGTCATGCGGCCGCCTACGACAGCGCGTACCTCGGCTGCGGCGTGGGCGAGCCGGCGCGCGGCGACATCCGATGGCAGACCCTCACCGCCGGAGTCAATCAGGCCCCGGTGGAGTAGCACGGGCGTCTCGCCCGTGAGTGGCATGGGCGTCTCGCCCATGCTCCCCGAACCTTGCGTTCAGGGACACGCACAACGGAGTTGTGCGTGGCACCCTTTGTGCCAGAGAAGGAGATGCAATGAGTCCGGCAAGAACATTGACGTTGTTAGCGGCCTTGGCAGCAGCGACCGCTTGCTCCAGTTCCAAACCCACAACCCGCCCGGCAGCGGGCGACAAGAACCCCGTGCGCGTCGCCGTCATCGGAGGCATGACGATGACCGGCGTGTGGCCGCGCATAGCGGAGAAGTTCACAGCCGCCACGGGGTATCCCGTCGAAGTCGTGATCACCGGTCCGCGCCCGGGTCTGGCCGCGGCCATGCGCGAAGGCAGGATCGACCTGCTGACCATGCATTCGGGCGACATCACCACCGGCCTGGTGGCCGACGGGTTCGCCACGAACCTGCGTCCCTGGGCCAAGAACGACCTGGTGATCGTCGGACCGGCGTCTGACCCGGCGAAGATCAAAGGCATGAAGGACGGCGCCGCCGCCCTGAAGCAAATCGTCGCGGCCAAGGCGAAGTACGTGGACTTCCACGGGATCGGTTCACGCGAGGTCGCGCTGAGCCTCTGGAAGCGCAGCGGCGTCGAGCCCACCGGCGACTGGGTCGTCAAGGACGAGTCGGGCAATCACAAGAACATCCTGCTCTTCGCCCAGCAGCACGACGCCTACGTAATCGTCGGCCGCATGCCGGTGCTTTGGGGCAAGATCCAGCGCGGGGCGATGGAGATCCTCGTCGACACCGACCCGCTTATGCGCCGCACATACGTGGTGATGGAAGCCAACCCGCGGACGTTCCCCAAAGCCAACATCGAAGGCGCCAAGGCGCTGGCCGATTTCCTGCTCAGCGAGCCGATCCAGCAATACCTCGCCGACGCCCCCGAGAACCGCCGCGACGGCACCCCGCTGTTCTACCCCGTCAGCCCCGCGGCCCGCGCAACGCCTTAGTGACCAATAGCCAGTATCCGGTGAAAATGCCTGTTCTGATCACGGGCTACTGGCTACCGGCGACTGGCTACTTGTTTCTATTGAACGCCAGGGCGTGGATCACGCCGTCGTGCGTTTCGAAGTATCCGGTTCGGCCGTGGCGGATGAAGGGGCCGCAGGAGGGCGCGCCGGCCAGCGTCCAGACCTCGCGGCCGGTGGATTGGTCGACGGCCGCCAGGTGCGAGTGGTTGCCCGAGACGATGTAATGGAGCACGCCGGCCGAGGCGGTCATCGGTCCGCAGCCTTCGGCGCTTTGCCTCCAGCGGAGCTGCCCGCTGCGGCCGGCCAGCGCCAACACCTCGTTGGTGCGCAGGTACACCGCCGACTCGTCGGCCAGCATGTGGAAGACGTACGGCACGGGGCGTGACCAGGCGACCTTGTGTGAGGCAAGGTCCAGCGCCAGCAACTGGCACGAGCCTCCGCGGCGGCGCTGTACCGCGTACGCGCGCCCGGCCGCCACGGCTACCAGCGGCCGCGACAGCAGCGAGGGCTCGCCCTTCCAGTCGCTCTGCCATGCGAGGCGGCCGCTGGCGGCGTCCAGGCACTGCAGCATCTGTCCGCTGGCGACGTAGAGGTTCTGCCCGTCGGCCGCAGCGGCAGAGAGCAGGCCTGCTGAGGCGATGGGCGTGGACCAGAGGGTTTGGCCGGTGGCGGCGTCGAGAAGATGAACGCGGTCGTGATTGGTCCAGCAGATTTTTCCGCCATCGAGCACGACGGGGCGGCACGGCTCGGCCAATCGCTCGGGCGAGGGCTGAGCGAAGCGCCAGAGCACGCTGCCGTCAGCGGAGTCGAGCGCGGCTAACTCCAGAGTGCCCTGCCGCGGCGAGGAGAGCGTAAAGACGCGCTGATCGTCGGCTGCAAGCTGACCGAGGCTGTCGAGCGGGCTCTGCCATCGCTGGGCGCCGCTGGCGGCGTCGAGGGCGGCGATGCGGCGGGCAGGGCCGTCCTTGCGGAGGACGTACATGCTGGGGCCGCGGACAACGAATTCGCCGGTGGCGCCGGCGGCGGGATCGATCTCGTGCCGCCAAAGTTCGCCAGGGGCTGCCGCGGCCGGCGACGGCGCGGCGGGGTCGGGGGCGAATCGCACAGCCATGAGGACGCCCAGCAACACCGCGGCCGCGGCGCCCGACGCAAAGAGCTTCCACGCCCGTCGCCGGCGACGGCGGTGCGAGGTCTCGCGCGCGACCATCGTCAGCAGCGATTGCCCGAAGCCCGCGCTGGGTTCAGGTGACCCTTGGACCTTGATCAGCCCCATGACGCCTCGCGCGTCATCGGCAGCGTCGCGGCAGGCGGGGCAGGCGTCGAGATGGGCTTCCAGGGCCTGGCGATACGGCTCGGCCAGGGCGTCCAGCGCCCACGCGTCCAGATGAAGATGTGCCTGCTGACAGTCCAACGGTTTCTCCCGCTGCCAATCGTGTCGGTCTGAAGAAGATTACGCCCGCCGGGAGCGGTCGGGGACAGATTTTGGGGCCCGCCCAACCAATCGCTGACGCAGGCGGCCCAGGCCGCGCTGGGCGCGTTTCTTGGCGGCCTCTTCGGAAATGCCGGTAATAGCGGCCACCTGGGCGAAGGACATTTCATGCACCACCCGCAGCATCAGCACCGCCCGCTCGCTGCGGGGCAGCGTGTCGAGCAGGTCCAAGTCCACGCCGGAGTTGTCCGCGGGGGCCGCAGCGGCCGGCGGACTGGTACGCGCGGCGATTTCCTGGACGGCAGCAAGCTGGCGGGAGCGGCTTCGGATGATGTCCACGCAGACGTTTCGCAGGACGGTGTAGAACCACGTGGCGAAGGGGCGCGATGGCTGGTATTTCTCCGCTCCGCGCACGATGCGGAGGAATGCTTCCTGCAGGGCGTCCTCGGCCAGGGCCCGGTCGCAGAGAATGGCAAATGCCGCCGCAAGGCCCGGCGGCGTGAAGCGGGAGACGATCTGCTGGAAAGGCGCGGCGTCCAGATCGTGCTGGAACCGCTCCATCAGAGCTTCGTCTGTGGCCTCACTTGTTTGCATGGTTTTGGCATGGCCGTCTCGGCCATACATGCACGGGCGAGACGCCCATGCCACTCACGGGCGGGACGCCCGTGCTACGGACATCTTTCCGGCCCGTTCAGCATACTCTTTGAACAGGCGCAGATACAACTGGAAGTCCTGGTATGAAACCCCCGGCGGGGTCTGATGGTCGCAGCTAATTATCAGCCCGCCGCCGGCAGCGGTGGGCAGCAGGCGCTCGAACTCGGCCCGCATCGCCGCTTCGCCCTTGTTCATGGTCATCTTGTCGAAACAGCCGATGAACCGCATCGTCGGGTGATTGCGGCGGATCACCGCCACGTCGACGCCGGCTTGGCGCTCCAGCGGCAAAATGCCGTCCAGCCCCGCCTCGGCGAACCAGTCAGCCGGAATCGTCACGTCGCCGTCGGAGTCGGTGATCGTCAGGGTCCCGTGCCGCTTGATGGCGGGCATGACCTGGTGGTAGTACGGCGTCATGAACTCATCGAAGAGCTGCTTGGACAGCATCGAGCCGTGGTTGTAGCTCATGTCCTCGGCGAAGGTCATGAAGTCCGGTTTGCAGACCTTGTGCAGCGCGTCGGCCACGCGGATGATCCACTCGGCCAGATCCTGGTTGATGCGGTGCATGAGCTTGGGGTGATCGAAGAACGCGTACAGGTGCGGCTCGATTCCAAAGAGCGTCCGCGCGAACCAGAAGAACCCCTCGACGGTGTACCAGACCGCCACGTCGCCCTTTTCCTGCTCGGCGGCCCAGGAGGCCCAGTACTTCTCGTCGACAACCGGCCAGGGATAGAGAAACTCGCGAACGCGGTCGTAGTCGGCCTCGTTGGCGATGATGCCCGCCCCGTGCGAGGCGGGTCCGGGGCAGCCCTGCTTGCGCGTGCCGAACCAGCCCTGGAGGTACACGTCCATCCCCAGGTGACGGCGGATGGCGTTGCCGTCGGTGATCTCCTTGGGCAGCCCCTCGCCCCACCATCGCTCGAGAGTCGAGCCCCACCAGCCGGCCCACTCGAGGATCGGCAGGCGGTCGAAGGGCTTGAAGTTCATCACGGCCTGAAATCGCTCACGCGTGTTCATTGGATTCTCCGTTACGGCAAAAGCAAGATACAGCCTCGCCACAAAGAGCACAAAGAGAAAGATGGGGAAGAAGCTTTCCTCATCTTTGTGACCTGTGTGAACTTTGTGGCAAGGTTCCTTTCTTCGATTCGCGATGGTCCTACCATGTCGGCTCTATGGAAATCAAGAATCCGCAATTCAGAAGATTGCACTCGCGCGCCCCCCGCGATATACAGATAGGCTGAATCAGGATGATTCGCATTGCCGTGAAAGGAATCACGAATGAAGCCCGTCCTTCTTTGCGCATTCACACTGGCGATTCTGACGCTCCTGTCCCGGCCGGCCTTGGCTGCCGATGCCGCGCCGACCCAGGCCTCGCCGCAGGACCTGGCCAAGGTCGTCGCCGAGCTTCAGAAACGCGTCGGGGAGCTCGAGTCGACGAGCAAGGCCGACAAGGCGCGTATCGCCCAGCTCGAGGGCGCCACCGACGAGAAGAAACTCGCCGCCCAGCGCCGTAACGACATCCTCGAAGTGCTCAAGGAAATGAACCTCGACGCCAAGCAGCGCGAGCTCAAGGGCAAACCGGTCTGGTCGAATCTGGACGTGCAACTTTACGGGTACATCAAGGCCGACGCGTCGTACGACACGGCGGCCATCAGCAACGGCAACTATGCCCGTTGGGTGCTGCCGCAGAACGTGAACAAGAACGACTCGCAGTTCAGCATGACCGCCCGCGAGACGCGCCTGGGGATGAAGATCACCGGACCCAGCGACAACGACATCAAGACCAGCGGCGTGGTGGAGATCGATTTCTATGGCGACGGCACGGAGAACACGCCCGAGCCCCGGATGCGCCACGCGTACATGGTGATCGACTGGCCCAAGCAGGACTTCAGCCTGCTGGCCGGGCAGACCTGGGACGTCATCTCGCCGCTCAACGCCCCGACGCTGGACTACACGGTGCTCTGGTGGGCGGGCAACATCGGATACCGCCGCCCGCAGATTCGCGCCACCAAGGTCGTGCATGTGACCAAGGACACGTCGGTGAAGTTCGAGGGCGCCGTCGCCCGCAACATCGGCCACGCCAACGCCTTCGCCCCGCTGGGCGACAGCGGGTCCGACAGCGGCACGCCGGTCGTCGAAGGGCGCACCAGCGTGAGCTTTCCGTCGTTGGCGGCGGGCAGACAGGCCACCGTCGGCGTGTCGGGCCACTACGGCAGCGAGCAGTGGGACCTCAACGCCCGCGGCAACCACACAGATGTTTCGACGTGGTCGGCCAATCTCGACGCCGAGGTGCCCCTGTGCGATTGGGTCTCGATCAAGGGCGAGGCCTTCACCGGGCGCAACCTCGATTCATTCCTGGGCGGCATCGGCCAGGGCATCGACATCGCCGGCCCGCGCGCCAACGGCATCAGCGACAGCGGTGGGTGGATGGCCCTGTCGTTGAATCCGTGGAAGAAGTGGCAGTTCAATTTCGGAGCCGGCGTCGATTCGGCCAACAATTCCGACTTGAACCTGGCCAGCGAGCGCACGCTGAACCGCGTGATCTTCGGCAACGTCATCTACGCCATCAATTCGGCCACGTCCGTCGGATTTGAAATCTCCGACTGGGTCACCGACTATCGCAACCAGGGCAATGCCGACGCCCTGCGATTCCAGACCTCCTTCATCTACCGCTTCTAAAGTAGCGCGGGCATCTCGCCCATGCATATTGTTCGTGCCGCGGGCGTCCCGCCCGCGTCCCCCATCCCGAAACTTCCAAAGCGACAGCTAAGGCTGCCGCATCTCTGAAAGCGCGACGGTCAAGGCGAATCTGCCCTGACACTGTTTTTCCCTGACTCCGGGTCGGCGCCCACTCATCTCTTCGCCCTGGCTGCGGGCATGAATATAATTCGGAAGGCGTGTCGCATTCACTCCCC
>JAJFVE010000196.1 GCA_021371965.1 Planctomycetaceae bacterium
GGCCGATGACCCCAAGGGGAATCGAACCCCTGTTACCGGGATGAAAACCCGGTGTCCTAGGCCTCTAGACGATGGGGCCGCTGGGTCCCATCCGGAATCGCTCCGGAAAGTCATCGGGGTGACACATCATACAGATTCTATCACGTCCGTCAACGCCGCAGTTCGTTAAGTGCCGCAGCGGCGGCGGACGTGACTGAGGGAGCTGGGGCTCGAACCCAGAACCTACGCCTTAAAAGGGCGTTGCTCTACCAATTGAGCTACTCCCCCTCGGGGGCGGGCATCGGAGGCTGCCGCGATCACGCCTGCTCGATCTCGGTCGTCTTGGCGGTCACAAGCTCTTCCACTTTCGCCTGGTAGGCGTCGGTGAGCTTCTGCACCTCGTCCTTGCCCTTCTTGGCCTCGTCTTCGGTCATTTCCGCTTCTTTTTCTTCGCGGTCAACTTCTTTATTGCCGTCGCGGCGGGCGTTGCGGATCGTCACCCGCGCGGCCTCGGCCATCTTCTTGAGCTGGCCGGCAATCATGTGCCTTCGCTCGGTCGACAGCGGCGGCACCTGCAGGCGGATGATCTTGCCGTCAACGGCCGGCGTTATGCCCAGGTCGCTGGCGAAGATCGCCTTCTCGATTTCCTTGACGCTGCCGGGATCGAACGGCTTGATCACGATCAGCGTCGCGTCCGGCGTCGAGATCGTCGCCAGTTGCCGCAGGTCCGTGGGCGAGCCGTAGTAGTCCACCTTGATGTGGTCCACCAGGCCCACCGACGCACGGCCGGTGCGGATCCCGCGGAACTCCGTCCGCAGGTACTCCAGCGCCTTTTCCATCTGATCTTCGACTTCCAGGAGTACGTCATCCATCGCCATGGCCGGCTCCTTTAATCGGCGATCAATGTTCCCACATCCTGGCCCCTGACAGCCCGGAGCAGGTTGCCCTGCTTGAACAACTGGAAGACCATGATCGGAATCCGGTTTTCCATGCACAGCGAAATCGCCGTCAGGTCCATCACGCCCAGCTTGTCGGCCAGCACCTTTTCATACGTCAGGGCCGAGTACTTCTTCGCCGCGGGGTTCTTCACCGGGTCGGCGTCGAAAACGCCGTCGACCTTTGTGGCCTTGATGAGAACCTCGGCCTTGAGTTCGCTGGCACGCAGGGCCGCACACGTATCGGTCGTGAAGAACGGGCTGCCCGTTCCGCCAGCCAGGATCACGATCTTCCCGGCGGCCAGGCTTGCCGCGGCCGCCCGCAGCGTGTACACGTCGCACACGCCGCTCATGGCGATGGCCGACATCACGTGGCAGGCCGCCCCGCGGCTGACCAGCGTGTCGTGCAGCGCCAGGGCATTGATAACTGTAGCCAGCATGCCCATGTAGTCAGCGGTGGGGCGCTGCACGTGCGGATTGCCCGTCAGGTCGCGCCCGCGGAGGATGTTGCCGCCTCCGATCACCAGGCCGATCTGCACGCCGAGCTTGGCCAAGGCCGCTAGCTCGTCGGCGACGGCCGTAACGGCCTCAGCGTCAATGCCACTGGTCCCCGGCTGGCACAGGCTCTCGCCGGAGATCTTCAGCAGCACGCGCGTATAGCGAAGCTGATCCGCCATGTCGAACCGACTTTACTTGCCGATCCCGAACCGTGCAAATGTCGTGATCGTGGCCTTGCCAAGCACTTCCTTGACCTTCTTCTTCTCGTCGCGGACGAAGGGCTGTTCCAGCAGGGCGTTCTCGGCCAGGAACTTGTTGATCTTGCCGACGACCATCTTCTCGGCGATATCGGCCGGCTTGCCCGACTCGATGGCCTGCTCCTTGGCGAAGGCCTTTTCCTTCTCGACGAGGTCCGCCGGGATATCGTCCTTCGTCACGCCCATCGGGTTGGTGAAGGCGATGTGCATGCACACATCGCTGAGGGTCGCCGCGTCGATCGAGCCGGTGATGGCAACGACCACGCCGACCTTGCTGTTGTGGTGCAGGTACGTGCCGACCTGGTCGGCCTGGACCTTGATGCCCTGGGCATAGCCCATGTTTTCGCCGATCTTGGCCTGGGCGGCCTGAACGGCGTCCTTGATCGCGTCTGTGGCGGCTATCGCGCCGGCAGGGGCCTGCATCGCCATTTTGGCAACTTGGGCGACCGCGGCCTTGAAGATCTCGTTGCGGGCGCAGAAGTCCGTCTCGCACTGGACCTGGACCATGGCGGCCGACTTGCCGTCAGCGGCCACTTCGATCGCCACGAGTCCTTCGTTGATCGTGCGGTCGGCCTTCTTTTCGGCCGAGGCCAGACCCTTCTTGCGCAGGATGAGCTTGGCCTCTTCGACATCGCCATTGGCTTCGATGAGGGCCTTCTTGCATTCCATCATGCTCTGCTGCGTCTCTTCGCGCAGAGCCTTAACCATTGCAGCATTGATTTCAGCCATGATAACTCCCGAATTTTTTAGCGTCAGGCCCCGCGCGGAGGCGGGGGGGTAGCAGTCAGCAAATTACGCCTGCCCGGCCTCGCCGGCCTGGGGCTCGACGGGCTTGTCTTCGCCGGCGGCGATTTCGGCCTCGCTGGGCACGTCTTCACCGGCCTGGCTGGCGTCTTCGGCGCGGGCGGTGGCATCGCGGCTGCTGCGGCGTCGCGGCTGCTGGGCGGCGGCTTCGTCGCTGAGCTTGGTGCGCATGCCCAGGGCTTCCTTGACGGAGGCGCAGAGTTCCTTCACGATCAGCTCGATGGCCCGCATGGCGTCGTCGTTGCCGGGGATCGGGATGTCGATCTGGTCGGGGTCGCTGTCAGTGTCGATCAGGCAGATGACGGGGATGCCCATCTTCTTGGCTTCTTTGACGGCGATGGTCTCGCGCCGCTCGTCGATGACAAACAGCACGCCGGGCAGTTGCGTCATGCGGCGGATGCCGCCGAGGTTGCGCCGGATCTTGCGCATCTCGCGACGCAGCGACGAGCCTTCCTTCTTCGAGTACGCGTCGAGCAGGCCTTCGCTGTCCAGACGTTCCAGTTCGTCCAGGCGGCCGACACGCTTGCGGATCTCGCGGAAGTTCGTCAGCGTGCCGCCCAGCCAGCGGTCGTTGACATAGTGCATCTGCACTTCGGTGACGGCCTCTTCGATCGCCTTGCGCGCTTGGCGCTTGGTGCCGACCACCAGCACGTCTTTGCCGCCGGCGACGACCTGCGTGATGAATTTCTTCGCCAGCAGGATGCCGCGCAGGGTTTCCTTGACGTTGACGATGTGGATGAGATTGCGCTTGCCGAAGATATACGGCGCCATCTTGGGATTCCAACGGCTGACTCGGTGGCCGAAGTGAATCCCCGCATCAATCAGTTCTTTGACTAACGTTGCCGACAATGGACACGCTGCCTTTCGCCTCAGGATACGGTTAAACCGGCCCTGGGGTTGCTCTCACAAGGGGTTCGTTACGGATGGTTTACGACGGAGCTACAGTGCTTCCGCCGACAAGAGGGCTAAAATACCCGCCCACCCCGCTTTGCGTCAAGCAACATTTCTACGAAAAGTGGCTCTAAGCGAGTCCGGGCGATCTTCAGCCGCTGAGGTCGCTGAGGTCGCTGAGGACGCTGAGGAAGGAGAAGGTGGAAAGATCGGATAATG
>JAJFVE010000010.1 GCA_021371965.1 Planctomycetaceae bacterium
CGCGCTTGGAGGGTTCGTCGCCGCGGCAGACGGCCTTGGCGAGTTCTTCCAGGCGGTCGGTCTCGTGACCCATCGCCGAGACGACCATGATGACCTGGTAGCCCTTCTTCTTCGCGTCGATGGCGCGCTGGGCCGCCGACCGGATCTTTTCCGGCGTGGCCACGCTGGTGCCGCCAAATTTCATGACGATGATTGCCATAAGGGAGCGGAATAATACCCCGTTTGCGGCGGGCTGTAAAGGCCTTTGCGCACTTGCTGGCAGGGCCAGACATGGCGTGTTACCATGCCTGCGCAATGGCATCGTCCGAACTTCCGGAGAGGTTTGCCATGAAGAGATATATGGTTGCAGCGATGGCGCTGCCGCTGGCGGCGGCGCAGGTCCTGGGTGGGCAGGAGCCCCTGATGCCGCAGTCGGTGCTGGCGGTGATGAAGCACTCGGCCGACTGGCAGTTGGCCCATTCGCCAAAGCACACCGCGACCGACTGGACGCACGGGGCGTACTACGCCGGGATGATGGCCCTGGCGGGCATGGCGGACACGCCGAAGTATCACGACGCGATGATGCAGATCGGCCGCCGCGGCGGCTGGAAGCTGGGGCGGCGGGTGTACCAAGCAGACGACCACTGCGTCGGCGCCGCCTGGTGCGAGATGTACACGCGACACAAAGATCCGGCGATGATCGCCCCGGTGCTCGAACGGCTCGATGCCATCCTTGCCAAGCCCTCGGCCGCCCGGCTGGATTTCAAGACGCCCGGCAATCAGGACCGCTGGTCGTGGTGCGATGCGCTGTTCATGGCCCCGCCGGTTTGGGCGGCGGCCGCCAAGGCCACCGGCGAGGCGAAATACATCGAGTTCATGAATAAGGAGTGGTGGGGTACCACCGACTTTCTCTACGACAAGGACGAGCACCTGTACTTCCGCGACAGCACGTACTTCAATCGCCGCGAGGGCAACGGGCGGAAGATCTTCTGGGGCCGCGGCAACGGCTGGGCGCTGGCCGGCCTGGCGCGGGTGCTCCAGCACATGCCCGCTGACTACGCCCACCGCAGCCGTTACGAGACGCTCTTCAAGGAGATGGCCGCCAAGGTTCTTTCGCTTCAGCAGGCCGACGGGCTGTGGCGATCGAGCCTGCTCGACCCGGCGGGCTACCCGCTCAAGGAGACCAGCGGATCGGGCTTCTTCTGCTTCGCTCTAGCGTGGGGCGTCAACAACGGCCTTCTCGATCGCGCGACGTACGAGTCTGCCGTACGCAAGGCCTGGGCGGCGCTGGCCGACTGCGTCGATGCTGACGGCAAGCTCACGCACGTGCAGCCCATCGGCGCCGATCCCAAGAAGTTCGACCCCACCTCGACCGAAGTCTACGGCGTCGGCGCACTGCTGCTGGCCGGCAGCGAGGTCTACCGCCTCCTGGGCGGCGCGACGCCCGCGTCGCAGCCGGCGACGGCGCAGACTGCGCCCCAAACCCGCGCCAGCGCGACAGCGCCGGCCGACGACGAGACGCTGGACGTGGCCCAAGTCTGCTCGGAGTTCCCGGTGCGGTTCTGCCTGCTGACGCACGGCCGGCGGCAGTATGTGGCCTATTACGACGCGCAGCGCCGCATGACGGTGGCTGCCCGCGATCTGGACAGTCGCACGTGGCAATACCAGGTGCTGCCCCAGAAGGTCGGCTGGGACAGCCACAACTCCATCACGATGGCCATCGACGAGGCCGGACAGATCCACCTGGCGGGCAACATGCACTGCGTGCCGCTGGTCTACTTCCGCACCAGCAAGGGCGGCGACATCGCGACGTTCAAGCAAGTCAAGTCGATGACCGGCCAGAACGAGAAACGCTGCACGTATCCGCGGTTCATGCGTGGGGCGCAGGGGCAGTTGATCTTCCGCTACCGCGACGGCAGCAGCGGCAACGGCAACGAGATCATGAACGTCTACGACGCCGCCGCGGGCAAGTGGAAGCGGCTGCTCGATGCGCCGCTGCTGGACGGCCGCGGCAAGATGAACGCCTATTCCACCCTCATCCATCGCGGCGAGTGGTTCCATCTGGCCTGGGTCTGGCGAGACACGCCGGATTGCCAGACCGCGCACGATCCCTCCTACGCCCGCAGCCGGGACCTGGTCCACTGGGAGACGGCCGATGGCAAGAGCCTCAAGCTGCCCATCACAGCCGCCACGACGGGCACGCGGATTGACGCGATCCCGATCAAGGGCGGGCTGCTGGGCGTCGGCCTGGGCTTCGACAGCCAGAGCCGCCCGCTGGCGACGTACTACAAGTTCGACCCGGCTGGCAAGACGCAGGCATTCGTGGCGCGCTTCGACGAGGGGCGATGGACGCCGCGGCAGGTGTCCGACTGGGAGCACCGATGGCAGTTCAGCGGCGGCGGGTCCATCGAGACGAAGATCAGCCTGGGCGGTCTGCGGCCGCTCGGCGAGGGCAAGCTGGGCCAGTCGTACTCGCACTGGAAGCACGGCAAGGGCGTGCTGGTGATCGACGAGCAGACACTCAAGCCGCTGGGCGTGGAGAAAGAAGCCCCCGCTCGCTCTTCGGGTCCGGCGCAGTGGGCCAAGCCGGAGTCGACATTCCCCGGCATGACGGTCCAGTGGTTCAACGATATCGGCGAGTCCTCCGGCGGCCGCTACGTCCTGCGGTGGGAAACCCTGCCGCCCAACCGCGACCAGCCTCGCAAAGGCCCGCTGCCCAAACCCAGCATGCTGCGGGTGCTCAAGCTCCGTTCGTAGCACGGGCGTCTCGCCCGTGAGTAGCATGGCGGTCCCGGCCATGTTCGGGGAACGCACGGGCGGGACGCCCGTGTCACTCATGGGCAAGATGCCCATGCTACTTTGGGCGCGACGCGGAGGCCTGGTCAAAATCCTTTCCCGTCAGGGCTTGGCAGGCGGCCTTGGCCATGAACGTCGATCCGGCCGTGTTGGGGTGAACCTTGTCCGGGATCAGCGAACGGTGGCTCTTCAGGGCGCCGTACATGTCGATGAGGCCGACGTTCATCTCCGCGGCCACCCGGGCGATGACCGGTATCAGCTCCACCACGCCTTCCTCGCGGATGCCGTAGTTGCCGCCCTTTCGCGTGGGTGGCGGCGTGCAGATGTAGATTCGCGGCTTGCCCGGCAGGGCGGCGAACTTCTTGATGAGATCCTTGTAGTCGTCGGCGAACTCGCCTTTGAACTTCCAGTTCTGCCCCTGCGTGTCGTTGGTGCCGAGCATGACGATTACGACGTCAGGCCCCCAGGCCAAAACGGACTTGAAGGCCGGCTGCTTCTGGTAGGGAAAATCGCCGTGATTGAGCAGCGTCGCGCCGCTGACGCCGAAGTTGCCGACCTGCCACTTTGCCCCGAGCATCTTGCCCAACTGCTGCGGATAAGGCGTTCCGTCCTGCAGCCCGGTGCGGGCCGTGACACTGTCGCCCACGCACGCCACGCGAATCGTCCTGGCGTACTTCTCCACCTCGATGGGCGCACCGGCGCCGGCGGCTGCCGCCGCAGCGGGCCGGCTGGCGGCTTGCACGCCCGCCCCCGCCGTCGGAGCGCTGGTCGACGATTGCCCCCAAGCCAGATGGATGGCCAGAAGCGGAAACAAGGCTGCCACGTACGCGATGATTCGATTCACAGCCGTTCTCCTTGTGAGAGTAACGCCCACCCCACAGGCTGTCTGCATCATATCCCAAGGCCGCAGCGCAGACCATACCCCAGGCCCGTCACAGGAGCAGTGATGAGATGCAAAGGGCACAAAAGACTGGGTCGCACCGCATAATGTCGCGGTGGCCGGTCGGAACGCTATATTGGATGATCGTCGTCATCATTCCAGGATCGCCAAGACCCAGCCGCCACGAACGTCGTCTCCTTTCCAGTGCAGGGCATAGAGGCATGCCTGGCAGACGATCTTCAGCTCTTTCTTTCTGGCCGCAGGAATCCTGTAGCCACACCCCGGGCACGTGTGCCATGACTCACGAATCGGTTCTTTGCATTTCTTCTTTGCCATATTTCGCATCCTCATCATCGAGTTCCCCGGGAATGAAATCCAGCCGAACCGGTTTCTCCGGCAGGATGCCCAGTCGCCAAGCCAACCGGCGCAGAAACGGCAAAGACCGGTTCCAGGTGCGAACGGCCTGTCGAAGCCGGCAACACTGCCTGTTTCGCCTGTCGCATACCACCCGAAGGGCTTCCAGGCAGCCTAACGGATTCCCGGCCATCAACCGCGCCGTAGCCAGGTTCCTCTTGAAGATGTCTGGGACGTCGCGCCGCACGCAAAGAGTATGGGGATCTAACGTGATCTCGTTAAAAACCGTCAAAGCTCCGTAAACCTTGCTCTGCCGCAACAAGAGTACGCCATAGGTGTTCAGGAAGTCGGCGGGTGCCCGCGCGGCAAACCCTGGTGGGCCGCTCTCGGCGGGCTCTTCCAGTTGCTGTATGAGCCTATCCATCGTCGGACCGGCATGTCGGCTGGTCATGGAGTCTGCTCCTGCCGACTGGACAGGCCGATCACGACCCATCGGCCTCTACCAGGATGCTCTCGGTGCCACCTGAGAAACGTGTTGCACCCGCTGCAGCAGAGTTCCTGAAAATGCCATTCCACGCCAGGCCGGATAGGGCAGCCACAGACCGGACACCGCGATGCGCTTCCTCTGGCGTGTGGGCGAATCCCGTTGCTTTCCATCGAGACCTCCTCAAGCTGAAAGCGGCGCATTGTCAGTATCGTGACAACGCCATCGGCGAATCATGTCTTGAGCATCCTCAACATGGGCGCGGGCAATGACGCCTCGCTCGTCGCCAGGCGGCGTTTCCAGAACAAGCCACCCGTCATACGCCACGCTCCGCAGCGCGCCTGCCAGGGAACTGAAGTTGACGTTTCCATGGCCCAGACGAACATTGAAATCCGGCGCAAGCCCGCTGGTGAGGCAGACGTCCTTGAGGTGGACCTGTGCAATTCGATCCCTGCCCAGGCCCAGAACCATGTTGGCAGGGTCACGTCGGCAGGCTGTCACGTCTCCGGTGTCCAGGCAAATTTTCACGAAATCGCTGCCGCAACCATCCAGAAACTCCTCGAGTTGGCCCAGATGGAGGCTGCTCTCCACCGCGAGCGTCACACCGTGATCTTCCGCTACTCCCGAAAGCGCAGACATGGCCGATACTGCAAAGTCCAGTTCTTTGGGGAACTCTATGCGGTTGCGCCCGTAGAAAGGCACGATCACGTCGGCATGTCCCACATTGGTGGCCAGTTCGATCGCTTTATGAACGTGCTCTTGGGCTCTCCTGATCTGTGAAGCATCAGCTACGATCAAGGAAGGCTCATCGCATAGAACGCCTAGATACAGACCGGTGACGGCCAGGCGGAATCGTTCAACAAGCGTCCGGACCTTCAAGGCGTATGCGGCATCTTCCAAGAGGGCGGCTTCCGCCAGTGTGTGATAGCACAGCCCGACCCCGGCGGCCCCGGCGCGTTTGGCGCGGAGCAAGCATCGGGGCAGATCCACCCTTCCTAAGGCGGTTTGTTGAATTCCGATTCTCATTGCAGTTCTCCTTCAGTTTCGTTGCCGCGGGCCGCATTGATGTTTCCCCGGCCCCCCCTGGGACATGGTTGTTGTTGAAAAGTAGAAACGTGCCATGTCTTGGCAGGGAGGCACAGAGACTGACAAGGGAACGATGTTAGGCACCAGGCGCGAACCGATCCCCTGAACGGAATGCCGCTAGAAGGGCTTGTGCAGGAAACTCAGGACAAGACTACCAAGACCTGCCAGCGGCGCGATGTATATAACCGCTAGCGCTGGAGAGACTGCTGCGAGCTTTCATGTAAAAGCGATGGTACATAATTTAGATTATAGAGTATCAATGTGGTCAAGTCAAGCCTTGGGCAATCTATACTGGCCCTGGGCCCTAGCGCGATTCAACTCCGGGGGAGCAAGCCTTGTGGCGTCACTACGAGCGGACCACTATTGCTCCGCGGCGGCGCGATCTGGTACAAGACGGTCCTGCAGAAAGGACCGCCCTATGCCCGCTCGACCTAACGTCCTGTTTATCCTGGCCGACCAGCACAACGCCAAGGTTCTCTCGTGCAAGGGGCACCCGGACGTCAAGACGCCGCGGCTGGATCGCCTGGCGTCCCAGGGCGTACGGTTCGACAACGCCATCGTGCAGAACCCCATCTGCACGCCCAGCCGCGTGTGCTATATCTCCGGGCAGTACGCTCACAATCACGGTTACTACGGGCTGAGCGGGCCTAAGCCCAAGGGGCTACCGACGATCTTCGGGCATTTCCGCCGTCACGGCTATCGCACGGCCGCCATCGGCAAGATCCACTGCCCGGAATACTGGGTCGAGGACGACTGCGATCTCTTCGAGGACACCTGCAGCACCAGCGTCGGCGGGCGGAGCAAGGAATACGCCAAGTACCTTGCCGATCGCGGCCTGACTGACAAGGAAGACCACGCGGCGATGCAGGAGTTCGGCGCCCGCGGCAGGCAGACCATCGAAGGCCGCCCATCGATGGTCAGCTACGAGGACGGGCAGGAGGGCTGGTCGGTCCGCAAGGCGTGCGAGTTCATGGGCAAGGCGACGGCCGAGGGAAACCCGTTCTTTGTACATGTCTCGCTGCCCAAGCCGCACCAGTGCTACACGCCGGCGCAGCAGTTCTGGGATCTGTACGACCAGAGCAAGCTGACGCTGCCGCCCAACGCTGACTACGACATGGAAGCCGCCGGCAAGGCCCCGCACCTGATCGCCTCGGCGAAGCGCTACCGGACGGAGCCTTGGCAGCTCTTCGAGCCCAAGACGTTCGAGGCCGGACGGATGCGCAAGCTGCAGGGATACCTGGGCAACGTCAGCCACGTCGACCACGCGGTAGGTGAGCTGCTGGACTGGCTCGACGCCAACGGCCTAGGCGAGAACACGATCGTGGTCTACGCGGCCGACCACGGCGACTTCGCGTGCGAGCACGGGCAACTGGAAAAGGCCCCCGGCATCTGCGCCGACGCGATCACGCGCGTGCCGATGATGTGGCGCTGGCCGGGGCGGTTCAAGACCGGCCACGTCGAGCGCGAGCTTGTCGAGAGCGTGGACGTTTCGGCCACGCTGTGCGCCCTGGCGGGCCTGCCCGCGCTGGAGACCTCCGACGGCAAGGACATCTCGCCGCTGCTGGCCGGCCAGAGCAAGCCCGTGCATCGCGCGAGCGTGACGGAGTTCGCCCTGAGCAAGTCCATCCGCAAGGGCCAGTGGCGGATGGTGTTTTATCCGGAAGGGTTTTTCGACAAGCCCTTCGGGGAACTCTATGACATCGAGGCCGATCCCTGGGAGATGAAGAATCTCTTCTTCGACAGCGGTTATCGCGACATCGTGGCCGACCTGACGCGAGAGCTGGTCGACTGGCTCGCCTCCACCACCCGCGTGGCCACGGTGCTGCCGATGGCCGTGTGGGACAGCGACCAGGCCGCCACGCGATACCAGAACACCGTCAACGCCGATGGCAAAATCTCGCCCACGCGCGTGAACGAAGCAAAGAAGAAATGGCCTAATTACATCTGAAACGGCCGTCCCTAAGTAGCACGGGCGAGACGCCCGGGCTACTGCCGCAGCAGGCGGTCTTCGATAGCGAAAGACACATACTTTGCGGCCGTTTCCAGCAGCAGGCACTCTTCCTGAAGGAAGGGGCCGCTGAACTGCTCAGGGCGCTGGGCGAGGTAGAAGACTTCGATGCTGCCGGACGGCTGGCCTTCGACGGTCAGGTCCGCCCGGATCGACCAGATGGTCTCCTGAAACCGCGCGGTCTCCACCGCCAACTGACCCAGGCAAATTCGGGCGCACGTGATTTCGGGGTACAGCCACGCCTGCGACAAGGTGTCGGCAACGGCCTGCAGGAATTCCTCCATCGGCAGGTCTTTCTGCGAGATGATGCGGGCGATGGCGTGGAGGCAGTTGAGTTCCTTCGTGCGCTCGCGCAGGATCAACTCCGCCCGCGCCTGAGCAATCGAGCGATTATCATCGACCGGCTTGTCTCGCGATCCATAGGTCATCTTGGGCTTCCGGAAACGGTAGACGTTTGCGGTATTGTAACAGCCAGGCGGCGGTCGGGTAGAAAAATGGGGACAGTCCCATACAGCGGGACAGTCCCCATTTTTCTATCGCACGGTCAGGAAGAACTCCATCAGGTCGCAGCCGCGCGGAATGAACAGGTCGCTGGCCTGGGCGGCCGTCTCGGTGAAGGATGCCCCGCGCACGGCGTCGATGCCCAGTCCGGCCATTGCGAAGGGCACAGGATCGGCGGTGTGCGTGCGGATGGTGCAGGGCGTCGGGTGGTCGGGCAGCACCAGCACCCGCCAGGGCGTGTCCTGCCCGCGCAGGTGCTCGACCACGCGGCCGATGATGTGGTGGTCGATCATCTCCAGGGCGTGGACCTTGGCCTTGGCGTCGCCCTGGTGTCCGGCTTCGTCGGGGGCCTCGATGTGCACGCACACCACGTCGTGATCGGCCAGCGCCGCCACGGCAGCGGCGCCTTTGCCGGCGTAGTCGGTGTCGAGGTAGCCGGTGGCGCCTTTAACGTTGATGCAGTCCCAGCCGATCAGCCTGGCCAGCCCTCGCACGAGGTCGACGGCCGCTACTACAGCGCCCGAGAGTCCGAACCGGTCGCGGAACGACGGCAGTGACGGCATTTTGCCCTGGCCCCACAGCCAGATGCTGGTGGCGGGGTTCTCGCGCAGGTCCGCGCGCACGTCGTTGATCTCGTGGTTGGCCAGCAGCTCGCGGCTGGCCTTGATCAGGCGGGTAAGTTCCTTGGCCCCCTTGCCCTTGGGCAGATAATCGTCGGCCTTTTGCCCGAGGATATCGTGCGGGGCGGTGGTGTGGACGGCCAACTCGCCGGCCAGCACCAGCAGGTGGCGATAGCTCACGCCGGCGTAGAACGTGGCGGCGTCGCTGCCGAGGCGATCGTTGATCTGGGCGATGATTTCGGCGGCTTCTTCGGTCGAGATGTGCCCGGCCGAGTGGTCGATCATCACGCCGTCGATGATCGTGACGAGATTGCACCGCACGACCCACTGGTCGGGCCCGACGTCCAGGCCGCGCGCAGCCGCCTCGATCGGCGCGCGGCCGGTGTGGTACTCGCTGGGGTTGTAGCCCAGCACGGACATAGTCGCCACGTCGGAGCCGGGCTCCATGCCCTCGGGCACGTTGGCGACCTGGCCGCACTTGCCGTGGCGGGCGATCCACGCCGCGTTGGGCATCGACGCGGCCTCGAGCGGCGTGCGGCCGCCCAGATCGACCTGCGGCACGTCGGCCGCCCCGTCAGGAATAATGATGGCGTATTTCATAAAGACAGTAATCAGTAGCCGGTAGCCCGTAGCCAGTAAGACAAAAACAGCAATCAGTAGCCAGTAGCCCGCAGCCAGTAATAGCGGCGCCAGGTCATTCCTGGCTACCGGCTACTGGCTACGGGTTACAGTTCCTCCGGATGCTCTTCCACGATCCCGATGCAGACGCTGCGGGTTTTGACCACGGGCAGGGCGTCGATCTCGGCGAGGGCTTTTCGCACGGCGCCTTCCTGCGCGCGGTGCGTCGTGATCACCAGCGGCACCGAGCCGTTGGCGGCGCCAGCCTGCTCATGCTGGAGCACCGACAGAATGCTGATGCCGTAATTGCCCAGGATCGTCGCGACCATCGCCAGCACGCCGGGCTGGTCCGCCACTCGCATGCGAATATAGTAGCGGCTTCGGATGGCCTCGAGGGGCAGTTGAGGTCCTTCCTCGGCCACGTCGGGCATGATCGAGAGGTTGCTGAACGCGCGGGTGGCTGTGCCCATCGCCACGTCGGCCAGGTCGGCCAGCACCGCCGAGGCGGTCGGCATGCCTCCGGCGCCGCGACCGTAGTACATCGTATGACCGGTGGCGTGGCCGTACACGCTGATGGCGTTGAAGGGTCCCGAGACCCACGCCAGCGGATGCTCCACCGAGATGAACGCCGGCCTCACACGGAGGCTGACGCCTTCGCTCTGGCGCTGGGCGATGGCCAGCAGCTTGACGACGTAGCCCAGCTCGCGGCCGTAGTTCAGATCGATCGCGTCGAGATGGTCGATGCCCTCGACGGGGATCGAGTCGACGTTGATGTGCCAGCCCAGCGCGAGCCCAGCCAGGATCGCCAGCTTGTGCGCCGAGTCGTAGCCCTCGACGTCCAGCGAGGGATCGGCCTCGGCCAATCCTTTGGCCTGGGCGTCCGCCAGGGCCTGGGCGTACGTCTGTCCCTGCTGGCTCATGGCGGTGAGGATGTAGTTGCAGGTTCCGTTGACGATGCCGTAGAGGGCGTCGATGCGGTTGGCGATCAGCCCGCCGCACAGGGCGCGGATGATCGGGATCCCGCCGCCGCAACTGCCTTCGAAGGCGATGCACACGCCGTTCTTGCGGGCCAGGGCGCACAGCTCAGGCCCGGCGTGGGCCAGCAGCGCCTTGTTGGCCGTCACCACGTTCTTGCCCGCCGACAGGGCCCGGACGATCACGTCCTTGGCCGTCGTCAGCCCGCCGATAAGCTCGACGACCGCGCCGACCGACGGGTCGGCCAGCACGCGGGCGAAATCTTTGCAGAACAGCCGCTCGTCGAGCCCTTGCTGCCGCGCGTTGGAGAAATCAACATCGACGAGATATCGCAGCTCCAGCCGCGGGGCAATCTTGCCGCCCAGAATGCCCGCGTCCCGCGTCAGCAGCACGCCGGCGGCCCCGCCGACGGTCCCGCAGCCGACAATGGCCACGCCTAGTTTTGCATCGCTCTGAATCATGTGCGTTCCCAGCTTCCTTCGAACGGAGCATCTTAAATGCCGCCGCCGCCAATTTCAAGAAGCCGCTGCGCCTTGTCAATCGCGGCGGTGGCGGGCAGAATACCCCCCATGACACGAGGCTCTTGCGGCAATCGCGTTTGCACAGTGGCGGCATGGACGATGCTGCTGGTCGTCTGGGGCTGCCAACCCCATTATCGGCCGGTGGATGCGGAGGTGCTGCTGTCGGGCGGCTGCGAGCGAATTGCGCCCGCGGCCATCGCCGGACACATTGGAACTCTGGCCGATCCGGCCCGCGGCGGGCGAATGGTCGCCACGCCGGGCAACGCCCTGGCCCGACAGTACATCGTGCAGCAGTTTCAATCGATCGGCTTAAAGGGCGGCGCGCGGGGCGGTCAGTGGGTTCAGCCCTTCGAGATACAGTCCATGCGAACGCCGGGAGAGGGCTCCGCCCTGAAAGTTCCAATGCTGCCGCCGCTGCAGGTGTTCAAAGACTTTGCTCCCATGGCCGCCGGGTGCAGCGGTTCGTTTGCGGGGGAGATCGTCTTTATCGGATACGGCCAGCATGCCTCCGATTACGCTACCGCGGCTGTAAAGGGAAAGATCGTGCTCCTCCTGCAAGGCACGTCGGCGGGGGTTTCAAAAGAGAGCCTGTGGTGGAACAAGGGCTCCAACCTTCGCGACATGCTGACGGCAGAGAAGCTCGCTCACGCCGCCAAGGCCGGCGCTGCGGCAGTGCTGCTGGTGACGCCGCCCCAGGTGCCCGTCAGCGACGCCGAGGATGCGCTGGACAGCATGATCGGGCGCGCCAACGGCCCGCTGCCGGCGATGCGCATCAGCCGCACGCTGGCGCGGGAGATTCTCGCCCAGAGCCCCCGGCGACAGTTGCTGGAGGATCTTGCCGCGGGAAAGAAGCCCCTTTCGGCCGATCTGGGCGTGCGCGTCAGCGGCGCCTGCGACCTTGCCCCCGCGATGGGGCAGAACGTCATCGCCGTGCTGCCCGCGACGGCTGGCGCGGACGCTCCAGCGCTCGTTGTCGGGGCGCATTACGACCATCTGCCCGCAAGCGGGCAGCATGCCAGGGACGCCGGCCTGGGGGTTCGCCCCGGGGCCGACGATAACGCCTCGGGCGTGGCTGCATTGATCGAAACAGCCCGGGCCGTAGCCGCCCTGAAGGACAGAAAGTGCACGTACATCTTTATCGCCTTCGACGCCGAGGAGTTCGGCTTTCTCGGATCGAGGCATTACGTGAACTATCCGGTGGCGCCGCTACACCGCACGGCCGCCATGATCAACTTCGACCAGATCGGGGCGGTGAAGGACGATCAGGTGACGGTGATCGGCAATTGCATCCGCCAGCCATTCCAGCAGGCGCTGGCGGTGGCGGCGTTGGCGCAGCGGCCGACGAGGGTGCAACCGCTGGGCGTCGTCAACCGCAGCACGTGGTCGGACCAGTCATCCTTCAACGCGTGCAACATTCCGACGCTGTTCTTCTTCGGGCGCTTCAGCGAGCACTATCACCGCAGATCGGATCGCACTGAAACGGTGAACATGTCCGGCGTGGCGCAGGTGGCGAACCTCGCAGTCGACACGCTTCGCCTGCTTGACGCCTCATTTGCTCCCTGATAAAGTGCTTGTCCATGATTTGCGATAATTCACAAGGAGAATATGGTGAACCTGACATGTCTTTCTAAAGTGCGCAAGGGCGAAACGTTCACCCTGACCTATGAGGGCGGCGTGTTCACGCTGAAAGGTGCCGATGGCGCCCCGGTGCTGGAAGAGACGGGAACCGAGTTCTTCGCCAAGCGGTTCCAGTTCCCATCTTTTGCCGACAGCACCAAGTATCCCCGCATCATGTTGAACGAAGGGCTGATGGAATTCCAGATGGGGTCAGCCGAGATCAAAGGCCTGCGAACCCTGCGCGACCTGCTGCTGGCCAAAGCCGACCCCACAGTGTGGAAGCGCATCTTCCTCAAAGGCGTGCTGACGGTTATCGGGGGCTTTCTGGCGATCGCGGGCGGGATTGCGATCAGCATTCTGTCCATGCAGAACCCCGACAGCAAGGGCCAGAGCACCATCTACTACGGGTTGCCGATCTTTGGTGTAGCTATTGTTGTGACGGGATTTGTCAAGATCGCTCAATCCAAACGCGTTAAGAAGTTGGCAGCCGAGGCTTGAGCCAAGCTACCAGAGATTCTTCAAGTCTCCTGAACGGCGAAGGTGGCCGGTGAACTCATCATCCTTGTCGAGGTCCACCAGATCGACGGGACGACCCAGAATACGTGAAGTTCTGGCTATCGCTTTGAAGAACACCGTTGGCGGCAAGCCCTCAACCGCCAAGTCTACATCAGAATGTTTCCGCTGATGCCCGCGCGTTGTTGAGCCAAACACATAGACGGCAGTGGCCCCCAAGTCCTTGAGTGCCTGGGCCGCTTCGACAAGAAGACCTTTATTGTCTGTTTCCACTTGCATCAGCGATATCGGCGTGCCACAGGTATTGTACGGTCAATTCGCTGTTAAACTTTCGGTTTTCCAGGCCAGTCGAGGATGGCGCCGGTGTCGGCGCTGGTGGCGTGGGCGGCGTAGCGGCCCAAGGCGCCGTGGCGAATCGGGGCCGGGACCGGCTTCCAGGTTTTGCGGCGGCGGGCGAACTCGGCGGCCGTCACGCGGGCGCTGATCTTGCCGTTGGGGATGTCGATGTCGATCACGTCGCCGTTTTTCAGCAGGCCGATCTCGCCGCCGGCGGCGGCCTCGGGCGAGACGTGGCCGATGCACGCCCCGGCCGTGCCGCCGGAGAATCGCCCGTCAGTGATCAGTGCGCACTTGGCGCCCAGGCCCATGCCCTTGATGTAGCTTGTGGGGCCGAGCATTTCCTGCATGCCCGGGCCGCCCTTGGGTCCTTCGTTGCGGATAATCACCACGTCGCCGGCCTTGACCTTGCCGCCGAGGATTCCGGCGCAGGCGTTCACCTCGCCTTCGAAGATCACGGCCGGGCCGGAGTGCTTGTACATCGCCGGGTCGACGCCGGCGAGTTTGACCATCGCCCCGCGCGTGGCGATGTTGCCGTACAGCACGACCAGCCCACCCTTGGCGGTGAAGGGCCGATCCAGCGTGCGGATGACGTCCCGCACGTCGAGCTTGCCGGTGTTGCGGGCGGCGAGGGCGGCGGGCTTTTCGCCGCGGTACATCGCCTTGACCTGCGCGACGCTGCGGCCGGTGGCTTTGGAACCCTCGCGATACATCTTCTTGGCGGCGGGCAGGCACTTCTTGCTGCGCAGCGACCACTGCTCGAGATTTTTCATCAGCGGCAGCCCGGTGACGGTGGGCACGTCGGCGTGGATCAGCGAAGGCTTGTCCCACCAGAGCTGGCCCATGATCGTATGGATGCCGCCGGCGCGGTGAATGTCCTGTATATGGTACATGGCTCCGTCCGGCGTGCTCGACGGCGCCACGCGGCAGATGTTGGGCGTGCGGGCCGTGACGCGCTCGATATCTTTGAGCCCGAACGGCACGCCGGCCTCGCTGGCCAGGGCGAGCAGGTGCAGCACGGTGTTGGTCGAGCCGCCCATCGCCATGTCCAGCGCGAAGGCGTTCTCGAAGGCCTTCTTGGTCATGATGTTCCGCGGCAGCAGGGGGTAGGTTTTCTTGCAGCCGGCAGCGCCCCAGGCCTTGACCATCGCCACGATGCGCTGGGCAGCGTGCTTGAATATTTCCATCCGCGCCGGCGAGGTGGCCAGGCACGTTCCGTTGCCCGGCAGGGCCATGCCGACGGCCTCGCACAGGCAGTTCATGCTGTTGGCGGTGAACATGCCGCTGCACGATCCGCAGGTGGGGCAGGTGTTGTCTTCGTACTGCTTGACCTGCTTGGCCGTCATCTTGCCGAGTTTGCGCTGGGCGACGGCGTAGAACTGGTCGATCAGGTCAACGTCTTTGCCGCAGACGTTTCCGGCTTCCATCGGCCCGCCCGAGGCGAAGATGGTCGGGATGTTCAGGCGGATCGAGGCCATGAGCATGCCCGGGATGATCTTGTCGCAGTTGGGGATGCAGATCATGCCGTCGAACTGGTGCGCCTCGGCCATCGCCTCGACGCAGTCGGCGATCAACTCGCGCGAGGCCAGCGAGTACTTCATGCCGTAGTGCCCCATGGCGATGCCGTCGCAGATGCCGATGGTGTTGAAGACGAACGCTGTGCCGCCGGCGGCCTGCACCTGCGCCTTGACGTACTCGCCGACGGCGTCGAGGTGGACGTGGCCGGGCACGATGTCGGTGTAGCTGTTGACGACGGCGATAAACGGCCGGCGGATATCGGCCTCGCGCAATCCGGTGGCCTTGAGCAAGCTGCGGTGGGGGCCGCGTTCGAGACCGGCCTTGACGTTGTCGCTGCGCATGCATTTTCTCCAACTTATTCAGAGGCGGGCATGCCGCCCGGAAATCTCAAGCTACAAAATCCAAATCACAAACAAACGTCAAAGAGCAAGAAAGACAAATCTCAAACCAGATTCTCGGCGTTACGGTTTTCCTCTCGTTTGTCTTCTTGTTGCTTGTTTGGGCTTTGTGGTTTGAGTTTTGGAGTTTCTGCCGCGGCTCTGCCTGCCACGGAAAGGCCCTGGCCCGACAGCCACGGGCGCTGCAAATCCCAAGCTTCAAAAGCCCGGCAGACTACTGTCCGCCGCCGTTATTTAGGTACTCGACGGCGTGGTTCATGGTTTCAAAATTTTCTACTGCGGTCAGCACGTAGTTCTTGGTGGAATTGTCCCTCAGGGGGCGTATCTCGACGAACTCCGGATCGTGCGAGAGGTCCCGCAAGTCCCGAAGGCTCTTGTACTGGATCAGCCCGCAATACCGCTGCGTGCAGCCGCCCATGTAGACCATGCGGGTCAGGCCGTAGAGCACGACCGAGGCCCCGTAGCGGTCCAGGATCGGCTGCACCCGCCGCAGGTACTCGGCGTACTGCTTTTCCTTGCCTTCGATGATGTCGAACAGGTTGACGACAACGACCACGATAAGTCTCCGTCCCTGCACTACCCGGAAAAGGCAACACAATATAGCTGCGGCGGACAATTTACAAGCGCGGGAATCAGGAATCCTGCGCTACGCGTCCTGGCGGGGAAAAAACCTACCACAGAGACAACGAGAAAAGCTGAGGGGGCACAACAAGACGTGGCGCGGAAGGTTCCCATCTTGGTGTTGCCTTTGTTTCCCCTCAGCTTTCTCTGTGCCTCTGTGGTAAGTCTTTATTCGCGCCGCATCAGCGCCTGTAAATCTGTAATCCTGCCCCAAAGCTCTGACCGATAACAACAAAGCGCCCATTCCCGGGCCGATGTATGGAGACTGATTATGAACCGCACATGGATTTTCGCAAGCGCGATGGCGGCGGCCGGTATCCTTTTTCTGGCCGGCTGCGGCAGCAGCACCAACACAACGACCACGATGAGCCCCACCGACGACGACGGCAGGCTCGACGACGCGGTGCTCGTGCCGGACCTGATTCCTCTGGCCACGTCGCCCATTCCGGACGTTCCCGTGCCGATGGGCTTCAAGATCAAGGAAAAGCAGACGCTGGAGTTCGGCGCCGGCTCGGCCCGATACCTCGAGCACGTGTACAAAGGCCGCGCCGACAAGTGGGAGCTCAACCGCTTCTTCCGCCAGCAGATGCAGGCCAACCGCTGGCAGTTCGTCAATTACCTGGTGACCGACGGCGAGTTCACGCTGGAGTTTGAAAAAGACACCGAGCGATGCCGCGTCATGATCGCCGATGGCTCGTGGTACAACGTCATCCACCCCACGAGCATCACCGTCCGCCTCTGGAGCACCGGCCCCATTGAAATTCGCGCCGCAGAGACGCCTCGTCCCGCCGCGCGGTCGGGGTACTCGCGCTCGGCGGCGAGGTCGACTCGGAATTAGGTTTGCCGGGACCTCCATGCACGCCGACGGTGAATAAACTCGCCGCCGGCGTTTGCATTTTCCCCCGCCCAAGGTAGAATGCCCCTTTCGTACCCTGTTGGTCGCTGGCCGCTTGTGCGGCCGCGCAGGCCGGTCCCGCTCAACGCCGCGAGTACAATCGATGAAAGCACAACGACGCCACGAACTGCAGCACAACGTGCTGGGAACTGAACTGAGCAAGCTGGGGACTTTCCTCAAGAAATATGGCACCTATGTCGCCTGGGCCGTGCTGATCGTGGCACTGATCGCCCTGATCGCCAACTATGCCATCGGCCGCAAACGCACCGCCGCGCGCGACGTGCTGGCGAAATACGAAAGCGTTACCGCCGATCCCAACCTCAAGTTCGAGCAGCGCGTTGAAGACCTCAAGGCCCTGTCGCAGCAGGAGACCAACCGCTTCGTGGCGGCCTTGGCCGGCCTGACTTTGGGCGACGATTACACGGCGCGGCTGGTGAATCTGCCGCCGACCGCCACGGCCGACGAACGCAAGAAGGCTTACGATCAGGCCGAAGCCTGCTATCGCCAGACGCTGGACAGCTTCCCCGACAACCCTTCGGCCGTGGGGCGGGCGCGGTTCGGACTGGCGCGGCTGGCCGAAACGATGCGAGACTTCGACGCCGCCCGCAGGGAGCTGACGGCCATCAAGACCGACCCGCGTCTGGCCGGCACGCCGGCGGTGGCGCTGGCGGAAAAAGAACTCAACGAGTTGAGCGTTCTGTCGCAACCGGTGGCGATGGCGGCCAAGAAGGCCGCGACCGCGCCGTCCTCGGCCGAGGCGACCGGCGCGACGACGCGGGCGGCGACGGCCCCGGCCACGCGACCGTGAGGGCGGATTCTTCGACGGAAAGATTTTTCGCTTTCCACGTTGATATGGGCATGATTCTGGTGTAGGGTGCTTCGCATTGTGCGGCGGCGCATGGCAAAATGGAGCCGACGCATTAGAAGATCTTAAGGCACTGTTGGGAGAGTTATACATGGCAGATTTGCAAGCATTGGCAGACGCGTTGATCAAGGGCGACCGCAACAAGGTCGTCGAGTTGACCAAGAAGGCTTTGGAAGAGGGCGTGGGCCCGGCCAAGGTTCTCAATGACGGCCTCATCGCCGGCATGAACGTCGTGGGCAAGCGGTTCAAGGCCAACGAAATTTACGTGCCCGAGGTCCTCATCGCCGCCCGCGCGATGCACGGCGCGATGGACGTCCTGCAGCCCAAGCTGGTCGCCGCCGGCGTCAAGCCCATCGGCACCGTCGTGCTGGGAACCGTCAAGGGCGACCTGCATGACATCGGCAAGAACCTCGTCGGAATGATGCTCACCGGCGCCGGGCTCAAGGTCGTCGACATCGGCACCGACGCCCCGGCCGAGAAGTTCGTCGAGGCCTGCAAGAAGGAAAACGCCCAGGTCTGCGCCATGAGCGCCCTGCTGACCACCACCATGCCCCAGATGGGCGAAGTGGTCAAGGCCATGAAGGCCGCCGGCGTCAAGACCAAGACCCTCATCGGCGGCGCCCCGGTCACCCAGAGCTTTGCCGACGAGATCGGCGCCAACGGTTACGCCCCCGACGCCGCCAGTGCGGCCGACGTGGCCAAGACCCTGCTCTAACCGCCTCACAGCGACCCCCAGGGCCGCGACGGCTGGTGCGATGCGTTTCCAACGCCCGCCCCAGACGCCGCGGCCCTTTTTGCGCGCGTTTATAGTGACGGCGGTAGGGCGTTCTCCCCGATCTCTCGTGGTATTTCGCTTCTGCGGCCGATTAATTGAGCCGCTGAGGTCGCTGAGGACGCTGAGGATGTGGGAAGATAAAACAACTCTGTCCTCTGCGTCCTCAGCGACCTCAGCGGCTAATTCAGCAATCGTTGCAGACTGTGGTATGATGACCTGTATGCCCGACCCCGAAGACATCATCACAGAAGAGCAGGACCTGCCCCCCGACGAGCAGACCGGCGAGTTTGCCGACGAGGACGTCGAGGGCGTCCAGACCGTTCTGGCCGCCGACGAGGACGGCCTCGAGCATCTCCAGATTCTCGTCCGCCGCCCCAAGAGCGACCGGCGGCTGGACAAGTACCTCGCCGGCCGCCTCGGCCGCGACCACTCCCGCACCAGCCTGCAGGGCTACATTCGCGAGGGCAACGTCACCGTCAACGAGCAGGTCGTCAAGCCGCGGTACATCCTCCGTAGCGGCGACGTGATCGACATGATGCTCCCGATCGTCAAGCGGCGTGAGATTCCCCCCGAGCCCATCCCGCTGGACGTCATCTACGAAGACGACGACCTGATGGCCGTCAACAAGCAGGCCGGCCTCATCGTGCACCCGGCCCGGGGCAATTGGACGGGCACGCTCGTCAACGCCCTGGCGTATTACTTCCAGAAGAACTGGCGCGACATTGCCGACCTGCCCACCAGCGGCGAGGCGTTTCGGCCGGGCATCGTCCACCGCCTCGACCGCGACACCACCGGCGTCATGCTCGTGGCCAAGAGCGAGCAGGCCCTGTGGCGCCTCGGCTGGCAGTTCGAGCACCGCAAGGTGCACAAGACGTACACCGCGATCGTTCACGGCCGCATGTCGATGAACGAAGACCTCATCGACGCCCCGATCGGCAAGCACGCCCGCATCCGCGAGAAGTACGCCGTTCACCGCCTCACCGGCCGCCCGCTGCCGATGACGATCAAGCCGGCCGTCACGCGCTACAAGGTGCTCCAGCGCCTGGCCGCCGGCCCTGGCGGGAGCATGCCCTTTACGCTGGTAGAGCTGTACCCCCAGACCGGCCGCACGCACCAGCTCCGCGTTCACATGAGCTACATCGGCCACCCGATCGTCGGCGACCGGATGTACGGCGGCGGGCCGCTGTACATGAGCCAGCTGGACGGCCACGCGGAGGTAGCCGACGGCCCGCTGATCACGCGCCAGGCGTTGCACGCGCACACGATCAACTTCACGCACCCCCGCACGCGCGAGCCGATGGAGTTCACCGCCCCCTGGCCGAAAGATTTCACCGACACGCTGAATGAGTTGCAACGACGAAGCGGCGGTGTATAATTTGCCCTCTGAGAACCGTAGCACGGGCGAGACGCCCGTGCGACTCATGGGCAGGATGCCCTGCTACTGAATCCGGGCGATTAGCTCAGTTGGTTAGAGCGTGCGGATCACACCCGCAAGGTCACTGGTTCGAGTCCAGTATCGCCCAGTCTTCGTTCGCCGCTTAAGGCGAACGAAGACTGGGCCACGGCGTAGCGTTTTGTGCGAAGCCGGGCAGGTGTTGCTAATCCCAGCAGCGGCGAACTGCGCCTTGGCAAGCCAGTCTTCGTTCGGCGATCCAGGTGAACGAAAACGGCCTCGCAGCAAAGAGGGCTCGCCACGGCATAGCAGTTTCACCGCGAAGCCGGGAACTACGCCTTGGCAAGCCAGTCTTCGTAATTGCTATGGGGAAACAAATGACCGGGAAGTTCTGGTACGTCTACATGCTCCAAAGCACCGCCTGCCCCGAGCGCTTCTACGTCGGCCTCACAGAGGACCTCGCCAATCGGCTTGCCGCCCACAACAGCGGGAAGGTCTTTCACACTTCAAAGTTCCGCCCCTGGCAAGTCGAGACGGCCGTAGCCTTTCGCACCCAACCCAAGGCCGTAGCTTTCGAGAAGTACCTCAAGTCCCACTCCGGCCGCGCTTTCGCCGAGAAACATTTCTGATTTGCCTACCGCTTGTTCAACTGCGGTCTGCTGCTCTGAATGATCCCGATAGGGAAAAGTTACCGGCCTCTCAAAGATTGACGGACCTGCTAGAGTCGGCCGGGTGAGTTTTGTCGCAAGCCGGTCTTGCGGTTTGCCACGGCGTAGCGGGCTAATCGCGAAGCCGGGAATAAGCTTGAAAAAATGGCGATTCGCGGTATGCTCATGTCCTATAGGGCCTGATGCCCCGTTGATGGACCCAGGAGAAGCCGCCCTCACATGACGGCTTGGGTGAGCAGAGACGGAGGCGGGCATTTCCAGACCCATTACGTTCATGTTCGCATACCTGCTTTATTGAGTATTTGTAGTTTTGTTAATGGATGGCCGTTCGGAACGGATTGAGAACAAGAGATATTTTTCAGCAACCAAGTGAGGTGGCTTCTGGCACAGGCGATGGGTTCGCAGGTGACTTGGGCCGGAACGAAAGGAAAGCAACGAGTATGAAACACACAGCATTGACAATTCTGGCGGTCGCGGCCGTGCTGGTCCTGGGCAACATGGCGTGGGGCGATATGACTACTTTGATCAACTCGCCTGGCAGTTGGACCGCAGACGGCGATTGGGACAACGGCGCTCCGCAGCCGGATGATGCCGTTCGAATCACGGCCGGCACGGCGGATGTGGCCGACGGCGGGAACTACTCAACCGGTGATGTGCGTATCAACGGCGGGACAGCCACCGGCGTCCTCAATGTCAACTCAGGCTCCAAGCTCACCCTGACGGGCGGGGACGCGTTAGTGATCAGCTTTGATAACCCGGGTGACGCCCAAGTGAACGTCGATGGAAGCGGCTCGGCCATTACCTGCAACAGCACGGCTTGGATCGGCAACGGCGCTGGCACTAACGGTAAATTGAGTATCACCGGCGGCGCTGTCGTGACTCTCAACGGCAACGTGAACCATAACTCGACGGTGGCCAACAGCATCACCCTGGACTCTACGTCGCAACTTTATATCAACGACTGGTTCAACTTCTATGGTGGCGGCGTCTTCAACTTTGATTTCGTCAATTCCAGCAAGCCCGAGTCGGCCAAACTGGGCAAGATTGCGATGCCCTATGGTGTGGGATCGACTTTGAACTATATCAGTGGTGCGACGGTGAATATGGGCGCCGGTTCGGATGGATTCGGCCTGGACTTTCTCGCGATGAGCAACGGCGTTCAAGGAACGCTGAACATTACCGGCGCGGCCGTGACCATTGGCGGCGTTTACGGCGGGTACATTGAAGGGGGCGGCAACGCAATCAATGTGACTCAAGCCGCCGGACAGACCACCGGCATTACCTTCGAAGGAGCGTTTACGCTGCTCTCGGGCAGCTCGATCAATCTGTTCTTCGACAACGCCCCGTTCACCCCGACCGTCTTTGAGTCCGGCGGGTACACGATGGTGGGCAAAATCGGCGACTGGGGCTTCCGCTGGGCGGGCAGCCACCTCGATGAACTCAATACTATGCTCGGTGATGGCAGAATTACCGTCGGCTTCGTCCCTGAACCGGCCACGATGAGCCTGCTGGCCTTGGGTGGCCTTGCGGCCTTGATCCGTCGCAAGAAGTAATCGAAGCACAAAACGAGTGCAGCCTCAACGGGCGGTCAGCAATGGCTGCCCGTTGTCATGTGTAGCGGCAGCATCTTTGCCTTCCCCGGGAATGATATGCCCGCCGCCAATAATCGGTGCGGCCGCTGGTCTGCTGGCGAATCGCTGATTATTCTTGACATGGATGTCGATGTGGCTATACTATTCCTTCGTTGGGCCAGATGCCCCGTCGATGGACCCAGGAGAAGCTGCCATTCAACCGGCGGCTTGGGTGAGCAGAGACGGAGGCGGGCATATCGCAGGCCAGATCAGGTTTGTTTCTAGATCATCTGTCAGTTTTCTTGCTCATTTGTTAACCGACCGGAAACTCCGGCAGAAGCGAGGTTTGCGTGAAGATGAGGGCGACATTGATATTAGTCTGCGTTTCTCTTGCACTTTGTGGATCGGGCTTTGCCTCGGTCATCAACATTGACACATTCAACGTAGGTGAACAGTATGTTGCGGGGGGAAGCAGCGATAGCGTTTCGGGCCTATCCACAAGTGATGTCATCGGTGGAGAAAGGTTCTTTTCGGTTGCCGGCAATGCCCGCCAAGTCAATGGAGAAATCAACACCGTTGACTACCTCGGGGAGGGTACCTACGAATCCGGTCCGCGTTACAGCGGTGGATTCGTCCTGGAATATGGACGGACTACAGACCTGAATGCAGCCTTGGCCGCCGGGGGTAAGTTCCAACTCGATTTCACCTATGTTGATCTTGGCACCGGCGTGGGCAGCAACACGATCACGATCACAGTGGTCGCCGACGGCCAGACCGATTCGTACCTTTCGAACTGGCCCGCAACCCCAGGCCAGATAGACATTCCGGCGTCGTTATTTTCTGCGATCACGGCGTGGAACAGCGTGGATCGATTGACCTTCGAGTTCAGTGGCAAGACGGCTGCCGATGTGACTCTCGACAATATCGCCTTCATCGTGCCTGAACCCGCATCAGTGGCTTTGCTGGCTATGGGCGGCTTGGCGGTCTTGGTCCGGCGAAAAAACAGGGCAGGATAGTTGCATTGAATTGAGGACCTGTGCAACAACGTCACATTGAATCCTCTCCCGGGGACGGTGCACTGCAAGGGCAGAGGTGTTTTCATTTAAATAAACTTGACTGAGTTTCTCTTGCCGATACAATCTTGGACATTGCTGGTCCGCTTTTGCCGAAATAGAAAGCAATCGCGATGTCCCCGCCAGAAAGGAAGGACCATGAAGACTCGCTACCTGTTGTTCAGCATCGTGTTGTTGGTTTCATTCAGCACCCCCGCTCTCGCGACGGTCATGTACGGCGCCTTGAGCAACTTTGATGCAATCAATGACACGGGCGTTACCACGCACGGCTTTGAGATCGAACTCGAAGGTTGCGCCGCCTCAGACGTGTCTTATACCTTTGGTTCCCCGTATAACCGCTACGGAGACCCGATTGTAATCTCTACCGGGACGGGCGTTATCGTTCGGTATGCAAGTTCGTATGACAACGTGACGCAGACTTGGTCTGCTGGCACTGACACCGGAACACTGCCCGATACGGGTGGACATTCACTTTTCAATGGCAGCTACCCCGGCTATCCCGGGACGGTGCCGGGTGACCATTTCGGCATCAGTCTTAATGTTAATCCAACTAACACGATCTACCGCTGGCTGGTCGATGGAGGCAATGGGACGCTCACACCTTTTGGCACGAACGTAAAGATTCCCGCTCCTGTCTTGACTCTCGTGCCGCCGGCAAATCCGGGACTGCCGCAGGTTGTTCAGGCGGTTCTGCCGGCGCCCGCGAATGAAAATGATCCCGATCATCCTCTTTTCGGCGAGGCGATTTGGGCAAAAGTGACGATCATCACCGTCCAGAACCCCGAACCTGTCCGGCTGGAGGATCTTGTTCTTGGTAATCCAGCCGTGCCCGAAACCGAAACTGAGATCGAGTGGCAACTCCTGCAGGCGGGAAATGCGGGCTTCGATGCACGAGGCGACGATGTTATTGTCGGGGATGGCAACGAGTCCGTGACGCGACGCTACGAGTTCTATAAATACCTGGGCGACCTGTCTGATCGTTCGCTCTATGACGAGTACGGGGAGGCACTGATCGAGGACCCTACAACTGAGGCAGCAAAGCTCCTCAACAACGGCATGGGGGTGGTAGGC
This sequence comes from Planctomycetaceae bacterium, assembly GCA_021371965.1. The sequence continues at coordinate 24,137 of JAJFVE010000010.1, forward strand.
GATTTTCTCGGAAGCCAGAATGTGGCTCTTAACATTCTTGTTCCCGAACCGGCCACTATGAGCCTGCTTGCCCTTGGCGGATTGGCGGCCCTGATTCGTCGCAGGAAGTGATGGCGAGTGCAGTCTCAACGGGCGGTCAGCAATGGCCGCCCGTTGTGTTGCGCGGTGCAAGGAAACGGGACTCCAAAGCCCAAGCCCCTGGGGTGGGGTAGGTGGCTGACACTGCCCGTTAAGACAATGGTGGGGCCTGCCCTCCATACACTGTTCGACGTGCCGCTGGAAGGACCGGACCTGCGCAAAGCAGCGGGCGGCCGCTTTTCAGGCCGACCGCCCGTGTTCATTACGAATCACTGCTTGCTGACTAGCGCCTCTTGCGTAGCAGGGCGGCCAAGCCGCCCAGGGCCAGCAGGCTCATCGTCGCCGGCTCGGGGACGGTAATGATCGTGCCCTTGCTATCGACGAAGGCTTTGTTGCCATCCTTGATGAAATACTGCGCATCTCCGGCCACGGCAGCACTGGAAGACAGCACTCCTGTATAGGTGTGGCCAGCCAGAAGCGTGATCGTAGGGGTGGTGAAAATCACAGCCTCATAGCTCTGGGTGAATGATGCGGGGGTCAGTGTGGTACTCGCCAATGAGCGGCTGGTAAAATCACTGGAAAAGCCTCCCTCGACAAGGCAGAACGTAATATCAGCGACCGTGTTCTGGCCGTCCTTCATCACGAATAGGCCGCCCTGTACATCCACGTTCACGGGCACGGTGTAGGTCCAGTGCTGGGTGTTGCTGATATCGCACTGCACGTTCTTGCCAGTCTGATCCGTGCTGACAAATATCTCTGCCGCCATCGATACAGCCGGCACGGCGGCCACCAGAGCAAAAACTGCAACGATAGTGATAGACCGATACCTCATACTTATTCCTTCTCCCTTTGGGGGGTGGGGTACCTGGGTACCCTCTCCTGTTTTAAGGCCGGGGGGAACATTCGCCAACGCGGCGACCACTCCTTCGTGTGGCTGCTCCTTTGCCTCTCCTGGGCGGGGAATATATCGGGCTACAAATGATGAGTTAAGTCAAAAAGTCCTAACACTGTGACTCCCGCCGCCAAGACAATGAGGCCGCCGGCGTCGTGGACATGGGCCCCAAACGGTCTTCGCGGGAAGGAAGGAAATGTGCGGCAGGGCAGAAAGTCTACTATGCGGGTCCGCGCATACCACTATTGGATGGGAGGCGGACGCGAAACCGCTGTGAAAAGTACAACAAAGTGCAAGGACGTGCAGCAGGGGTTAGGTCGGAGGTCGGAGGGCTTAGGGCGGAGGGGGTAGAGGGGGTAGGGTATAGGTCGGAGGTCGTAGGGCATAGGGGCAAAGAAACGCTAGCCCTATGACCTATGATCTATGACCTAAGACCTATGCCGGTTGGGCTGGCGTAGATTTCGCGGCCGAAGGATTGGATCTCTTCGGTCATGGCGGTTATGAGGGCGGGGTCGTAGGGGACGGCGTGGCTGGGGGCGGCGAGGTATCCGCCGCCGGGGGCGAGGTCGGCGATCCGCTTGCGGACCTCGGCGCGGACCTGGTCGGGCGTCACGCCGGAGCGGCTCAGGACGAACTGGCTGTCGATGCCGCCGTGGAAGCTGATCTGCCGCCCGAAGCGGCGCTTCAGGGCGGCCAGGTCGTTGCAGGGCTGGCAGGGGTTCCACATGTCGGCCCCGATCTCGACCATGTCGGCGAAGACGGCCTCGATGTGCCCGCAGGAATGCTGGTCGATCAGAATGCCCAGGGCGTGGATGGCGTCGTAGATTCGCTTCTGGTGGGGTTTGATGACGGCCCGCCAGGCCGGCGGCGGAATGAACAGCCCGCGCTGCGTGCCCCAGTCGTCGCCGAACCAGAGCACGTCCAGGGCGGCGACCGAGTGAAACTTGCGGATCAGCTCGATCTTGTAATCGGCGATGGCCGCGAGCATGTTGGACATCTCCCGCGGCCGCGTGAGATAGCACACCAGCGCCTCTTCCATCCCCAGCAGCAGATAGGACCGCTCGAAGAGGCCGAACTCGACGCAGCCCAGGGCCAAGAGTTCCTTTCGGTCGATGGCGGCCGCCGCGGATGCCACGCCAGTCCAGTCGATGGCGTGGATGTCGGGGATGGAGATGTGATCCTGCCAGTGGTCGAGCCCCTCCTTGAGCGGGAAGCCGTCGTGGGCGGGAAACGTCCCGCCGTGGGCATCGGGCTCAAGACTCCACCTGCAGCCGAAACTGTCGAGCCCAGCGTGGCCGGGGCGCTCGACGACCGGCGAGCCGATCCAATGAGCGGCCTCGTACCCGCAGGGGACCCATCGCGGTCCATTGCGCGTGATGGCACGATATAGGTTTTCCCTGGGGTTCATCCGAGTTGCTCCAGGATGCCGCTGTGACGGATACTGTAGAGGAAGGGGGGCTCTCTCGCCAGTGGGATGGGGCGCGTGCTACCCACGGGCAAGATGCCCGTGCTGCTTCTGCGCGAAGCAGCGGGCGGCTTTCAGGGCCGCCCGCTGGGGGGGGAATCTCGCTGGTGAGCGTTGGATGGATCAGGCGGCCATCCTGCGGCGCCGGGCCAGGGTGACCACGCCGCCCAGGACCAGCAGGCCGGCCGTGGCGGGCTCGGGGATGTTGTCGCTGTGGTTGCCGCCGGTGATCAGACCATCGGGGGCGGTGCCCATGCCGAACACGGCCGAGTTCGCGATGTCGCTCTCGCTGAAGCCCGTCGCGCCGGAGAACGTGAAGGTCGCCGTGCCCTTGATCAGCAGCAGGCCGTTGAGGCTCTGCGTGGTCACCTCGCCGGCATAGATCGAGTAGTCGACGCCGCCGACGACATTGCCGGAGAAGTTGTTCCCGTCGAGGTCGCTGTTGCCGACCGTGCCGATGCCAAAGCCGTAGTAGGGCGCCAGGGCGGCGTTCATCGCCTTGAACTGCCACGTGGAGTCGTTGCTCTTGACGGCCTTGAGGTTCGCATCGTCGCGCCACAGCCAGTCGGTGTAGCTTCTGCTGGTGTACCACACGTCGCCGGTGGCGCTGACATAGTTGAGGCTCGGTCGCAGGCCGGCGCTGTTGAGGATGTCGAAGTAGAAGCTGCTCAGCACGTCGTCGCGGCTGTTGCTGGCCACGGGCGAATTGTTCGACAGTTGCAGCGTCAGAATGTCGCCGGAAATGGAGACCTCTGCCGTGAAGGCGACCTCATCGCCGGTGGCGGAATAGCCCGAGGCCGTCAGCATGACGCTGGCGTCGGCGGAGGAAACCATCAGACCCATCAAACCGCACATCACAAGGATAGCGACGTTCTTCATATTGCCTCCTGGGCAATCGGGCTCGAAATCCCTCCTCGCTGCCCGCGAGCCGTCGGGCGGCGACACTCCTGTTCTTCTCCGGTTGCGCCCTGCCGTCACGCCGGCGGCGGGGCGCTGTCCTCACTGTCTTCCGAACGAACCGTACGATTCAGAATTGCCAAGGCAAATCCTCCGCGCGAATTCGGCGGGAATATTGTGCCAAGTGTGGGTGGGGTGGGAGCCAGAGCCCATGACGGCGGCACAACGGGCGGCCCCAGACCGCCCGATCAGGCGGGACTCTTGCGGCCGCGGACCAGAACGATAGCGCCGCCCAGGACCAGCAGTGCCAGCGTGGCTGGTTCAGGGACACTGCGAGCGTCGATCGTGATCGCGCCCACGGTGATGCCGCCTTCGATTTGAAAGATGACGGACCCGGTGTCGGGGTAGAGATGGAATGTGTATGTCGAGTTATGCCATTGCGTGGAAATTCCAGACTCGCCCAATCGCTCGAATGTGACTTGTTGCAGTAGCGTGCCCTGGACGGCCGAGCCCGTCTCCCCCACATAGAGGTTTACGCCCGGCGCGTTGGCGGTCCATGCCACCTGCACCTGGAAGTCCATATACGCACTTTGCAGCGGGTCGGTTGGAATCGTCGCCAGGATGAGACTCGCCGGGGATCCGGCGCCGAGACCGCCCCCCGTTGCCTGCCTGCGATTTGTAAGGGCCAGCAGCTCAGGCTGGCCGTATGGATTGCAGCTCTCGACCAGTGACATCGAGGAGTTTTCGTAGCACTCCCACTGCAGCCATATCGAGCCGCTCTGGCCGCGCCACGCCGGCGATGAAACGTCGGCCGCCGCCGATACCGTCAGGGCTAGAGCAATAATCCCGATGATTGTCGGACGCACCGTGGATCGATCTGTCAGCGCATTGTCGTCCATGGACGCACTCGAGTGTCCACTTCCGCGGAACAGATATGGCGGAGGGTGGGCTATTCCTTTAGTGCCCCACATCCGCTTTCACATAACGGCACGATCCAGGTGCGACTTGAATAAGCGGCACATTATTTTTTGCCGGACCAGCAGGTGAAACGTAGTTCGTTGCACGACGGCGGCCTGGCCGGTAGCATGAACCTGTCTCAGGCGGCCCACACGGAGAACACCATGACGCCCACGCGTGACGAAGCGTTTGCCTTGCTGTGCGAGTTCAACAAAACCGATAAGGCGATCAAACACGCGCTGGCCGTCGAGGCGGTGATGGGCTTCCTGGCGGCCAAGAGGGGCGGCGACGCCGAGCAGTGGGGCCTCGCCGGGCTCATTCACGACCTGGACTTCGAGCAGTTTCCACAGGAGCACTGCACCAAGACGGCCGAGATTCTCCGCCAGCGAGGCTGGCCCGAGGAGATGATTCGTGCGGCCGCCTCGCACGGGTGGGGCGCGTGCAGCGACGTCGAGCCGCTGACCGACATGGAGAAGACGCTCTATGCGGTGGATGAATTGACGGGCCTGGTTGCGGCCTCGGCGCTGGTGCGTCCCAGCAAGAGCATCATGGACCTCGAGGTCAAGTCGGTGAAGAAGAAGTGGAAGGAAAAGAGCTTCGCCGCCGGTGTGGATCGCAGCGTCATCGAGAAAGGCGCCGCGATGATGCGTGTGAGCGTGGATGAGTTGATGGGCGATGTGATTGCAGCCATGCGCGGCGCGGCGGAGGCCCTGGGACTGGCGGGACAGTAGCATGGGCGTCTCGCCCATGAGTCGCATGGCCGTCCCGGCCATGCAGGGAAAGAAATACGAAGAGCACGGGCGAGATGCCCGTGCCACACAGAAAGAGCATGGGCGAGATGCCCGTGCCACTTAGGAGCCAACACTGTGGCAAAGCGACCGAAGGACATTGACGTTTGGGTTCTGGCGGGGCAATCGAACATGCAGGGCTGCGGCTGGCTGGACGGCTGCGAGCAGCCCGACGAGCGCGTGTGGAACTTCACCAGCGCGGGCAAGTGGGAGATTGCTGAAGAGCCGCTGCACCGCTTCTGGGAAAGCTTCACGCCGGTGCACTATGAGATGATCCGCCCGTGGGTGGCCCCGCACCAGAAGAAGATGACCAACAAGCAGCTCGCCGAGGAAGAAGACCGCAATCGCAAGACTGGCTCGGGGCTGGGCATCGCCTTCGGCAAGGCGATGGCCGATGCGCTGGGCCGGCCCATCGGGCTGATCGCCTGTGCCCACGGCGGCACGAGCCTGGACCAATGGAGCCCCGCCCTCAAGACCAAGGGCGGCCACAGCCTCTACGGCGCGATGCTGCAGCGCATCGCCAAGGCCGGCGGAAACCTGCGAGGCATTTTGTGGTACCAGGGCTGCTCGGATGCGACCTCGGCCGACCAGGCTAGCACATATGCCGCGCGCTTTGACGCGTGGATCGCGGCGGTGCGGAAAGACTTGAAGATGCCCGGCCTGCCGGTCGTGGCGGTGCAGATTGGGCGCGTGCTGGAGAGCCCTGGCCGCGAGGGCAACTGGCACTGCTGGGACCTGGTTCGCGAGGCGCTGGCAACGCTGCCGCAGCGCGTGGCGCATACGGCTGTCACAACGTCGGTCGATCTCTCGATGGCCGACATCATTCACATCGACACGCCGGGACTGATCCGCCTGGGGCGGCGCATGGCGCGGCTGGCGCTGAAGCAGACGGACCAGCCGGCGATCGCCGGCGGGCCGACGGTCAAGCGGATCGAGAAGGTTGTTACGGCCGTGGGCGGCAGCAATGCCCTGCGTATTTCCTTCAACGGCGTCAGCGGCGGCTGGAGCGTCAAGCGGAACATTCCGGGGTTTGTGATTCGGTTCCCGCGGCCGGAGCTTCGCAATCCAGTGATCGTGGTTGAAGCGGCGGCGCAGGACGATGGTAGCATCACGTTGCTGCTCAACCGCGAGCCTGAGAGCGACGTGCAGGTGGCGTATGGACTGGGCATTCAGCCGGTCTGCACGCTGACCGACGGCGCCGACATGCCGCTGTGCTCGTTCCTGCCCAAGAGCGCCGCCAAACCGCGCAAGAAATAGCTTTGTGGCATGGGCGTCTCGCCCATGCACCGGCGGGCGTCCCGCCCGCCGGAAGAGCACGGGCGAGCCGCCCGAGCCACACCGAAAGAGCATGGGCGAGAAGCCCATGCCACACAACAGGGATTTTGCGCAGAGTGTTGTAGGCGGCGTATATCTGTTTTACAATCGTCTAACCGGTCGACAGCTACGGCGTAATAAGGAATCGACAGGGTTGTTACTGGGCCAGAATTGTCACCGGGCCGCCCAACGCAGCGGCCCACTAACTGAAGGGAGACCTCCTCAATGAGCCTCCTGGTACCCAAGAGAGTATTCTTCACTAAAGGCACGGGCAAACATCGCAACAAGCTCCAGAGCTTCGAGCTGGCGCTTCGCGAAGCGGGAATCGCCGAGTGCAACCTCGTGCGCGTATCGAGCATCCTGCCGCCGCGATGCCAGATCATCACCAAGTCCAAGGGCGTCTCGCAGCTCACGCCGGGGCAGATCGCCTTCGTCGTGCTGTCGGAAGAGGCCACCAACGAACCCACGCGACTGATCGGCGCCGGCGTCGGTCTGGCCCAGCCGGCCAACCGCGACCATTACGGCTACATCAGCGAGCATCACTGCGCGGGCATGCGCAAAAAAGAGATGGCCGACCTGGTCGAAGACATGGCCGCGACGATGCTGGCCACCACGCTGGGTATCGAGTTCGACCCCGAGACCGGCTACGACAAGCGCCGCGAGATCTACAAGATGTCCGGCAAGATCGTGCGCTCGCAGTACAGCGTCGAGACGGCTGAAGGCGACGAGAACCGCCTCTGGACCACCGTGGTGGCCGCGGCGGTATTCATTCTGTAGTCAGAAAGGTTCCCCGCTCATGGCGTCGCGCAAGAAGAATGCGTCCAAGCCCGAAGCTGAATTGGCCGTGGAGGGTCTGACCTCCTCGCAGCACAAGGCCAAGAAGAAGATCCTCGCCAAGCCCATCAAGCAGGTGCAGGTGGGCAAGGGGATGCGAGCGGCCGACCTGGTCGAATCGATGAGCGGCATGTCGATCCAGGCCCGCAACATCGGGCGCTGCGCCGAGGTGCTCAAGGGCATGTACGAAGATAAGGCCCGCCCGACGGTGCTGCTGGGCCTGGCCGGCCCGCTGATCGCCGCGGGTCTGCGGCGCGTGATCCGCGACCTCGTCGTCGGCGGCTATGTCGACGTCGTCGTCTCGACCGGGGCGATCCTGTACCAGGACATCTACCAGGCCCGCGGGTTCCGCCACTACAAGGGCACGCCCGCGGCCGACGACGTCGAGCTGCGCTCGCTGCTGATCGACCGCATCTACGACACGTATGTAGACGAGGAAAAGTTCTGGGAGACCGACAAGTGGTGCGGGCGCGTCAGCGACGAGCTGCCCACGGGCGAATATTCCAGCCGCGCGTACCTGGACTTCCTGGGCTCCAAGCTCGACGACGAGGAGTCGATCGTCTACCAGTGCCACAAGCTGGGCGTGCCGATCTTCTGCCCGGCGATCAACGACTCGTCCATCGGCATCGGCCTGACGGATGCGTACTACCGCGCCAAGCAGGGCAAGCGTCCGCCCTTCTCGATCAACTCGATTCGCGACAACTACGAATTGGTGCAGATCGTGGTGCAGAGCAAGAAGACCGCGGCGATCTATGTCGCCGGCGGCGTGCCCAAGAATTACATCAACGACTCGATCGTGATGGGGTACATCTTCGGTCTCGACCGCGGGCACGATTACGCCCTGCAGGTGACCACGGCCGTGACTGCCGACGGCGGCCTGTCCAGCTCGACGCTGGGCGAGGCGCAGTCGTGGGGCAAGATCGCCGGCCAGGCGAACTTTGCGATGGCGTGGGTCGAGCCCAGCGTGTCGCTGCCGCTGCTGGCGTCGTACGCCTTCGACCGCTTCCCCGCCCCCTGTCGCCCGCGCTTGAAATACACCTGGGACGGCGACACTCTTGCCTCGCTGAAGTCGAAGAAGTAACCGGGAACCGGGAGGAAGGTATCGTTCAGATCCTTCCGCGAGCTTGCTGTTTGGCGTCTTCTAACTACTTCGCCGCCGCCACGTCTTGCTGCGCCACCGGTCCCGGCGACGCCGTCGCTACGACGGGTTGATTCCAGCGTGTGATCAGCGGCGCCACGTACGCGCCGATGAATCCCTTGTCGCAGCACGAGAAATGATCGCCATGGTTGCCTGCGCTTGCCATCTCTTCGCTCCAGGCAACCTGCACGAGTTTTTCGCTGTCGCCGCGGGCGTCGAAGCCCACCTTGCCCGCGCCCTCGGTGGGCATGCGGTCCATCGTTCCGACGGCGCTGACTGCCCCGCCCAGCACGCTGTCGCGAGCGGAATAAAAGTTCACGATCCCGCCGCGCGTCGCCTGCAACGCAGTCGACAAGTCGTACCCCGGCGACAGCGACGAACCGAGCATCACGATGCCGCCCAGCGGCGTCCCTTCGCGGGCCAGGTCTTCCGCTGCCCAGGCGGCGATGGCTGTGCCACCGCTGTGGCCGATCAGGTACACCTGCCCATTGGGATGATCCTTGCGATAGCGCTCGATGTGCTCGGCCAGGTCGGCCGCGCGGCGGTGATTGGCGTCGACGGCCACTTGGTTGAACAGCGGGCCCAGCGGGCTCGTCCAGTCGAAGACCTCGACGGCAACGGGAACGTTCTGATCTTTCAAGGCGTCGGCGATGGCCAGATTGCGCAGGCCTCCGCCGTCGATGCCGGGCAGGATGATCACCAAGCCGTTGTCGAGATGGTCGCTACCGGCGACTATGGCTCCTTCACACCCGCCGGCGGCCAGCAGCCCGCAGGCGAGCACGAACGTCCCAAAATACCCCATCCAACGCGACATTGCCCAACCTCCGAAAAATGCCCGACTCCGGAGGGAACATAAGATTACGCAAGCGGCAAAGTGCAATCGGACGGTACAAATTCTGCATCTTTACTTCTGACCGCCGCACTTTGTCTTTCGGTCTGCCACATCGTAGGCCGATTGATCTTGCCGCGTACGAGATGGCCGCTAAAATGGCCAAAATTGCGAGAAAAACATGAGCAAACGAAAACGCCCCAACTTTCTGGATCTGCCCGCCAAATACAGCAATCCCGCGTCCGCCCGCTACGGCGTCTTGCCCGTGCCGTATGAGGGCACTGTCACGTACGGCGACGGCACGGCCGATGGTCCCGCGGCCATCATCGACGCCTCGGCGGCAGTGGAGCTTTTTGACGAGGAGCTCAAAGCCGAGTTCTTCCACGCCGGCGTTGCGACGTATCCGCCGGTGGCGCCCCGCCGCACGCCGGCGGCACAGATGAAGGCCGTACACGATGCGGCCGCGGCGATCGTGGCCGAGGGCAAGTTCCTGCTGGGCCTGGGCGGCGAGCACAGCGTCACGGCGCCGATGGTCCAAGCCGTGATCGAGAAGCACGGCCCTATCAGCGTGTTGCAGATCGACGCCCACGCGGACCTGCGCGACAGCTACGAAGGCAGCAAACATTCGCACGCCAGCGTCATGCGGCGCGTGATGGAGCTGACGCCGCGGATCTGCCAGGTCGGCATCCGCAGCTTCAGCCGCGAAGAGTTCGAGCAGTGCCCCGCCGAGGCCGCCAACTTCATCACGCCGGCGATCATCAATTCGGATCCTCATTGGATCGACCGAGCCCTGTCGCTACTGGGGCCCAAGGTGTACGTCACAATCGACATAGACGGCCTCGATCCGGCCTACGCCCCCGGCACCGGCACGCCGGAACCGGGCGGGATGAACTGGTTCCAGATCACCGCACTGCTGCGGGCGGTCTGCACACACCGGCAGGTTCTGGCGGCCGACATCGTCGAGGTAGCCCCCATGAAGGGCAACCCCGTCACTGAGTTCCTGGGCGCGCGCCTGGGATACAAGCTCATCTCCTACACTACGGTTCATTGAGGTGCAGACCCTTTTCGTCGCAGGCGGGTTCAATTGTTGCGGCCAGTCGAGAGGGAGGCTGGCCTAAAGGAGCCCCGATGAAGGCTGCACGATATCTCGCGTTCATCACCGTGACTGCGATCCTGGCTGCCCCCTGCATTGCGGCCGCGCGTGGGCACTCTTCCAAGCACGCCGCAAGCCAACCGGCTACGCAGGCGCCGCCATTGACGCCTCTGACGACGCCCTGGCTGCAGGGCGTCACCACTAACAGCATCTACGTGCTATACGAGGCGCCGGACAAGACACCGGCCGCCGACGTGGACTACGGCCTGACGGACAAGTACGGCTCGACGGCCTCGGCAGAGAGCACACAGGCCACCGGCGAGGGGAAAGGCGCGGTGCACAACGTCAAGCTGTCCGCTCTGACGCCCAACACGCTGTACCACTATCGCGTGCGATGGAAGGAGACGACGACGGCCGACTACACCTTCCGCACGGCCCCGCTGCCAGGCACGCCGGCGCGGTGGGTGGTCACGGGCGACATGCACTACAACCCCGACCCCAAGGTGCACGACGGCGTGCTCAAGGCCATCGAGGCGGTCCAACCGGGCATGGCGGCGACAACGGGCGACCTGATCACGGCCGGCACGGGCTATGGGGAATGGCGGCAGGGGTGGTTCACGCCCGGTCAGTGCAAGATCATGACGACGATGCCGTGGATCGAAGCCATCGGCAACCACGAGTACCAGGAGCCCTCGCACTCGCGGGGCAGAGCCTTCCGCGCCTGGGTGTTCGAGCAGGCCCCCGACGGTGTGGATGACGGGTACTTCTCATTCGACTACGGCGACGCGCATATCGTCGTCCTGATGTACAACATGGCGATCCCGTTCGGCCCCAACGACCCGCAGTGGAAGTGGATTAAGGAAGACCTGGCCGCCACGAAGCAGAAGTGGAAGTTCCTCCTCATGCATCACCCGGCGTATTCCTACGGCGGGCACAACGGCAACAAGCCCAGGATCAGGCTGACCAGCGAGGTTCTGGAACCGGCGGGGGTGGACTTCGTCATCACCGGGCATCAGCACTTCTACCAGAATGTGCAGGTCAACGGCATCTACCACATCGTCACCAACTGCAGCGGCGGTATGCGCCCGCCCCAAGGCGTGCCCTCCGGCCAACCCGGAAAGATCACCGCGATGGAGAGGGCCTATTCCTTCGTGCAGATTGACACCACGCCCGATAAGGTTGTCGTGACGGCCCGGCGGATAGATGGCTCGGTCATCGAGACAATCACCAAGACCAAGAACGGCGTCTCGTCTACCACCAAGCCCGCGCCGGCGGCGGCAATGGCGAAATAGGGACGATTGCCGCTTTCATCGCCTGCGCCCAGGCGAATCGCAGCTCAGCAGAACGATGCTGTTGGGTAAGAGAGCGCCAGCCGGCGAAAGCGGTAAGCGTCCCAGTGCCTTGAAGATTTTGTCGCTGGCCTTGGGGATGGCCAAGTGGCGGATTTCTGGCGGGCGCAGCCAGCGGATTTCTTTGCAGGCGATGGCGCGCGGTCTTCCCGATGTGTGCTTGCAGTGGAAGGCTTCAATCGTGACGCGGAAATGCGAATACGCATGCCGCACCACGGCAGCCCGGGGTCCGACCTGCACCTCGATGCCGATCTCCTCGCGAATCTCGCGGGCGGCCGCGTCGGCGGGCTTCTCGCCGCGTTTGATCTTGCCGCCGGGGAACTCCCACAGGCCGCCCAGCAGGGCGTCGGCCTTGCGCTTGGCCATGAGAATGCGTCCGGCGTTTGCCGCCTTGCCATGGACGATCCCGACGGCGACGCGGTAGTGGGGGACGGGCTTCTTGCGATTAATCTTGGGCAGTTCGTCCTGCTGCATGTGCCGCCGCGCCTGGCAGTGGCGCGCGACGGGGCAGCGGGCGCAGGCCGGGCTGCGGGGCGTGCAGATAGTTGCCCCAAGGTCCATCAGAGCCTGGTTGAAATCACCCGCACGGCCGAGCGGGAGCAACTCTGCCGCCAAGGCCCATAGCTGCTGCTGAATCTTGGTGTCGCGCGTGTCGCCCTGGATGCGGAAGAGCCGGCACAGCACGCGGCGGATGTTGCCGTCCAGGGCGGCCGCGTCCTGACCGAAGGCGATGCTGGCAATGGCGGCGGCGGTATAGCGGCCGACGCCGGGCAGGGCGGCCAGCGCGTCGGCAGTCTTTGGCAAGCGGCCGCCGTTCTCGCGCAAGACGATGCCGGCGGCCTTATGAAGATTTCGCGCGCGGGCGTAGTAGCCCAGGTGCTCCCAGCATTTGAGCACGTCGTCGATGTCTGCCGAGGCTAGGAACTTGAGCGTAGGGAACGCCCGCAGGAACCGGCGGTAGTAGGGGATGACGGTCTCGACCTGCGTCTGCTGGAGCATGATCTCGGAGACCCAGATGCGATACGGGTCGCGCGTGGCGCGCCAGGGCAGGTCGCGGGCCGAGGTCGCGTACCACGCCAGGATGCGCCGCCGCAGAGCGGGCAAGGGGTGTTTAGCCACGCGAGTCTTTCCAGCAGATCACGGTGGTGTCGTGGGGCAAATAGTCGCGCACGATCGTCGTGCGGCAGGGCAGGGCGTCGAGGATCGGCTGCACTTCATCGAGGCTGTAGTAGTGGCAGTAATCGACGCGATGGACGGCGCGGTCGTCGAGGAAGTTGAAGACGGCGGCCTCGCGCGAGAGCTCCACCAGGCGCCCTGCGGCGTGGGCCAGGAAGGCCAGGTTGTCGCCAAGGGTCAGGTTGAACGTGCCCGAGGCAAACGTCACGTCGAAGCTTCCGGCGGCACTGCCTGGGTCATCGAACACGTCCAATACGCGAAAGTCGGCCTTGCCGGTGAATCGCCGCCGCGCGGCCTCGATAACTTTTCCACTGAGATCCACGCCGCTGTACCGAACGTCGAGCCCGCGCCGCTGCAGCAGGGCATACAGATCGCCCACGCCGCAGCCGACGTCGAGGAGGCTCTTGCCCGCCAGAGGCACGTGATGGACCAGCACCTCAAAGCGCGCATGCTGGGACTTCGCGTCGGCCCAGTCGGCGATCTCAAAGCCCTCCCGCCCGTCCTTCACGCGAGGATCGTAGTGGGACAGGATGCGTTTTCTTTTTTCGGAACCGTCCATCAGCCCTCGCTCTCCGGCGATATCTCCGCGCCATCGAGCAGGCGATTGTAGAACTCCTGCCCGCCCAGTGCCACTGCCCAGGGCAGCATCGCCCCGCGCGAGTCGTAATAGTCCACGTCGCGCACCTGCCAGTCGGTGGCGACCTGCTCGACCAGGGCGATGAGCACCTTGTCCTGTAGTTCCTTCAGCGTCTTCCACAGCGGGCGAAGTTCCTCAGGCGCCGCGCCGCGGGCGGCGAGCTCGCGGCGGCGAAGTTCCATCCGCTCGATCTCGATGGCCAGCTCAGGCATCGCCTCGGCGGTCCAGGCCGCTCGACCTTGCGAGGTCTTGAACGACTCCAGCCGCCGCCGCGCGTCTTGCGCCAGTGCGGCGTAGCCATCTGCGAACTGGCGGCAGGAGACCTCGTCTTCGCCAAAGGCCGTCGCCAGGTGGGGCGGCAGGTGAAGCGGCTGGTTAAGCTCGCCGATGCGGTCGAGGAATCGCAGCCGCACGCGCAGCACCGGCGCCAGCGGCTGGCTGTAGAGCCCGCTGCCGCGGAGCTTCCGCATGAACAGGTGAGCGGCCGGCATGTAGAGCGAGCCGCGATACGGCAGGGCCAGCGGCCCGCCGCTTTCGCCCGCGCGCACCTGGCAGACCAGCAGCGCGGCCTTGCCGGCCAGCGATCGCACGCCCATGGCGGCAAGGGCATCCAGCGGCAGTCGCCCGCCGGCGGCCAGCGGGCAGTGCTTGTCGCCTGCGAGCAAGTGGCCGTCGCGCAGATGCACGTTGACGCGGACCTGGCGGTGGTCGTGTTCGATGCAGGCAAACAGCGGCAGTTCCCCCTCTGACACGCGCAGCGCGTGCAGGCCCACCTGCGACTCGTTGACGGCCTCGTTGTAGATGGCGGCGGTCTGCTCGTAGCGGGCCGTAAAAAGTTCCAGCAGTTCGCGGCCTGGCAGGCGATCGTTGCAGGCGAAGAGCGACGACGTGACGGCGATGCCCGCCGTCTCGCCAGCCTTGCTCTCCAGCCAGAGCCGATACAGATCGGCCAGCTTGCCGCCGCTGCAGCGTCGCTCGAGATCGCTGATAAGGGCGGTCTCCTGATCGAACCACTCCTCGATGCGCTTGCGGCAGAATCGCGAGGGGAAGGTCTCGATCATGTCGCGGCGTGCCTGGTCCATGAGCTGGTGCAGGAAGTCGCGTGTCTCGGCCAGGCCCAGGTCGCCGATGACGCGGTGGTACTGCCCGTGCGCGTCGAGGTAGCTCGGGCCGATGAGCTGCCACGCCCCGCCGGGGGAATAGCGGTTATAGAGGTCGTCGACCGAGCAGTGGAACCTGCGCGCCAAGGCGGCCGTGGTCATGCCGGTATAGGGTTCCCACGCCTGCACGTCGACGCTCAGCGGGGCCAGGAACGGCTGATAGAACATCGCCGCGCCCCAGTCGGCGCCGCCGCCGCGGTAGTATCGCTCGCGGGCCAGGAAGAGCCGCCCGCTGCCGGCGTGGGCTCCGACGGCCGCGAAGGCCACGTCGACATCCTCGACATAATGCCACGCGGGTTTCCCATGGCGCGCCAACGCCTGGAGTTTGGGAACCACGTCCCAGAGGCTGTGGCAGTTCTGGTCGATGCTGAAGGGCGTCATTGTCCGATAGCCCGCGCCACCAGCGCGGGGTCCGCTCTACCGTGATAAATCTGCCGCACGACGGTGTCCACGCAGAGGTCGACGACCTTTCCGGCGCCGTCGAAGGTGCAGTATACGCGGAGCACGTCGCCGCCGCGGCTCTGGACGAGCACGGGCTGGTCCCCGCGGCGGATGGCGCCGTCCCATCCGAAGCGTTGGATGGCCATAATGGCAGCGGCCGCGGCGCCGGTCCCGCAGGCGAGCGTCTCGCCTTCGACGCCGAACTCCCACGTCCGCACGGCCAGCCGCCCCGGCTCGATCACCTGCACGAAGTTTGCATTGACGCCGCGCGGGCCGAAATAGGGGTGGTATCGCAGCGCCGGACCGATGTGCGGCATGTCGACGGCCTGGACGTCGTCGACGTACACGATCGCGTGGGGCACGCCAGTGACGGCCAGGTCGCAGGCGATATCCTCTTCGCCCACGCGCAGCGACAGGTTCGCGGCCGTGTGCTCGGGCAGGGGAATGCACACGCGGATGTACGGATCGTCCACGGCCTTGCCGATGACGATGCCCGCCGAGGTCAGGACCGAGACCTCCGGTCCCTCGGCCCAGCCGTTCTCGAGCGAGCAGCGGACGAAGCAGCCGGTGCCGTTGCCGCAGAGCTCCGACTGCGAGCCGTCGGGCTCGAAGAACAGTGCCCCGATCTTTGCCACGCCGCCGATGGCCGGCCGGATCGCGACGACCAGCCCGTCGGCCCCGACGCCGAACCCGCGGCTGCACATCGCCCGGGCGAATCGCTCGGAGCGAGGGCAGTCGGCGATCACGCCGTCGAGCCATCCGGTGCGGTTGTCGATGCAGATGAAGTCGTTGCCGCTTCCGGAAAGCTTGAAAAAGTCAAATGGCCCGTTCATGTCCATCACTATAGGCTCACCGGGTTGCTTTGAGGGCATCAAAAAAATCGGGCCCGTCGGCGATTAACCGAGGGCCCGCTATCCCACTGCGGCCGAGAGGAGTCGAACCTCTATGACCATAAGGCCACAGGCACCTGAAGCCTGCGCGTCTGCCAATTCCGCCACGGCCGCGGGAGAGCATAGAGTAATGATAGCCGCCGAAAAGTCAACGCTTCATTACCCGAAATATTGTACCGCGCCGCTTTGGCAACGG
>JAJFVE010000011.1 GCA_021371965.1 Planctomycetaceae bacterium
ATTTCGGCGGCAGTAGTTGGGGTCACGCCGGCGATCTGTACATGAACGGCCACAGCCTCACCGCCAATGACATCAACCTGGGCTGGGCGGGCAGCGGCAATATTCACCGAACCACGGCGGCCGAAACCCTCACCGCCCATAACTGGCTCAACGTGACCGAGGGCACTCAACTGGTCATGATCGAGGGCGATTCGGCACCCTATTTGCAAGTTGTCAACCCTAATTCGGATGGCGTGTGGGCGCAGGTCACCACAGCGGCAACCTCCAACGTCACGAACCAGGCGCAGATTGCCGGCACTCTGAATCTCGGCGCCGATATGGTCCTGAGCGAGGACTTCTATGCCGGCGGCAGCGGCTGGGGCTTCACCGGGCAGGTGAACATGAAGGGTCATGACATCACCGCTCGCAGCATCATCTTCGGTTGGGCCGGCGCTGCCGTCACGGACGGCAAGGGCCGATTCTTTGCCGGCGACCTTAACGTCAACGAAGGCAGCACCCCCACCGTGTTGGGTGGCCTTATCAGCAACCAGATTTCAATCGGCGATGCCTCGACGCTGATCGTCAAGCAGGCCAACAACCAGTTGGACGGATTGACGCTGGATGGCTCGTCGCTGAGCTTGGGCGGCAGTGGCCTGTTGAGCCTGATTTTTGACAACAAGGAAGTCGCCGGGCTGGACTGGGCGTTCCGCTGGCTGGGCGACCATGCCACGACCCTGGAAGGCTTGCACACCGCAGGCAAGCTCACATGGGACGGCGCTCCGGCGCTGGATTATCAGGGCAATCCCATCGACGTGAGCATCTTCTACAACGATGCTGATGGCTACACGTACGTCGGGTATACGTCGAACATCCCCGAGCCGGCGACGATGACGCTGCTGGCGATCGGGGCGGCCGGCGTGCTCCTGCGACGCCGCCGCAAGGCGTAGTGGCACAGCCTTCCCCGGCTGTGTCACAGGCTCCAAGCCTGTAATTAGAGAACCGGGCGGCCCCAAAAGCCGCCCGGTTCTTTCATGGAGTCGGCGTCGCTGCTGCCGCACTCCATGGTCACTACCGCTTGATCTTCGCCGCGTCGTAGCTGAAGACGTTGAGGGTCTTGAGCGTGGCTGCCCCGCCAGCGGCGACGGCCTGCACCTTGGTCACGTCCTTGAGCGGGCGGGCGAACTGGTACATGCCGTTGACCTGCATCACCATCACGCCGCCGGAAACGGTCAGGCGAATGCGGATCGACTTTTCCCATTCGCGCAGCGGCATCGGCACGCGCATGCCATCGCACGTGAGCCACTTGCCGTCCCACGTCGTCTCCAGCGCGCGATCGCCACAGAGCTTCAGGCCCATCGTCTTGGCCGCACCGGGCGCGATCTCGGCCTCGACAAGCACAGCGGAGGTGCCCTTGGCAACGTCGACTGTGGCATGGGCGTCTCGCCCATGCTCTGGGCTTTCCTTTTCCTGCATGGCCGAGACGGCCATGCCACGCACGGGCGAGACGCCCGTGCCACCCAGCGGTTTATCCGCGATCTGCTGGATCGGCTGGCGCAGCTTCTCGACCTGCGGCATGACTTTGTAGGCAAAATCAAACAGCGGGCAGAAGTTCAGGTGCTGGCCTCGCTGGGCCATGCCCTTCCAGTCGCCCCATTTGCACCCGGCGCAGCGGTAGAGGAACTCGGTGTTGCCGCCGTCGACGTGCACCAGCCCGCACGCCCCGGCGCCCCACAGCGCGATCTGCGTGGTGTTGATGATCTTGCCGCCGGCCTGCTCCCACGACGCGAAGCTATGGCTGTGGCCGCCGAAGACATACACGGCCGCGAACTTCTGCGGCTGAAGCGCCTGCGGCGGTATATTGGGGAAGTGCACGAAGGCGAAGACCGTCGTGCCGGCCTTGACGGCGTCGAGGTCGGCCTTGAGGAACGCCAGAGCGATATCCGGGATGCCGCACTCGATCTTGCCGCCCTCGGGCCGCACCCAGTCGATGCCCACAAAGTGCGCGCCTCGGTAGTCGAACGACCACCGCACCGGCCCGAGGTGCCTGGTGTACGCACCGCCGCCGGCCTGCGGGTCGGGCTTGGACCAGTCCGTCTGGTGCACGCCGACATAATCGTGATTGCCCGGAACGTAGAAGATCGGCGCCGGCAGCGTGCGGCCGTTCTTCAGGATATCGCTGAACATCTTCTCGGCGCCTTCGGGCGTGGCGTAGCCCATGTCGCCGGTTTCGACGGTGAACTTGACGGTCTGGCCCATCATCGGAAAGTTCTTGCCCCAGTTGTCAACCACGCCGCCGCTGGAATGGTCGTCGGTGATGTGGGCGAAGATGAACGGGCCGGTTTCCTTGTCCTCGCGCAGGGCGAAATCGACACCTGCCACATCTTTGATCTGGTCCAGGCGCGCCCACCACTGGCCGACCGGCCAATGCCCGCTTGGCCAGCTCACCGAGACCACCTGCGAGCCCTTCTGCGGAAACATCTCGTCGTCGCTGACGTCGATCTTGTACGACCCGTCGGCGCCGGTAACGACGAACTTGACGCTGTCGGTGACTCGCACGCCCACCAGCCCCTTCTCGCCGGCATCGAGCTTGCCATTGCCGTTGGCGTCAAGAAACACCTTGCCACTGACGGTTTTCGGCGCAGCGGCGGAGCACACAGAGGCCATCAGCAATATGCCTGCAGCAAGAAGAGCGAATGAATGGTTGAATGAGCAAAGGGTTGGCTTCATGGACAAGAGATTCTCCTTCGTAACAGAGACCACACGCTCCTGATGAGTCCCGCAGGGACGCCAGGATTTAGCCGGAGGCGTGAGCCTCCGGAACAAAGCACCTGATTCTACCGCCTCGCAGAGGCGGCAGGTTTTTCGGGAGGGGGCGGCGCGCCTCAAGAAGCCTGCCGCCTCTGCGAGGCGGAACAATAAAAGGATAATCGTCTTCCGGAGGCTTACGCCTCCGGCTAAATCATGGAGCCTCTTCGAGGCTCATGCACCCATCCATCCATATCACCCGCTATAGCTTCCGCGCTACGAACGTCTTCTCGTCGAGCAGCTTGCCCTGCAGGTCGTAGACCTTCATCGTGCAGGTCTCGCCGGTCAGGTCGAAGACGCAGTAGTGCAGCGAGCCGGCGATGAAGAGTTTCGAGTACGGATTGCCCGCGGCGGCGCGGCCGCTCTTCTTGTACAGCGGCGCCCCGGCCCCGCCGGCAACAATGCACATGACGCCCTTGTCGGCCGGGGGTTCGGAGCGTTCATAGTCGTGGTCGTGCCCGGCTACCATCGCCTGCACCTTGTATTTGGCCAGCAGCGGCATGATGACATCTCGGCACTCGAAGGCGGGCTGCTCGCCGCGCCCGTGCGGGCCTGACGACCAGGCCGGGTAGTGCGTCAGGAAGAAGACAAACTTCTCCTTTGACGCATCGAGCACGCCCTGGAGCCACTGGATGTTCTTTGAGCCGGCTTTCCAATCCTCCGCCCCGTCAATGCCGATGAACAGCGCGCCGCCGATGGTCTGCGACCAGTTCATCGACCGCCCGTCGCCGCCGGGGCTGTAGATCATCTCGGCGTAGATCGGCGCGTGGTCCTCGTGATTGCCGATCACCGAATACAGCGGCACGGTGGCGAAGAGTTCCTTGGCCGGAGCGAAGAACTCGCTGTCCCACAACTCGTCCAGCGGGCCGCTGCTGACGGTGTCGCCGGTGAAGAAGAACACCTCCGGGGCGGACTTGAGCGACGCCGCGGCCACATTCTTCCACCCACCGGGGTTCGAGCGGCTGTCGCCGGCGATCACGAAGCGAAAACCCTCGGGGTTGCGACCCGGCACGGTCACCTCAAAGGGCCCTGCCGTTGCCGAGGCCGCCCCGACGCGGGCGGTCACGGTGTACTGGAACTTGATTATCCCCGGCGGCAGCGGCACCTTCAGCCGGTGGATGTACCCGCGCGAGCTGGTGGCCTTACACCGCTCTTTCCCAACGCCGGCCTCGGCCGTCACCTCGGCCGGAATGTTCGTGCGGCAGGTGACGGTGAAGTAGTCGGCCCCGACGTGCCCCAGCACGGGCCCGGACTGAATCGCCACAGCCGCCGGCGGCAAAATCTCCAGCCGCGGGGCAACCACGACCGCCGCGGCGGCGTCGAGCTTGTTGGTGTACTTGCCGCTGGCCACCAGCACGTTCTTGCCCTTGACGAGGTACTTGGCGCAGTCCAGCGGGATGGACTGATACATCATGCCATCGAGCGGGCCGGCGACGGCCTTGCCGTTGATGGTGTAGCTCGGGGCGGCCCCAAGGTTGGGGTCGGCCGCCAGGAACATCCCGCCATAGGCCACCGGGTCGTCGATCTGAAACTCCGCCCGAGCCGCCACCGCCGCCACCGCCAGCGGACGCAGCTCCTGCCTGGCCAGCGTAAAGGTCTTGCCCTCGTCGGCCGAATACGTCCAGGCCGCCTTGGTCAGCGGCAGATTGATCTGCGGGTCGTCGCCCATCGCGGCTGAAGCGGTCAGCACGAACAGCAGCGAGGCAATCAGAGCGTTACGCATCAACAATCTCCATTTCGCAGAGTTCCCCCGCGACATGGATGATATCCCGTCGCCCGCGGCGTAGGAAATCTTCTTTCGTATGGGTGGCATGGAAGTGGCACAGGTTTCCAGCCTGTGTGAAAGGCTGTGCCACCGAGAGGGCGGGACGCCGGTGCTACTGGGGACGCGCATGCTGCTGTGCGGCTACGCCTTGACATGGGCGGCGGAATTTCATACTTATAAAGGTCTACGCTCCCACCCCGGGAGGCGGGCAATGGGATTTTCACTCCGAACCGCCGGGAACTGCGTTCATCCGGGGAGCGTACAAAGACACGACTCGTTGAGGATAGTCTATGATTGACGTCAAGAACCTCACCAAGTGGTACGGGCCGGTGCTGGCGGTCGACAATATCTCCTTCCACATCGAGAAGGGCACGATCGTCGGCTTCCTGGGCCCCAACGGCGCCGGCAAGAGCACCACGCTGAAGATCCTCACCTGCTACCTGCCGGCCACCAGCGGCACGGTCACCGTGGCCGGCTGCGACGTGCTGTCGCAGTCGCTGGCGGTGCGGCGGCAGGTGGGGTACATGCCCGAGTCAGTCCCGCTCTACGGCGAGATGCGCGTGCGCGACTACCTGATGTTCCGCGCAGCTCTGCGCGACATCCCCTCGGCCAAGCGCAAAGCGGCTGTCGAGCGCGTGGCCGAGCGGTGCTGGCTGAGCAAGCCCGAGGACATGATGCGCCGCCGCCTGGACGAGCTCTCCCGCGGCTACAAGCAGCGCGTGGGGCTGGCCGAGGTGCTGCTGCACAACCCGGCCGTGCTGGTGCTGGACGAGCCGACCATCGGCCTGGACCCCGCCCAGGTGCGGTCGATGCGCGAGCTGGTGAAGGAGCTGGCCGGCGAGCACACCGTCATCCTCTCCAGCCACATCCTGGCCGAGGTCGAGCAGATCTGCAGCCACCTGATCATCATCGCCGGCGGACACCTGGCCGCGGCGGGAACACCCGCCCAGCTTCGCCAGAGAGTCACCGGACCGTCCAAGGTCATCGCCGAACTTCGCGGCGCCGACGGGGAGGACCTGGCCAAGGCCGTCAAAGCCATCAAGGGCGTTCGCGAAGTCGAACACACCGCTCACGGCAACTGGACCCGCCTGGTCATCGCCGGCGACAGCGACGCCGACCTGCGGGCCGACGTGGCGGCGATGGCCGCCGAGGCTGGATACGCCCTGCGCGAGCTGCGGCGCGAGGTCGGGTCGGTGGAAGATTACTTCGTCCAGATTACGTATCAGCAGAACATGCAGGCCGGCAACCGCGTTGCCACGCCCGCCTGAGATCAGAGGAGCTTGGCCGATGTTGAAGACCCTGGTGCTGGCCCGGCGGGAAATGGCCGCTTATTTCTTCTCGCCCGTGGCGTACGTGATCGGAGCGCTCTTCCTGGCCGGAAGCGCGGCGGTGTTCTTCTTCGGCCTGAGCCCGCTGGGCATCCCCATCTTCGAGCCGGTGCTGGCCTCGGGCTCGACGGCGTCGCTGCGGCCTCTGTTTGAAGCGATGGCCGCGATCATGGTCTTCGCCGCCCCGTTGCTGACGATGCGCCTGATGAGCGAGGAGTTCCGCAGCGGGACCATCGAGACGCTCATGACCGCCCCGGTCACCGACGTGCAGGTCGTGCTGGGCAAGTTCCTGGGCGTGATGGGCTTCTATGCGGCGCTGCTGGCCAGCACCACCGTGCTGCTGGCTGTGATGGCCGCCTACTCCAAGCCCGACATCGGCGTGGCGATCAGCGGATACATCGGCATGCTGCTGCTGGGCGCGGCGTTCCTGGCCGTGGGCCTGTTCGCCTCGACGCTGACGGAGTACCAGATCGTGGCCGTCATCGTCGGCGTGGCGATGCTGTCGGTCTTCGCCCTGCTGATGCAGTTCCTGATGACGCACCTGGGCGAACCGTGGAACCTGATCGCCGGGCGGCTCAGCGCGCTGGACTACTTCCGCTCGTTCGCCCGCGGGACGATCGACACGCGCGCCCTGGCGTTCTTCCTGACTACGGCGGCGCTGTTCCTCTTTCTGAGCATCAAGACACTGGAGTCTCGACGATGGCGATGACGCATTCCTCCCACGCCCCCACCAGCCTGATGGACCGCTCCGCCTCGCGCCTGGCGTCCATGGCCTCGATGATCGTCTCGCTGGTGGCCATCACGGCCATCGTGACGTGCATGATCTTCTCGGCCAAGCTGAACGCCACGCTCACGACGTACCTGTTTGTCTGGCTGCTGCTGCTGGCGCTGGTGCTGGCGGCGGGCATCCAGATGTTCATGGGCCAGGTCTGGGGCCTGTGGCTGAGCCTGGTCTTCTACCTGGTGGTGGCCGGCGGAGCGATGGTGGCCCTGGTGGGCGCCATGCTCGCGGCAGGGGCGGGCGGGCCCTCGCCGGCGTGGTGGACGGACCTGGTCAAAGACACCGCCATGCCCGCCAACGTCATCGTGCTGCTGATTCCGTTGCTGGGCGCCGGAGCGGTCATGAGCGTGATGATGGTGCAGGCCTCGGCGGCAGCTGGCCGCCTGCGATACGCCGCGATGGTCAGCGTGACCGTCGCCGTGGCCGTGACGCTGGCGTTCGTGATCAACCTTATCGCCCAGAGCGACTATGCGCGATGGAACATGGAAAGCTCCGGCGCGGGCGTCTCCGACCGCACCAATCAGATCCTCAAGTCGCTCGACCAGCCCGTCACGCTGACGTGCGCCTACTCAGCGACGGACAAGGCTGCCGCCGAGATCTCGCGCGAGTACGGCCCGCGCACGCTCGAACTGCTGCGGGACATGGCTGACCGCTGCGACAAGATCAAAGTCGTCGACGCCTCCAGCGACGTGGCCAAGGCCCGCGTCATCGCCCGACTCAGCCAGGGAGAGTCCGAGAAGTTCAAGGCCCATGACAAGTTCCTCAAGAGCTTCGACGCCCAGGGCAAGTCGATCTCCGACACGCTGCTGCAGAACCGCCAGCGATGGGAGAAGGCCGCCGGCGCCACCTTCCTGAACCTCTGGGGCCTGACGCCCCGCGTGGCGGTCGTCCTCAACCGCCAGTCGCAGCAGCTTTCGCAGACGCACCGCCAGGTCCAGGCCGATATCAAAGGCGCCGCCCTGCCCGACTACGCCAAGCTCACCCAGGACGTCCAGACCTCCCTCAAGGAAACCAGCCAGGCCCTGGAGGAACTGAACGTCCTGATGGTCCACCTGAGCGAACTGCCCGCGGCCGTGAACAAGAACGCCAAGGGCACGCTCGACTGCGCCGACGAGGCGCTGGCGGCCGCCATGACCATGGCCCGCGCCATCGGCTCGCCCGACAAGCCCGCCCCGGAAGACCCCTCCGCCGTGCTGGGGCAGTTCATCACCGCGGCGCGCGAGGCGGCCAAGAAATCCGCCGCCGTCGCGACCTCGCTGGACAACGTGGCCGGCGCGGCCGACGGCCGCATCGTCAATAGCTGCCGCGCCATGCAGGACGAAGTCGAGGCCAGCCCCGACCAGCCCGTCAAGGTCCGTGGAATGCTCGGCGACATCTACCGCCAGCGGGCCCAGTTGATCGACGCCCTGGCCGTCGACGCCGAGGGCTATATCGCCGCGGCCAAGAAGGAATACCAGGCCGAAATGGTCGCCCGCATGCGCAAGCAGGTCGTCTGGCTCGCCCTGGCGCTGCGCCAGGCGCGCGAGAAGCTCGACACCGGCCTGAAACAACTTTCAGCGGCCGACCCCCTCTCCGAAAGCTTCTTCACCCAGGCGCGCGAGGGCACGCTCTTCGGCTCGGCCGACAAGACCGTCAAGGGCCTGATCGAGCAGCTCGACAAGCTGCCCAAACTCGAATCGACCTCGCTGGCCGCCGACCTGCGAAAAGACAACATCATCATCGTCGACGTCGGCGGCAAGAATAAGGTCGTCGACTTCGACCAGGTCTGGACGCCGCGCAACGCCACTCCCTGGTCGGCGGGCAAGGAAGAAACGCTGCGGGCATTCAATGGCGACACGGCCGTCGCCTCGGCAATCCTGGCCAAGACCTCCAAGCCTTTCGCGACGGTATGGCTGACCTACTTCGAGGTCCCCTCGGCCCAGCGCAATCCCGAAGGCATGGCGCCGCTGTCGCCGGAGCAGTTCCGCACGTTGACGCAGCGGCTTGAGGAGAGCAACTTCGTCGTGCGGCGATGGAACCTGGCCGAGCCCAAACCGGCCGCCAAGGCCGACGATCCGTCCGCGCAGGTGCTGCTGATCCTGCCGCCGCCGTCGGGTCCGGCCGATCCGGCCAACCCCGACAGCCGCTTCGGTCCCGAGCACCTCGGGCGGCTCAAGGAAGCTATCGACTCGGGCATCGGGGCGATCTTCCTGGGCATGTTCATTCCGCCGCGCCAGACGATGTACGGCATGGCGCCCATGAGCCCGGCGTACATGCTCAACGACTACCTGCGCCAGAACTGGGGCGTCGAGGTCAAGAGCGAGTTCCTGCTCATCCGCGCCATGACCGACCCCAGCGACCCCAATCGGTTCAAGGTCAGCCGCCAGCGCATCAGCTACGTGCCGCTCAATGACTACACCGACCACCCCATCGTCAAACCCCTCCAGGGCCAGCGCACGCTCTGGCAGGGCGTCTGCCCGCTGCAGGAGACCGCCACCAAGGTCCCCAACGTCACCCTCACGCCGCTGCTGAGCGTTCCGGCTGCATGGCACGACACCTGGGCCACCGCCCGAATCCAGGAACTGGTGGCCCGCCTGTACAGCAACGAGTCCAGCCAGATCTGGCCCGAGTACGACCAGGGCGACATGCGGACGCCCTTCCCGGTGGCGATCGCGGCCGTGCGCGACGGCAAAGCCAAGGCTGACTCCCGCCCCGCCGCCACGCAGGGCGCCGCCACCCAGGGCCAGGGCGCCGCGCGCATCGTGGTGCTGTCGCTGACGCCCGGGCTGGTCGACAACTACATCGATCAGCAGGTTGAGACGGAAGACGTCAAAGGCGCCATCACGCTGGCGCCGGCGCCGCGGGCCAACGCCGACCTGATCGCCAATAGCGTGTACTGGCTCATCGGGCAGACCAACTACATCGCCGCCGGACCGGCCAACACCGACGTCGTCAACATCAACGACCAGTCCCGCCGACTGCTGGCGGTGCTGCTGATCGTCGTGCTGCCGCTGATGGTAGTGATGGCCGGCGTCACGGTCATGACGCTGCGCCGCTGAGCCACGAAGGTGGCACGGCCGTCCCGGCCGTGCAGAGCAAGAGCATGGGCGAGACGCCCATGCCACCCAGAGAGAACGAGACGATGAAACCCAAAACTGCTATCGCTCTGACGCTGATCCTCGTGCTGTGCCTGGGATACATCCTGGCGCGCCACTCGACCCTGCTCAAGCCCAGCAGCACCGCCCCGGCCGACGATCTGCTCCTGGGGGCGAAGATGGGCAAGATCGTCACCTTCAAGATCACCGACGCCGCCGGCGGAGCGATCGACTTCGCCCGCCGCGGCGGCGACTGGTACGTCGAACGCCCCTACCAGGCCAAGGCCCAGGCCTGGCGGGTCGACCGCATCGTCAACGAGATCAAGACCCTCGCCGCCCACAGCGCCGCGGGGATCGAAAACGACCTCTCCGGTCTCGACAAGCCCCTCTGGACCATCACCGTCACCGACGAGACCGGCAAGAACCGCGTCGTCGAGATCGGCCGCCAGACGCCCTCCATGGGCTTCAGCGAGACCCGCACCTACGTGCACGTCCCCGGACATGATCCCGCGTGGGTCGCCTACGATTTCGCCCAGCATTTCTCGCAGCCGGCGACGGCGTACCGCGACAAGGTCTTCGTCGACGTCGCCACCACGGCCGTCACGCGCATCACCCTCAGCGGCAGGAACAGCTTTGAACTCGCCCGCAAGGACGGGAGCTGGAAGATCGTCGCCCCGATCACGGCCCAGGCCGACGGCGAGGCCGTCGACAATCTGCTGCGCCAGGCCTGCCGCATCGAGGCCGAAGACGTCGTGACCGCCGATGCGAAAGATCTGTCCCTGTACGGCCTGGCCAAGGGTCAGGAGTCGCTGCTGTTGACGCTGTGGCAAAAGGCCGCCGCGCCGGCGACACAACCGGCGACGCGCGCATCGGCCCCGGCCGAAACGCCCCTCACTGTCGCCCTGGGCTCGCGCAGCAACGAGCAGATATATGCCCGCCGCACCGATTCGCCCATCGTCTTTCTCGTCAACGCATCGCTGCTGGAGGGCCTGCAGCCGGCAGTGGTCTCGCTGCGCCAGCGGCAGGTGCTCGACTTCGACGCCGCGCAGGTCAATGAGATCGCCATCGAGGCCCAGGGCAAGAGCGCCAAGCTCCACGCCACGCTGGGCCAGTGGACGATGACAGCCCCCTACCAGGCCCCCGCCACCGCAACGCAGGTCAGCGCGCTGCTGGCGGGCCTGGGCGCCCTTAAGGCCGAGGACTTCCGCGACAATCTCGCCGCCCTGGCCGGGTGGGGTCTGGCGACGCCCCGCGCGGTCGTCTCCCTGGCCCTGAAGGACAGGAAGCAGCGCCTCACGCTGAACATCGGCGGCAAGAGCCCTTCGGGCGAGATGACCTTCGTGCAGGCCGGCGCAGGGGCGCCGGTGGCTGTCGTGCCTACCCGCCTGATCGACGCGCTGCCGCTCGAGCCGACGGCGTACTACAACAACGTCCTGCTGAGCATCCCTGCCGCCCAGCAGCTTGTCGGGATCGACGTCAACCGATCCGGGAGCGTCTTCTCCGTCCGCAAAGACCCCGCCGGATGGAAGATGCTCGCCCCGATCGCCACCGATGCCGACACGGAAAACATCAACAAGCTCTTCGCCCGCCTGCGCGAGCTGGCGGCTTCCAAGATCGTCTTTCTGGGCGAGCAGGCGCCCGAGAAGTTCCTCAACGCCAAAGAGTTCATCACGCTGACGCTCAAGACGAGCCAGCCCTCCGCAGCGACTGCGCCGGCGACCTCGCAGGCCAACGACAGGACGTACACCCTGCGCGTGGTGCGCCAGGATGACAAGGTCTACGCCATGTGCGTCGGCGCCACGCCTGTCTGCGTCGGCGAAATGCCCAAGACGTTCTTTGAAGAGCTTTCGGGCGAACTGCGAAGCCGCTCGCTCTGGCAGATCGACTCGCGAAGCATCCGCGAGATCCGCTTCATCGCCGGCGGCGACACGTTCGTCGTGCGCAAGGACGGCGAGAACTGGACGTATCCCAAGGACCCGTTCGTCAAGCTCGACACCGGCGAGATCAGCGCCTTCCTCGCCGGGGCGGGCAAGCTGCAGGCCCAGGCCTTCGTCGACTACAAGACCCGCGACCTGCCCAAGTACCGCCTGGACAACCCGTGGTTTTCGCTGGAGCTGGTGCAGGCCGACGGCAAGACCCGCCGCATCGTCGTGTCGCACATTGGCCAGGACAAGCACGACAACCGCTACGCCGTCATCGAAGGGCTCGACGGCATCTTCACGGTCACGCCCAAGACCGCCGCCAGCCTGGTCAAGAAACTCGACGACCTCAAAGCCAAACAGTAGCACGGGCATCTTGGCCGTGAGGCGCATGGGCGTCTCGCCCATGCTCTTGGATGCCATGGGCATTTCTCCCCGAGCCCGTCGAAACGCACGAGGCCCTGAAATAGTGCCCCCGCACCGAACGTTTGTTATGATGGCAGCGCTTCGGCACTATGAAGGACTACGACTATGAGAGCACTGGCATCTCTGATGGTTCTGGCTCTGGCCAGCGCCGCGTTGGCGGCCGAGGGCGCACGCTCCGAGGAAATGAAAGACCTCGCCCGGCAAGCCCAATCCCTCGCGCAGGAATGGCTGGACGGGCCGGCCAACGATCAAGCCCTTGATATGTGGATCAAGCAGCGCCCCGTCAGTTCCAAGCTCGAAGTGCTCATGAAGGACCTCTGGTACGACGCCCAGTCCGTCGACATCCTCCAGACCCTTCTGCAGCAGCGGCGCGGCGAGGCGGCCGACCTCTACGCCGCCAACTGTCTGCTGCGCCCGCTGCTCAATGCCAAGACCGAGGTCATCGCATCGGCCCTGCCGGCCGTCGAGGCGTTGCACCAGCGCCTGGGCAAGTACGTCGCCATGCCCCAGTACACGCCCGCGCAGCTCGAAACGTTCAAGCTCAATCCTGAGGACAAGACCCAGGACGCCGCCAAGCTGCGCCAGGCCCGCATCGAGAAGCTCAAGAAGGAACTGGCGCCCAAGTTCCAGAACGAACAGGCCGCCATCCTGACGCGCAGCCTTGCCAGGCTGATGGTCTATGCCGACCAGGCCGCCACCGATCAGAAGCTCATCGACCTGATCGCGGCCACCGAGCGCGACGGGCAGTGGGACTACACGGTCATGCTCGAGGCCGTCCGTAGCGAATCGGCCAAGATGAAGAAGGAACGCGCGGACCGCTTCTACCAGGCGTTTTACACGCTGTGGAACGAGATTCTCCAGCGCCAGGATCGCGTGCGGAAGTACGATGACCCGGCGGCCGCAAAGATCACCGTCGATGGCGCGCCGGAAGAAGTGACGCACCAGGACAACGCCGGCGAGCGGTTTCTGAAAGTCCTTAATCAACTTGCCGTGACGGCGCGGCAGCCGGCGCTGCAGAACCCCCGTCCACGCAAATCGGGCAAGCAGCCCGACGCTCGCCCGCGCCGCTAACGCCCATGGAAAACACTCAACAAGCGACCCGGCTGATCTGTTGCCTGACATCGCCCAACGTGCGCCAGATGCGCCAGGACATGGAAACCGCCGCCGCGCGCGGGGCCGACACCGTCGAGTGCCGCCTCGACTACCTGGACCGCCTGCCCGACGACGCGCAGCTCAACCGCCTGCTGAAGGACCCGCCCGCCCAGGTCATCGTCACCTGCCGCCCCAGGCGAGAGGGCGGGCAATACGAAGGCGACGAATACCAGCGCCTGCGGGTGCTCTGCCGCTCGGCGAATCTCGGCGCGACCATCGACGTCGAACGCGACGTTCCCGTCGCCGAGGCCCTGGCCGTCGTCAGCGCCTCGCCGCAGTCGCAGATTATCCGCAGCCATCACGACTTTGCGTCCGTGCCCGCCAACCTCGACGCGCTCGTCGCCGAGATGGAGCGGTCGGCCGGCACTGTCACCAAGATCGTCTTCATGGCCTCGCGGCCCGAGGACGCCTTCCGCCCCCTGGACCTCGTGCGGTCGCGGTCTCGCGACATGATCGCCCTGGCGATGGGCGATGCGGGCGTCGTCAGCCGCATCCTGGGGCGAAAGTTCGGCGCGTACGGGACCTTCACCACCTTGAGCGATACCGGGACCACCGCGCCAGGCCAGGTCAGCATCGACGTCATGCGGAACCTCTACCGCTGGCAGAGCATCAACGACCGCACAGCCGTCTACGGCGTCATCGGCTGCCCTATCGCCCACTCGATGAGCCCGGCGATACACAACGCGGCCTTTGAAGCCGCCGCCGTCAACGCCGTCTACCTGCCCCTGCTGGTGCAAAGCGGGGTGGACAATTTCAACCGTTTCATGGACGCGCTGCTGGCGCGTCCGTGGCTGGACTGGCGCGGGCTGAGCGTGACGATCCCGCACAAGGAGCATGCCCTGGCGTATGTCGGCGCGTCGCGGTGCGAGGCGCTGGCGACGATCATCGGCGCGATCAATACGATCACGATCGACCGGGGCGGACAGCTCAGCGGGCGCAATACAGACTACGCCGCCGCGATCGACGCATTGTGCAACGCCATGGCGATCCGCCGCGAGGACCTGCTCGACCGCACCGTCGCGGTGCTGGGCGCCGGCGGCGTCGCCCGGGCCGTCGTCGCCGCCCTGACGCATTACGGGGCGCGAGTAACCGTCTTCAACCGCACGCACTCGCGCGCCGCCGCGCTGGCGGACGAGTTCCTCTGCAAGTCCCGCGATTGGGACTGCGTCGAGTCGCTCGATGCGCAGATCGTGATCAACTGCACGTCGATCGGGATGCACCCGCGCGTGGACGAGTCGCCGCTGGGGCGGATTCCCGCGGGCGTCGAGGTGGTCTTCGACACGATCTACAACCCCATCGAGACGAAGCTGCTGACCTTCGCCCGCGCCGCCGGGTGCACAACCGTCAGCGGTGTGGACATGTTCGTCAACCAGGCGGTCGCTCAATTTGAAACCTGGACAGGGATCCGGGCGCCTCGAGACATCATGCGCAGCGTCGTGCTGAAAACGCTGCACGACTGACTCCGTGAACGTGTTCCCTTCTGAAAGACAGGTGATAGCACCGCTCATTTGCGGTATCATCTTTCTACATGAATCCAGACTTGAGCATCCAACTTGCTGGAGTCCCTCTGACCAATCCGCTGATGACCGCAAGCGGTACGTGCGGGTACGCCGACGAGTATGCAGATTTTCTGAACCTGTCCGAACTGGGCGCCTTCGTGACCAAGAGCATCACCGTGGCGCCCCGCCAGGGGAATGATTATCCGCGCGTGGTCGAAACCCGCGCTGGAATGCTCAACGCCATCGGCTTGGCCAATGTCGGGCTTCAGGTCTTTCTGGAAGAGAAACTCCCTCTGCTTGAGAAGCTCAATCTACCGGTTTTCGTCAACGTAGCGGGCACCACCGTTGAAGACTATCTGGCGGTTATCAAAGCAATGGCGGATGTTCCGGTTGTTCGCGGCGTGGAACTGAATATCTCCTGCCCGAACGTCAAAGAGGGTGGAATCCAGTTTGGCACGGACCCCGCGCAGGTGCACAAGATCACCAGCGCCGCAAGCGAAGCTCGTGGCAAGAATCTCCTGATCGTCAAGCTGTCGCCGAACGTGACGGACATTACCGCCACCGCCCGTGCGGCCGTTGAAGGCGGCGCGCAGGTATTGAGCATGATCAACACCTTCACCGCCATGGCGATTGACATCGAGAAGCGCCGTGCGATTCTGGGCAACCGCACCGGCGGACTGTCCGGACCCGCGGTGCGTCCCATCGCCGTACGGATGGTACACGAGGTCTATTCCAAAGTCGCCAGACCGGCGGGCGTCCCGATCATCGGCATGGGCGGTATCCAGTACGCTCACGACGCGATCGAATTTCTCTTGGCCGGTGCGACGGGACTGGCCATTGGCTCGGCACTCTTCGTCAACCCCGCGTGCATCGTGGACATCAAGAAGGGAATTCAGGACTATCTGCGCCGTCACGGGCATGCGTCCGTTTCCCAGATCGTCGGAGCTTTGCAGACCGATTAAAGAAAAAGCCCCTGGCGCCGGCGCGCCGGGGGCTTTTCATGTGCGTCAGTCGGCGTCTATTTGATGTTGTACGTCTGCCCGCGCAGGGTCACCAGCAGTTCCTCATCGGCGCGCTGGGACGCCATCAGGCGGTTTTGCTCGACCGTGTTGCCGTGGATGAGCTTGAAATACTCGTCGCTGTAGCGATGGATGGTCTGGATCTTGTCGCGGTCCTTTTCCATGTCCACCTTGGCGGCGCTGTCAGCCACCCACACGTTGCCGCGGCGGTAGAGCGTCTGATTGTCGACGCTACGGACGCTGTCGGCCTTTTCCTTCTTGTCGGCCTCATACGCCCGCACGGTGGTGTTGCCGTAGACGCTGGCGTTGCCGGCGCTCTTTCCGGCGCCGCTGGCGGAATATTCTGGCGCCTCCGCCGCCGGGGCGGGAGCGTCCGCCGAATTGAGGCTCTGCCTGGCCTTGGCGGCTACCTGGGCGCGGGCGCCCGAGACGTCCTTATACCGTTCGAGCGACTCGCTCGCGCTGGCGCGGACGCTGGGAGCGTCGTGCAAGACCGTGCGTTCGTCGGCCAGGAAGCTCGTGTAGGGAGTGATGATGCCGTACTTGAGGCTCAGCTTGACCAGTTCGTCGATGACTTCCTGGTTCTTGCCGTGGAGCTGGATCTGGTCGAGCAGGTATCCCACGCGTCGTACGGCCCAGAGTTTCTCCACGAAGCCATACCGCAGATCCGGTCCGGGCGCACAGACGCTGACGGGATACTCGAAGGTCTTGCTCTTGCCCAGGTAGTTGCCCCGCACGACCAATTGCGTCTGGTACGTTCCACCGGCGGCGGCCGATAGGTCCTTGAGCGAGTCGGCGTCGTAGCGCCCCACCAGGACGATCTGGTCGCCCTCGAACAGGTCGCCGAGCTTGCGCGGGTACAGGTCGCGGACTTTCAACTTGCCCATCTCGACGGCCAGGTCCGACATCACCGGGTTCTTGATCTTGTTGTACAGCGAGCTGATCTTGGGCTCCATCGGCTCTTGCGGCTTGCAGTAGTCGCTGCGCCCGTTGTTGTCGCCGACGAGCTTGTCCAGCAGCCGCACGTTCACGTCGTACCCCACGCCCATGGCGAACACGCGGGCGCTGACATCCTTATTCGCCGCGATGACCTCCTTGAGGATCTTGCCCTCGTCGGTCTCGCCCACCGTCGGCAGGCCGTCGGTCATGAAGATCACGTACTTGGGCCGCGACGACGGCGAGCCCTTGAGCACCTTGAGGCTCAGCAGCATCGCCTCCTGGATGTTAGTGCCTCCGCCGGCGTCGATGCGGTCCAGCGTCTCCAGCGCGCGTTCGACGTGGGTCTTATCCGCGGCCGCCAGCTCGTTGCCGAAGAACGCCTCGACCGAGTCGCTGTAGACGACGACGTTGAACTGGTCTTCCTTATTGAGGCTGTTGATGACCTGCGTGGCGGCGGCCTTGGCTTGCTTGATCTTTTCGCCATTCATCGAACCGCTACGGTCCAGCGCGAGCACGACGTCCTTGGGCATGACGTTGGTCTGGCTGTCGCGCGGGTTGGGGCTGACGAGCATGAGGAAGTAGCCGTCCTCTTTCGCCTGCGGCTGCGAGGTCAGCAGCGTGGCGGCCACCTTTTCGTCGGCGGCCTTGTAGAAGACCTGGAAGTCCGTCGCCGGCAGAGCGTCCTTGGCCTCGAAGGTCGCTACGACGTGCCGGGGGTCGTTGCGCTTGACGTTGAGGTCGTGCGTGGGCGAGTAGACCGACGTGATGTCGCTCTTGGACTCGATGTCGACGCTGACCTTCACGCTGGCGATCTTCTTGGCCGAGAACTTTTCGGTGTTGAGCGGATACCATACCTCGACGAGGTCGCGGTCCTTGTGGCAGACCATCTTGTAGTTGACCAGCACGCGGCAGGGCTTGCCCGGCTGCAGGGGAAACGCGCTGGTCTTGTACATCCCGAAGCCGACGTACTCCAGCAGCGCGGGGTCCTTCTTGGCCCGCACGATGGACTCGTAGATGCGCCGGGCCTCGTCGGCCTTGTACAGCTTGGCGGCGAACTCCTTGCCGTCGACCATGAGGGTCATCGAGTCGATGGCCGCATCGGGCGGCACGGGGAAGACGTATTCGACCTCGAGCACGCCCGGGCCGGTGTTCTCGAAGGACTGGTCGATGCTGACCATCGCCACCTGGTCGCGCACCTTGATGTCCACGTGATGGTACTTGACCGACCAGCTCCCGCGAATCTGGATGATCGGGCGGATGGGGATGATCATGCCGTCGGCCCGCACTGCAGCCGATGCCGCCAGAACCACCACCGCCGCCGCTACTGCTTTAAGATGGGTATTCATGTTCAGTCTCCGCGCCGTTGTGTGGCATGGGCGTCTCGCCCATGCTCTTTGCTTCTTCCTCTGGCGGGCGAGACGCCCGCCAGTGCATGGCCGAGACGGCCATGCCACAAAACTTTGACGCCCGCGGTGGCCGGCGGTTCCATCTTTGCCTAAAATTCAAGCGCTATGGCGTCGCCCATCTACCAGTGTATAATCCGCCCGGTTGGGATTCGCCATCGTCGGCGAGGGATTCATCGCCATGAAAGTGTTTATGCTAGGCTGGGAGTTTCCCCCGCACATCACCGGCGGGTTGGGAACCGCATGTTACGGCCTGACCAAGGGCCTGGACGCCGTCGGCGTGGAGGTGGTCTTCGTGCTGCCCCAATCGGTGCCCAGCAGCGAAACCTCGCACGTGAAGCTCAAGACTCCCGCCGATATTCCTACCGCCTCCTCCGCCACAGAGCCCGGCGGGCAGCATTCCTACCGCGTGCAGGAACTTCCCAACGTCCAGTTTCACCAGGTCGACGCCGTCCTGCAGCCCTACGCCCGCCCCGGCGCCTCGGCGGAGCAGCCTAATCTGCTGAGCGACTTCGACATCAAGACTCTGCACGAGTTCTTCCCCAAGTCCGCCGAGGCCCAGGTCGAAGCCGCGCAGCCACACGGCCCACAGGATCTGCCGCGGGGTTCCTTCGCCGCAGGCCCCGGCGCCCATTACGGCGGCGACCTGATCAGCCAGGTACACCGCTACGCGCGGCTGGCGCTGGAACTGGCCCGCACCGAGCAGTTCGACCTGATCCACGCCCACGACTGGATGACCTACCCGGCGGCACTGGCCGTGGCGGCCGCCACGCGCAAACCGCTGGTCGTGCACGTACACTCGACCGAGTTCGACCGCGCCGGCGAGAACGTCAACCAGCAGGTCTACGACATCGAGCGCATGGGCATGCACGCGGCCGCGGCGGTGGTGTGCGTCAGCCACCTGACGGAGAACATCGCCGTGTCGCGATACGGAGTGCAGCGCGAAAAGTGCCACGTCGTCTACAATGCCGTCGAGTTCCCCGCCGAGGCCGACAGCGACGAAAACTACCGCCCCATCACGCGCAACGAAAAGATCGTGCTATTTCTCGGTCGCCTCACGATGCAAAAGGGCCCGGAGTATTTCCTGCGCGCGGCAAAGAAAGTCGTCGAGCGGTACAAGAACGTGCGGTTCGTGATGGCCGGCAGCGGCGACATGATCGCCCAGTGCGTGCGCGAGGTCGCCGCCCTCAAGCTGGGGCGCTACGTCGCCTTCACCGGGTTCCTTCGCGGGGCCGACGTGGCCCGCATCTTCCAGCTCGCCGACCTGTACGTCATGCCCAGCGTGTCCG
This sequence comes from Planctomycetaceae bacterium, assembly GCA_021371965.1. The sequence continues at coordinate 19,379 of JAJFVE010000011.1, forward strand.
AGCCCTTCGGGATCGCTCCCCTCGAGGCCCTGAGCCACAACGTCCCGGTCATCATCTCGCGCCAAAGCGGCGTCGCTGAGGTCCTCACCCACGCCCTGAAAGTAGATTTCTGGGACACCGACGAAATGGCCAACAAGATCCTGGCCGTCCTCAAGCACGCCCCCCTGCAGCGAGCCCTCCGCCAGCACGGCCACATCGAGCTGCGCAAACTGTCCTGGAAAGATTCCGCCCAGAAGCTCAAGGATATTTATGCCGGGGTGATGGGGGCGCGGTAGGAAGCAGATCCTCGGTCCTAGATCCTCGATCCTCGGGCGGGGAAAAGAACCGATGACGAGGAGGATAAATCACTCCCCTGTCGGGTGCCATGGCGGCCGTCTACCAGCCGCCATGTCCCTGAAACGTCACTAGCTTCCCGATCTTCAATCACGCCGCGCCCATGGCGACCCGTCCTCTCCCATTTCTTAATCCTCTTAATCCTCTTAATCCGCGCAATCCCGCTCTCCCCGTCTCCGAAATCCGCAATATCCGAAATCAAAAACCGCAATCGACCAACTTTGCCTATACCTGGCGCGCGGGAATCTTCGATTATGTATGTATGGCTTCCATCGTTTTTTACTTTCAGGTTCATCAGCCCTACCGCTTGCGCCGTTACACCATCTTCGATACCGCCCCGACCTACTTCGACGACGCTCATAACGAGTTCGTCTGCAAGAAGGTCGCCGAGAAGTGCTACCTGCCGGCCAACGCGGTCATGCAGGAGCTCATCGAGCGGCACAAGGGCGACTTCCGCGTCAGCTATTCGCTCACGGCCACGGTTATCGACCAGTTCCGCCGCTGGGCCCCTGAGGCGTTGGACAGCTTCAAGCGGCTGGCTGACACCGGCTGCGTCGAGTTCATCGCCGAGACGTACTATCACAGCCTGGCGTTCCTGTACAACCGCGAGGAGTTCATCGCCCAGACGAAGATGCATCGCGAGCTGGTCGAAGACCTCTTCGGCCAGCGGCCTCGCGTGTTCCGCAACACTGAACTGACGTACAACAACGACGTGGCCCACGTAGTCGAGGACATGGGCTTCGACGCCATCCTCACCGAGGGCGCCGACCACATCCTGGGCTTCCGCAGCCCCAACTTCATCTACCGCCCGCCCAACTGCGACCACCTGCGGCTGATGATGAAGAACTACCGCCTCAGCGACGATATCGCCTTCCGCTTCTCCAACCGCGGATGGGCGGAATGGCCGCTGACGGCAGAGAAGTTCGCCCGCTGGGTTGACCAGATCAACGGCTGCGGATACGTCTGCAACCTGTTCATGGACTACGAGACCTTCGGCGAGCACCAGTGGGCCGACACGGGCATCTTCGACTTCCTGCGCGCCCTGCCCGCCAAGGTGATGGCCGGCGGCAAGAACGACTTTTTGACCGTCTCGCAGGCCCTCGACCGCTATGAGCCCTCAGGCGAAATCGACGTGCCGCACATGATCTCTTGGGCCGACACCGAACGCGATCTCTCGGCGTGGCTGGGAAACTCGATGCAGGCCAACGCCCTGCACGACGTGTACGCCCTGGCCGACGAGGTGCTGGCTACCGGCGACACCGACCTGATCCACGACTGGCGGCGGCTGCAGACCAGCGACCATTTCTACTATATGTGCACCAAGTGGTTCTCCGACGGCGACGTGCACAAGTACTTCAATCCCTACGAGAGCCCCTACGACGCCTACATCAACTACATGAACATCCTGGACAATGTCCGAACCCGAATCGCGGCGGCGAACAAGTAGCTCAAAAGAGAACACGAATGACACGAATGGACGAATAGAGAAAAGCAAAGGCGGGGATTTGTTTGGTTCTGGTTCCTTCTTTCACTAATTCGTCTTATTCGTGACATTCGTGTTCTCTTGGGCGCCCTTGACGGCTTACAACTCAACGTTTCGCAGGCGCAGGGCGTTGGCGATCACGGAGACGGAGCTGAACGTCATCGCGGCCGCGGCGATCATGGGGCTTAACAGCACTCCCAGGAATGGGTACAACACGCCGGCGGCGATGGGAATGCCGACAGCGTTGTAAATCACGGCGAAGAACAGGTTCTGGCGGATGTTCTTCATCGTCGCCTGCGAGAGGCGCCGGGCCCGCACGATGCCTCGCAGGTCGCCCTTGACCAGCGTGAGCCCCGCGCTGTGCATGGCGGCGTCCGTGCCGGTGCCCATGGCGATTCCCACGTCGGCCTGCGCCAGGGCGGCCGCGTCATTGATCCCGTCGCCGGCCATCGCGACGATGTGCCCTTCGTCCTGAAGCTGCCCGACGATCTCGTTCTTTCGCTTGGGCAGCACGCCGGACTCGATGCGATCGATGCCGAGTTGCCGCCCCACGGCGCGGGCGGTGGCCTGCGTGTCGCCGGTGACCATCACGATCCGCAGGCCCTGGGCGTGGAGCATTCTGACGGCCTCGGGCGTCGTGTCCTTGATCGCGTCGGCCAGCCCCAGCACGCCCCCCAGTTGGCCGTCGAGGGCCACATACATCACGGTCTGCCCCTGCTCGGCCAGTTCGTCCACCGTACCGCCAAAGCGCTCGATGTCGACGCCGCAGTCGGCCATCAGAGCCGCGTTGCCCACCGCCACGCTGTGCTGTCCCACGCGGCCGGTGACGCCTTTGCCGCCGTAGACGTCGAAATCCTCCACCGCCGCGGGCTCGATTTCTCGTGCGGCAGCCGCCTCGACCACTGCCGCCGCCAGCGGATGCTCGCTCATTCGCTCCAGGCCCGCGGCCAGGCGCAGCAATTCGTTGGCGTGCAGGTCGCCCAGGCGTACGACTCTCGTGACCTTGGGCTTGCCCTGCGTGAGCGTGCCGGTCTTGTCAACCACCAGCGTGTCGACGCGCTCGATGACTTCCAGCGCGGCGGCCTCCTTCACCAGCACGCCCGCGCGGGCCCCGCGCCCTACCGCCACCATCACCGACATGGGCGTGGCCAGCCCCAGCGCGCAGGGACAGGCGATGATGAGCACCGCCACGGCCGCCACCAGCGCATGAGGCCCCGCCGGCGACGGCCCCCATGCCAGCCATGCGGCAAAGGCAAGCGCGGCCGCGGCCAGCACCGCCGGGACGAACCAGCCCGCCATGCGGTCGGCGAGTCGCTGGATGGGCGCGCGGCTGCGCTGGGCCTGGCCGACCATCTCGATGATCTGCGCCAGCAGCGTGCCGGCCCCGACGCGACGCGCCTCGACCACGAAGCTGCCCGTGACGTTAAGCGAGGCGCCGATCACCTCGTCGCCGGGCTGCTTCTCCACCGGCATCGATTCGCCGGTGACCATCGACTCATCGACGCTGCCGCGGCCTTCGAGCACGGCGGCGTCGACGGGGATCTTCTCTCCTGGCCGCACACGAAGATGGTCGCCCACCTGCACCTCGTCCAGCGAGACGTCTCGCTCGCGCCCGTCGGTCTCGATAAGCCGCGCCGTCTTGGGCGCCAGATCCAGCAGCGAGCGAATCGCCAGCCCCGTCCGCCGCCGCGCTCGCAGCTCGAGCACCTGTCCCAGCAGCACCAGCGTGGTGATGACAGCCGCGGCTTCAAAATACACCGGCACCGCCCCGCCCTCGCGCATGGCCGCGGGAAACGCCCCCGGCGCCAACACGGCCACCACGCTGTACCCCCACGCCGCCAGCACCCCCAGGGCGATCAGCGTGAACATGTTCAGCCGCATCGACAGCACCGACCGCCACCCCCGCACCAGCAGCGGCCAGCCGCACCACCACACCACCGGCGTCGCCAGCGCCAACTCGACCCACGCCCGCGCGCGGCCGCCCATCGGCATGACCATGTGCCCCATTGCCAGCAGCATCAGCGGGGCCGATAGCACAGCGGCGATCCAGAACCGCCACGTCATGTCGCGCAGCTCCGCGTCATCTTCGCCAGCCGCCTTCGCCATCAGCGGCTCGAGACTCATGCCGCACTTGGGGCACGCCCCGGGCTTAGTCTCCTGCACCTCGGGGTGCATCGGGCAGGTGTAGATCGCCTCCTCGCCGGCGACAGGCTCTTCATGCGGCCGCTGCCCGCCGGCGTACTGCGGCGGATTGCCGCGAAATCGTTCAGCGCAGTCTTTGCTGCAGAAGTAGAACGTCTGGCCGCCATAGTCCACGCTGGCGGGCGCGTCGTCAGGGTCCACGTCCATCCCGCAGACGGGATCCTTCTCCAAAGTAGAAGATGCCCTGTCCTCTCTTTTCATGCCAAATTGTAGCGGCGACCCATCCAATCGGGTGGCATGGCGACACACGTTGTTGTTTCTAGCGGCGTTTTGTTAGCGGCAAAGCTTGCTCCGCGGGTTGTTCGGGACCGGAAAACCCGTCGAGCGAGATCGACCGCTAACTTCTAGCATTTGCGCAGTGAAAATGTCACGAACACCGCTGCGGCGCTTATCGCTAGCAGCACTCCCGGCGACCAGAGCGGTTGGGGCAAGATCGAAGTTCCGCGCGCGGCCGCAGTGGACCAGGCGGCGGTGAGGGGGCCCAGGTTCCATAACCAGTCCACGCTGCCGGCGTGGGTCCAGAACTCGGTGCCCAGATAAAACAGGGCGGGCAGGCCCAGCGTCAGGAGCATCAGCGTCAGCAGCGTCCAGGCGGCGGCTGTGGCGTTTCTGGCCATCAAAGCCCCGGCCGCTATCGCCAGGGGAGACAGGCACAGCAGGAAGATAATCAGGCGCAGCACGTCAAGCAGCGCCGCGTCGCTGAGCCAGGCGGCGACTACGTAGAACGGGGCCGCGACGACGAGCTGCAGCACAAGTGCGGCAAGGGCGGACAGAACGTACTTGCTGCCCGCCTGTGCCGAGCGCATCAGCACCAGCGGCCAGATCAGCGTCAGCCACAGGGCCTGGAAGGCAGCGAGGACTTGAAGAGTCGGCAGCGGGCCGGCGGAACCTTCCAGGGGGACGTACAGCGATCGCGGCCACAGACCCACGGCCAGGCCCGCCAGCAGCACCAGCAGGTACAGCAGCGCCGCGGGCGTCCAGGCCGCCGCGGCGGGACGGGGGCTGTCAGTTGAGGCTGGCATGAAGTTGGTCGTATCGCAGGTCGAGATACGCCCTCGTTCCGGCAAGTTGTCCGGCATGGGTGCGCACGAACTCGTCAAGCTGGGCGAGCTTTCGCTCGGGCGGGACGAGGTAGTCGCCCTCGTAGCGCGGGAACTGGCCGAAGCGGATGTCGGTGGCCCGCCCTCGCCCCACCTGCGCCCACATGCGCAGGTGCGGCGCGCGGCCGTCGATGCGCCCGCCGTAGTTGCGCACGTCGATGATCGTGATCTGGTCGGCGTACGAACGTTTCTCCATCAACTCGACGAGGCGCAGACCATCGGACATATCCTGTCCGGGCCACTTCTCGCCCACCGCGGGGGCGGCGACTTTGCAGCCGTAGATCGTGATGTAGTAGATCGGCTTGCCCTCGACGTGCGGGGGCACGTCGCTGAGGCCGATGTAATAATCGACCTGCGTCTTGCCGTTGGGCAGCGGTCGCGCGACGCGGTATCGCGGAACCTGCTGGGGCGGCAGGCGCGTGCCGTCGGCGGCGACGAAGGCATATTCCCGTTCGGTCTGCACGCGAGCCTTGGGCTGGCGGTACGTGGCGACAACTTCGACCTGGCAGGTCTTGCCGTCGGTCGAGGGGCGAGCGACGACGTGGCTGATGGTTGCCACCCACGGATTCCGGGCGGCACGCTTATAAATGACGGCGCTGGCGCCGCCGGCCAAGCCGTCCAGATTGCCCGCCAGTTCGGAGGCGATCTGGTCGGCCAGCACACGGGGCATCCAGGCGGGTTTATCGGCCAGGGAGACCTGCAGTTCGACCGCGCGGGCCACGTCCTGGCGATGCACGTAAGTCTGCAGCACCTGCATGCCCACGCCCAAGGCGGCCACGGCCACGACGCCCATCACGCAGTAAAACACGGTGCGGGCGACGAGACCCGTCCCGGCCGGTGGCTTAGGCGTCTTGGGTTTTTCTTTTCGTTTCATGGCCGGTGCTCCTCAGCGCTGCATGGCCAAGGCGACGATTCTTTCCACAAGCTGATCGAAGGAGATCCCGATCCGCCGCGCCGCCATGGGCACCAGCGAGTGGCTGGTGAACCCTGGGATGGTGTTGACTTCCATGACCTGCGGCACGCCATCGGTCCCGAGCATGAAGTCGACGCGCGACAGGTCGCGGCAGCCCAGCGCAGCGTGGGCGGCCAGCGCCCACTGTTGCATCTTTTCGGCTGTTGCGGGCGGAATGTCTGAGTCAAAAAGGTACTGCGTCGTGGCCTCGTCGGAATACTTGGCGCGGTAGTCGTAGAACTCGCCGTCGGGGACGATCTCGAGCACGGGCAGGGCCTGCTCGCCCAGCACGCCGACGGTGAACTCGCGCCCGGCGACGTAGCGCTCGAGCATGACGCGGCCGTTCTTGTCCAGCAGGGCCGCCATCGCTTCGTCGCGCTGGGCGGGCGTTCGGGCGATGACGACGTCCACGCTGGAACCGCCGCCGACAGGCTTGACTACCACCGGCGGGGGCAACTCGGTCAGCCACTTGAGCACCTTGGCCGCGTCGTGGAACTCCTCGATGACCATCCAGGCCGGCGTGACCAGACCGGCGCGGAGGAAGGCCTGCTTGGAGGCCGCCTTGTCCATCGCCAAAAGACTGGCGTGGGGGCCGGAGAAGGTGTATCGCAGCCCGCGCTGCTCGCAGAGGGTCTGGACCTGCCCGTCCTCGCCGAACTCGCCGTGGAGGACGATGAAGACCAGGTCGATGCCCTTGCGATCGAGGGCGGAAGTGTCGCGCGGGCCGATGTCGGCGCGGGTCACGCGATGGCCGAGGCGATCCAGGGCGTCCGCCACGGCGGCGCCGCTGAGCAGCGAGACCTCGCGCTCCGGCGAAGGCCCGCCCAGCAGAACAGTAATATCCAACGCATCCATGCGCTGTCCCTGCTATCTGACCGGGTGCCATGGCGGCCGTTCCTTAGCCGCCATGTCCCTGATCTTTCCACACCGCATGGCGGCTGAACAACGGCCGCCATGGCACCCGTCTCACCAAACGTCGATTTCCAGCTCCAGGTACACTTCGTGCTGCTTGTACACCGTCTCGCGAATGATGTTGATCAGCTTGAGGATGTCCGAGGCCGTCGTGCCCGCGTCGGCCAGAATGAAGTTGGCGTGCTTGGGCGAAACGTACGCCCCGCCCACGCGCTTGTTCTTGAGGCCTGAGCGGTCGATCAACGCCCCGGCCGAGAGCCCGCGCGGATTCTTGAAGATGCATCCGGCGTTGCGCTTGGCCAGCGGCTGCGAGTTCTTCTTGTACATCCAGATCTGCTTGACCTGCTTGAGAATGCGGTGCGGGTCGTCCTCGACAAGGCGGAACTCGGCCGCGAGGATAAACTTGGCCGAGATGTTCGTCGAGCGGTAGGCGAAGGCCAGGTCGCCGCGGTAACGCGTGAAGACCTCGCCCTCGGCCGTCATCACGTCCACCGAGTCGATCACGTTGCCGATGTCGCCGAAGGTTCCGCCGGCGTTCATCTTCACGCTGCCGCCGATGCTTCCGGGAATGCCCGTCAGGCACTCCAGGCCCGACAGCCCCGTCCGCACGCAGCGCAGCACCAGCTTGCCCAGGTCGGCCCCCGCGCCGGCGCGCAGGCCGTTCTCGGTGGCGGTGACCTCCTGGAAGGCCTTATGCAGGTGGATGACCGCGCCCTTGACGCCGGCATCATCGATGAGCACATTGGCCCCGCTGCCCAGGACGTACATGGGCACTTCACTCTCGCGGCATCGGCGGACCACTTCCGCAAGCTCCTCGACGTTGCGAGGAAGGACGAAGTACATTGCCGGGCCGCCGATGTTCAGCCACGTGTGGCCGCCCAGCGGCTCGTCAACCCTGACGATCTCTTCCAAACCTGCGAACAATTTCATCGGCCACTTCCCAGATGTTGCCGGCGCCCATGGTCACCACCAGGTCGCCGCTGTGCAACTGTTGAGCGAGTTGCTCGACAATCTGATCAAACGCCTGAATATATCGAGCCGACCCGCCGTGCAGGCGAATCTGCGAAACCAGATCCTGTGATGAAATGTAATCTTTTTCAAGGTCGCTGTCGCGAACAAAGTAGATGTCCGGGACGATCACCTCGTCGGCCGAACCGAACGAGCGGGCGAAGTCCTTGAGCAGGAACCGCGTGCGGCTGTGCTGGTGTGGCTGAAAGATGCACACCAAGCGCTGCGGGCGGTAGTGCTCGCGGATGGCCCGCAACGTCACGGCGATCTCGGTGGGGTGGTGGGCGTAGTCGTCCAGCACCGTCACGCCGCCGGCGTCGCCCTTGAACGTCATCCGCCGCCGCGCGCCGGTAAAGCCCGCCAGCAGCGCCGCCATGCTTTCGGCCGGGACGCCCGCGTGATGCAGCAGCGCCATCGCCGCCAGCGTGTTGTAGGCGTTGTGCAGGCCCGGCAGCGGCACGGTGATGCGGCAGTACGGTTGACCGCCATGCTGCACGTCCATCGAGACGATGCCCTGCTGCGAACTGGCGTTGACGCCCCGCCACGTGCATGAGTTGGTCAGGCCGAAGGTCTCGACGGCGCACCGTGCGCGTGAGACCGCCGAAGCGGCGTTGCGGTCCTCGCCGTTGACCACCAGCACCCCGCCCGGGGCCACCAGGTCGCCGAAGGCGCGGAAGGCCTCGATGATCGCCGATAAATCGCGATAGCAGTCGAGGTGGTCTTCCTCGACGTTGAGGATCGCCGCGTACCGCGGGCGAAGGTCCAGAAAGTTGCGGTCGAACTCGCACGCCTCGGCGACAAAATGCGGGCCGCTCCCGACGCCGCTGGGCCCGCCGAGCTGATCGACGGTCGCCCCGACGACGTAGCTGGGGTCCAGCCCGGCCGTCTTGAGTGCGTAGGCGACCATCGCCGTGGTGGTGCTCTTGCCGTGCGTGCCGGCGATGGCGATCCCCTGCCGCTGGGCCATCAGGCGGCCGAGCATGGCGCTGTAGCGCACGACTTCCAGCCCGCGCTGGCGCGCGGCCACAAGCTCGGGATTCTCGTTGTGAATCGCCGCCGAGTACGCCACGAGTTGGCAGTCGGCCGCAATGTTCGCGCCGCGCTGGCCGATGTGTACCGTCGCGCCCTGCCCGGCCAGGCGATCGAGCAGATCCGAGTGGCCCGAGTCTGACCCGCTCACCCGCGCCCCCTGCGCCAGCAGCACCCCCGCCAAAGCGCCCATCCCGCAGCCGCCCATGCCGATGAGATGAATGCTCTTGCCGGTGAAACTCTCAGCCGCAGGTTGGTTATTCGTTTGCGTCATGAAAACAACATCCGTCCGCAGCCAAACGCGGCCTGTGCGGACACATCGAATCCAGTAATAGCTCCGACAATTCCTACTGTTCTTATCGCCCGGTGCAGCGATTTTTCTTTAACGCCGCCGTGCGGCACGGGCGTCCCCAAGGGACAGGTCTCGCCCATGCTCCCCGACCCTTCAGCATCAGGGACACGCACAACGGAGTTGTGCGTGGCACCCGTCTCGCCCGCGACACGTTCTAAGACCGCACCAACCACTGCGCCACCGTTGCGGCCGCGCAGGGTTTGGCCACTTGCCCGGCGGCGAGGCGCATCGCGTCCAGTTTTGCCGCGTCGGCCATCAGCGGCAGCAGACAGCGGCGCAGGTTTGCGGCGTTGGCCGCAGCGTCTTTCTCGTCGGGGCAGATCATCGCCCCGCCGCAGCGAACCATCGCCGCGGCGTTGGCGGCCTGGTGGGCGTCGCGATGATACGGGTACGGCATGAACACGCCCGGCACCGACGCCGCCGCCAGCTCGGCCACTGTCGAAGCGCCCGCGCGGCACAGCGCCAAGTCGGCGGCCGCATACGCCAGGTCCACGCGCTGGCAGTACGCCACGCGCCGCACCGGCGGCCCCTGCCGCTTGCCGCCTGGCAATTCCTCCCCGGCGGCTGAACCTGTCACATGCAGCACCTGCCATTGATCGCCCAGCGCCGCGATGTCGCCCAGAACCGCCTCCACAGCCGCGTTGATATTGCTGGCGCCCAGGCTGCCGCCCAGCACGAGCAGCGTCTTGCGGGCCGGGTCGAGATCGAAATGCGCCATCGCCTCTTGCCGCGAGCCGCCGCTAACGCAGCGGATCGGGCAACCGACGGCCTGCACCTTGGCCCGCAGTGCGGCCGGGAAAGCGCTCGTCGTCTCGTCGAACTGTGTGAAGATGACCTCCGCGCGCCGCGCCAACGCGCGATTGGCACGGCCGGGGACGCCGTCAGGGTTGAGCATCGCGCAGCGTACGCCCTTCTTGGCCGCGGCCACCACCAGCGGCGCCGCCGCAAAGCCGCCCAGCCCGAGCACGGCCGCGGGCTTGAGGTCGCTCAAAAGCCGCCGAGCCAGGCGGCCGCTCTGCCACCACGCCCGCACAAACGGCAGCACCTGCAGGGGGCAGTTGGGCAGAGGCAACACCGGCTGGGGCACGATGGCGTGAGGCAGCGGGTCGAGGATGCTGCGGTCGATCGCCCGCCCGGAGCAGGCAAAGACGATTTTCGCGCTGGGTTGGAGGCGCAGCAGTTCTTCGGCCACGGCCAGCCCGGGATAAATATGCCCGCCGGTCCCGCCGCCGGCGAAGATGTAAATCGCACCGCTCATCGGGGCTGATTGTACCAGAAGCACGGGGAAAAGACTTGCCACAGAGACTCAGAGGAAGGCGAGGGAAGATGAAGAATGCTATTCGTGCGTTAACCGCGGTCCGGTGCGTCTAGATCTGGCAGATTGTTAGGGTTGTGCCGAACACGTACAATACGAGGGAAGCACTAACGTTCATAAGGTCATTTTTTATGAAAGAGCTACTCGAAACACTGTCGCGACATTTCGATTTTCTTTTTAGTAAGTACCAATTCCAATTCGTCGAATCTAATACCGATAACATGGGGACAAGTTATGTTGTGCTGGCTGGAAGGGGGCTGCGCATCTGGTTTGACAAGCACCGCGGGGAACTAACCGTCGCCGTGTGGCCCGTCAATCATTCGGACAAAGAGCGTTTTGAACTAATCACGCTTAGAGAGTATCTGGCAGCGGTGCCGGCTCGAATGCCTACGGATGAGACGGTCGGTGACCTGGCAAAATGGTTGGATGATAATCTCGATGCCGTTTGTGACGCGCTGTGCACCGAGCATTACGCTCGAACATGCTCCGAAATCAAGATCATACTGGATTGCCGTTGGCAGATGCTCCGGAACGGCATTTTCGTGCCTTGCGTGATTGTCGCGGTCACGCCGATCGTGCTTGGACGGCAAGGAAGACTCGCCGCCGTTCTGGACACCACCTTAAAGGAATGGAAGGGCCTGGTTCGAAAGAAAGATCGACCCAGCTTGTGGGCTCGTTGGAAGAATCGCCACGGCGTCTGTGGGCGGATTCTTGCGCATAAGGTGACCATCATCAAGACACCGGCGGGATTGAAATGCGAAACATGGTGCCTGCCAGGGACAATGCGTGGGAAAGCGGGCGTGTCGCTTGTTTTCTTTCAGGACATGAATCGCGATTGGCTTCGGCCGGGTTCCCGTGTGCAACTCCTCGCGACGCAGCACGTAGCGCTGGAAAAATTAATCTCCCTTCCGGATCTCCGTGACCAGGACGTGCGTTTGAAAGATAGACAAGAACTGGATCGCTAAATCCGGAAGATCAGTTTGTCCTGTCGTTCTCATCCCTCGTTTTGCTCTGTGCCTCTGTGGTAGGTTTTTCTTCGAGATCGGCAAAGAGCGGCTCGGGGTTCTGGGTGGCCAGGAAGGCGTCGAGGTCGTCTACGGTCACGGGGGCGGCTGAGGCGTCAAGGTCTACCGGCGGGGCGGGTGGCTCGACGGCCGTCGTGGCTGTCGTCCCTTCGGGACTTCCCGCCACGGCACCCTCGGCACCGGGACTTTCGGCTGCGGCATTGGGCGATTGAGGATCTGCCGCTACGGTGGCCTCTGGCTCGGGACTTTCTGCGATGGCGGCCTGGGCTTGCGGACTTTCTGCCGCAGATTCCTCCGCCGCTTCCATCATTCCGTCTTCCGTGGCCATTTCTCTCCGGGCCGAGACGGAGATGATCAGCGCCGCGGCCACAGCCAGGATGAGCATCTGCGTGCCGCCGTAGGAGACGAAGGGCAGGCAGATGCCCGTCGGCGGCAAGACGTTCAGGTTCACCGCAATGTGCATCAGGGCCTGGAGCAGGATGGTGAAGCCCAGCGCGGCCGCCAGCACGCTGCCGAAGCGGTTGTTGGCCTTGACGGCTGTACAGCGGACATACCAGGCCCAGGCCGCCAGAAGGGCAAAGAGCAGCAGCGAGCCCATGAGGCCCCACTCTTCGCAGAAGACGGCGAAGATATAGTCCGTGGTTCGCTCGGGCAGATATCCCAGCTTCATCACGCTGTTGCCGGGGCCTTTGCCGAACCAGCCGCCGGAGGTAATGGCCAGCAGCGACTCGCGCACCTGGTGCGACGAAGCGTTCTCCTGCGACCAGGGGTCCATCCAGGCCCCAATGCGGGCCATCTTCACCGCCATGTGCGTGATGTAATACCAGAAACCCACGGCCGCAGGGGGAAGCAGCGCGGCAGCGTAATACCACGGCACGCCCGCCAGCAGCATCGTGGTCAGGCCCGCAGCGCCGATGATGATGGCCGTGCCCATGTCCTGCGTGATGACCAGCGCCATCGCCACGGCGATCACGCCCAAGGCCCCCAGCACCCATGGCGCCCGGCGGCAACGCTGTGGCTGCATCGTGAACAACGCCGCCAGCAGGATCACCAGGGCGTACTTGATCAACTCGGAAGGCTGGAACTGGATGTTGTACTGCGGCGGACCGAATCGCACCCAGCGATAGTACGTGCCCATCTGCTTGCCCAGGCCCGGAACGAACACCAGCAGGCCCGTGATCATCGCCCCGCAGAAGACGACGACGGCCCAGACGGGCAGGCCGCCGCGCGGGCGGGCCAGGCGGCGGTAATCGAAGTGGCAGGCCGCCAGCAGCACCAGGATGGCCGCGACGGCGAAGATCGTGTGCCGCACGTCGACGCGATGATACCAGGCGCCCGGCTCGTTCACCGACGCCAGGGCGCTCTGCACGAGCACCACGCCCAACGCCAGCAGCGCCAGCGTGATCAGCGCCAACCCGCGCCCCAGCGCGTTTTCCCCCAGGCTCAGCGGCTTGTCATTGGGCGTCCGTGCCATCGGTAGCCTCGTCAGTCGATCTTGAGCTTCAGCGTCGCCAGCGCCAGGGCGGCGAAGATGATCCCCAGCATCCAGAAGCGGACGACGACTTTGCTTTCGGCCCAGCCGCCCAGGTGGAAATGATGGTGCAGCGGCGCGCAGCGGAAGACGCGGCGTCCCTCGCGTCCGCCGGGGCCTTTGGTCATCTTGAAGACGGAGATCTGGATCATCACGCTCAGGGCCTCCATCACGAACACGCCGCCGGCGATCAGCAGCAGCAGTTCCTGGCGGGTGACGACGGCGATATAGCCCAGCAGCCCGCCCAGCGGCAGCGAACCGGTGTCGCCCATGAACACGTGGGCCGGCGGCGAGTTCCACCACAAGAATCCCAGGCACGCCCCCAGCATCGACGAGCATAGAACCGCCATCTCCACAACCGACTTGTCGATCAGCGGCAGGTGGAACAGTTCGGTGAAGCTGATGGAGCTGACCAGAAACGAGATCAGCAGGAACACCAGCGCCACGATGCCCAGGCACCCGGCGGCCAGGCCGTCCATGCCGTCGGTCAGATTCACCGCGTTGGACGTTCCCACCATCGTCAGCGTCGTGACGATGATGTGGACCATCAGGCCGATCTTGATCGGGTCGACCAGGAAGGGGAAATACAAGAACTGGGCGGGCTGAACCGCGCGGTAGTAATTTCGCATGAAGATCGAGACCAGCAGCGCCAAACCGATCTGGAAGACCAGCTTCTCCCAGCTTCGCAGCCCGTCGCGCGTGGGCGCGCCGGGAGCGTGGCGCAGCTTCAGCCAGTCGTCGATCCCGCCCAGGACGCCCAGCCAGATCAGCACCAGCAGCCCCATCCGGACGAACATGTTGCCAAAGACATTCGCGAACACCACGATCGAGACCAGCATCGCCGCCACGATCAGCGCCCCGCCCATCGTGGGGGTATTGGACTTGTGACGCGTCAACTCGTTGAGATTGGCGTGGTCGAACTCCGGACGGTCGCCCACCTTGTAGCGCACCAACAGGCGGATGAACCGAGGCGCCAGCAGCGCCACCAGCACGAAACTCATGATGCCCGCCCCAGCCAGACGCAGCACGAGGCCTTCGTATCCCGCCGGCAAAAGCAGGTAGATCATTTGGCGCCGCCTTTGGGATGCGCCTTGCGGACGCGCGGGGCGGCCGGGGCTGCCGACAGCGCCGCGGTAATGGGCTCGATCAACCGTTCCATCTGCGATCCGCGCGAGCCTTTGATCAGGATCGTGTCGCCGCGATGAAGCAGCCCGTCGAGGTGGTCGGCCAGATGCTCGGGGCTCTTGAAGGCCTCGGCGGCCAGCCCCGCCTCGGCGGCGGCGGCGGCCATGCGGGCGCCCAGGTTTCCGGCGCCAATGAGCAGGTCGATCTTCATGGTCGCCAGCTTGCGTCCGACGTCTTCGTGCAGCGCCTGGGACTTGCCCCCCAGTTCGAGCATGTCGCCGACGATCATGACGCGGCGGCGTCCGGCGCTGTCGGCCAGCACGTCGGCGGCGGCGAGCATGCTGGCGGGGTTGGCGTTGTAGGCGTCGTTGATGAGCGTCGAGTGCCCACCCAGGTCGATGAACTGCAAGCGCATTTCCATGCCGGCGTAGTCGGCCAGGGCCTTGGCGGCTTCGCCCTGGCCAAAGCCGAACCGCTGGGCGACGGCGATGGCGGCCATGGCGTTGCAGGCGTTGTGCCGCCCGCAGACGCTCAGGGTCACCTTGAGGCGGTTGTTGATGACGAACTCCTGCCCCGTGTCCACCGGCGTGTAGCTCGTCAGCCGCAGCGACGCCCCGGCCGAGGCGCCAAAGCGAATCACATTGCACTTGTAGTTGGACAAGGCGCGGTCGAGTTCCTTGCTGTCGGCGTTGACGATGGCCAGCCCGCGTGCGGCCAGGTGCGTCAGGAGAGCGGCCTTCTCGACCGCCACGTGCGTCAGGCTGCCCAGGCCTTCGAGGTGGCTTGGGCTGACGGAGGTGATGACGGCGACGTTGGGCTGGCCAATCTGCGAGAGGCGGGCGATCTCGCCGTGGCTGCTGGTGCCCATCTCGCAGACGACGAAGTCGTCCTTGGGCTCGACGGCCAGCAGCGTCAGCGGGACGCCGATGTGGTTGTTGTGGTTCTTGAGCCCGCACGAGCCGGTCAGGCGCTTGGAGAGAATGTGGTGGATCATCCGCCGCACGGTGCTCTTGCCGTTGGAGCCGGTGACGGCCACCACCGCCGCGGGAAGCTGCCGGCGGTAGAACGCCGCCAGGTCGCCCAGCGCGGTCGTGGTGTCATTGACGGCCAGGGCGCCGACGCGGAATCGCTGCAGCACGCTGAGCGGGGCGTCAAAGTCCTTGCCGATGATGGCGAGGGTGCAGCCGGCCGCAGCGGCGGCGGCCAGGTGGTTGTGCCCGTCGTGGTTCTTTCCGACGATGGCGACGAACAACTGGCCCGCCCCGGCCGTGCGGGAGTCGATGCTGACGCCGAGGATCTTCTCGGACCCGCCGCGGGCCAGCCACCGCCCGCGCACGGCGCGCTGAATTTCCTCGCTCAGCAGAGGTTTCATGGCGCCTCGGTCCTCTGGGCAAGAAGCTGGCGGGCCACCTCGACATCGTCAAAGTGGATGCGCCGCTTGCCGATAATCTGCTCGCACTCGTGCCCCTTGCCGGCGATGAGCACCACGTCGCCCTTGCCCGCCCGCGACAGCGCCAGGGCGATGGCCGAGCGGCGGTCGCTCTCGACGTCGACCTTGTCGGAGGCGTCGGGGCTGAAACCGGCCATGATCTCGTCGATGATGGCCTGCGGCTGCTCGCTGCGCGGGTTGTCGCTGGTGACCACGACGCGGTCGGCCATGCTTTCGGCGACCGACGCCATGCGAGGGCGCTTGGTGCGGTCGCGGTCGCCGCCGCAACCGAACACGACGATAATGCGTCCGGTGGTGATGGGCCTCAGTGCCCCCAGCACGTTGGCCAGTGCGTCATCGGTATGAGCGTAATCCACAAATACCTCAAAGGGTGCATCTGCCGGCACCCGTTCCAGTCGTCCGCGGACCAACGTCACCTGCTGGAGCCCCTGGGCGATGGTCTGCATCTCCACGCCCAGGCTGCGCGCCGCGGCGGCGGCCGCCACGCTGTTGGACACATTGTGGCGGCCGATCAGCGGCGTGCGGATCCGCACCGACTGGCCGGCTTCAATCAGGTCAAACTCCCCGCCGGTCTCATCGAGCCGCAAAATCTTGGCGTAGATGTCGGCGGCGGAACTCAAACCATACCACAATACCCGCCCGCGAGCCGCCGCCGCAAGAGTGTCCGCCGCGGCGTCGTCGCGATTGATGACGGCCGTCGCCGACGGATCGAGCTGCTCGAAGAGCCGCCGCTTGGCCGCGGCGTACGCCTCCATCGTGTGGTGATAGTCGAGATGGTCGCCGGTGAGGTTGGTGAACACGCCGGTGCGGAAGGCGATCCCGGCCGAGCGATCCTGCGACAGGGCGTGGGACGACACCTCCATCACCAGGTGCGAGCAGCCGCAGCGGACCATCTCGTCGCAGGCCTGGGCGAGCATGAGCGGGCTGGGCGTCGTCGTCGCCGCGGGGATAAACCGCAGGCCCGTGCTGTAGCCGATGGTCCCCAGCCGCCCGACGCGCAGGCCGCCGGCCTGAAGGATCCCCTCGAGCAGGCACGTCACGGTGGTCTTGCCGTTGGTTCCGGTGACGCCCACAGCCGTCAGCTTACGTACGGGCCAGCCCAGCAGCGCCTGCGCCAGATGCCCCACCGCTGCGTGGCTCTCGTCCACTCGCGCGTACGGCGTTGCGGCGGGCACGGCCGCGGCGTCCTGGCAGACGACGGCAGCGCAGCCGCCGGCGACGGCGGCGGGGATGAATTTGTGCCCGTCGGCGGCCGTGCCGGCAACGGCGATGAAGCACGACCCGCTGCGGCACTGGCGGGAGTCGTCGGTGAGGTCGGTGATCTCGACGTCGCGCCCGTGGCGCGCGTGCGGGATGTCGGCCGATTTCAAGAGTTCGGAAAAACGCATGCCGATTGCCTCCGCGGGGGAAAAGTCTTCCAGGTGTCATGGCGGTCGTCCGCTATGGCACCCAAAGGGCTATGCTCTACCGCGACACTACGACAGCGGCCGGCTTGTCGAGGGGCACGTTCAAATAGGCCAAGGCCTGTTCGAGCACCTGCTTGACGTAGGGCGCGGCCACCTTGCCCCCATAATACCCTTTTGCCGGGTCGGGCCAATAGACTGAAATCAGGCACACGACTCGCGGGCGGTCGGCCGGGGCGCCGGCGATGTAGCTGGCGACGTACGCCCCCTCGCGGTAGCCAGCTGGTCCGGGGATCTGGGCGGTGCCGGTCTTGCCGAAGCTCGTCCAGCCGTCGAGGGGATACTCCTTGGCCGTGCCCGCCTCGACGACGCCGCGCATGGCCGCCACGGTGGCGGCCGCGGTCGCCGGCGAGATCACGCGCCGCACGGCCTTGGGCATGCCGCGGTGGATCACCGTCCCGTCGGGGCGGCAGATGTAGTCCACCAGTTGCGGCTCCATCAGCACCCCGCCGTTGGACAGGGCGCTAAAGGCCATGGCAAGCTGCAGCGAGGTGGTCGATATTTCCTGCCCGAACGGCACGCGGCGAAGGCTGTAGCCGTCCCACTTGCGCAGCGGGCGGACGATCCCGCCGCTCTCGCCAGGCAGGGGAATGCCCGTGCGGTCGGCCAGGCCGAACGCCTTGGCCCACTCGAACAGGCGGCGATTGCCCATCATCTCGCCGACTTTGGCCATCCCGATGTTGCTGGAGAACTTGATCACATCCGCCAGCGAGAGCATGCCATAGCTCTGCCCGTGGTCGGTGATCGTGCCGCCCTTGGGCGCGCGGTAGTGGCCGTTCTCGCAGTTGAGCATGGTGTTGTAGTTCAACAATCCCTGCTCAACGGCCGCGGCGGCGAAGATCGGTTTCATGGCGCTGCCGGCCTCGACGGGCATGCTGATGCAGCGATTAACCCGGCTGTCGGCGGGGGAATCCTGGTAGGCCGCCGGGTTGAACGTCGGCACCGACGCCATCGCCAGCACCTGCCCGGTCCAGGGGTCGACGATCAGGCCGCTGCCCCATTTGCCGCCGTAGGTGCTGACGGCCTGGGCGAGGGCCTCTTCCAGCATCGCCTGCATCGACAGGTCGATGCTGAGGAAGACGTTGTACCCGTCGCGGGGCGGGGTGGACTTGGATTCGTCGCTCCAGATCGCCCGCCGCCGCGCGTCGGCCAGCATCACTTTCTCGCCGTCGGTAGGCAGCAGGCTCTGGCGGAACGACAACTCCGCCCCTGCCCCCGGCTCGCCGTTGGGGCGGCGGTAACCCAGCACCGTCGCGGCCAGCGACCCGTTGGGGTATTCCCGCTGCCAGTGGTAGTCGATGCCGACAGCCGGCAGCTTGAGGTTGTGCACGTTCTGCGCCTGCTGCTCGTCGAGGGCTTTGACGACGCGAACGTAGCCCGACTCGCGGCGCTGCAGCAGCGTTTCCTGAAGGGCCGGGACGAACTTGATGCGATCCTGCGTCGACATGCCCACGGCCTTGCTGATGCCGATGGCCACTTCGTCCGACTGGCTTTCCTTGAGCATGCGCGGATCGACGTAGACCCCGGGGACCCGGCGACTGATCACCACCGAGGCATAGCGCCGGCGCTCGCGGGCGAAGATGCTGCCCGGGCGACCCGGCAGCGGCACGGTCATGGTCTGCTGCACGCGGATGCGCGCCTGGGCGTTCTCATGCCCCGTGCGGACCAGCGACGCCTGCGCGCAGGCGAAGCCTGCCAGCGCCACCGCGACGACCGCGAAGGCCGCTTCCAGCCGCCATCGCCCCGGCACCGGAGATATCATGATCGTCTCCTGTTGGTGGCGCAGCCTTTCCAGGCTGTGCCCTCGCAGGCCGGCAAGCCTGTGCCGCCGTCAACGCCATTGCGGATTACCACGAGTTGCCCCCCGGCGCCGGCGGACGTGCGGCCAGGTTGCGCCGCACCGCCGTCGTGTCAATCAGCCCCAGGCCCATCTTCTGCGCCCGCTGCCACAGGGCCTGCTGTTGCGTCAGACCCGCCAGGTGCACCTGCTGATTTCCCAGCCGCCGTGCCAGCACCGCCTGACGCGCCTCGAGCTGGCGGAGGTGATGATAGGTGCGAATTTCCGCCCGGCGTATCTGCACCAGCGATACGGTCAGCGCTACCATCACCACGATCAAAATGGCAATTCGCACGTCAGATCCTTTAGCGGGGGATGACGATATTCATCCCGACCGGGTAGCGGCTGAGCCCTTCCAGGAGGGGATTGGCGTTGATAATCTTCTGAACCGCGGCCCCGCTGTCATCGCCGTAATACAGCACGGCAATCTCCTGGAGCGTCTCATTGCCCCTGATGGTGTAGGTCCAGCCGGACGATTCGGTGCGGCTTTCGCTACGGGTCATCGCGGCTGCCGGAGCGCCCGACGGGGCGGCAGACCGGACGACGGGGGCCGCTCCGGTTGGCGCAGCGGCGTCGGCCGCCGGACGGGGCGCCGCGCCAGGCAGGGCGGGAATCACCAGCGTCTGGCCGGGTTTGAGCGACGTCGCGCTGCTCAAGCGGCTGCGATTGGCTTCGAGAATGCGGCGGTATTCGTTGCCGTGCGTCGGACCGTATACCTTGCGGGCGATCCCAATGAGGGTGTCGTTGGAGCGAACGGTATATTGGCGCTCGGCCGGGCGAGGGGCCTCAGCCACGGGCTCGACACGCTGCGATCGAAGCTCGCGCCGCGCCGCATCCACCTGAGGACCGCCCGCCGCCGGCGCGGGACGCACAGGCGCCGCGCGCTCCGTCCGCACGGCAGGAATGCGCAGATCCTCGATGGGCACGGCATGACTGTAGTCGCTGCCGGTGACGGCCGCCGACGGCCCGGCGGCCGGACCGCCCGATTCGAGCCCGGTCAGTTCGGCCAGCACCAGTCCGAAGACCACCACGAACCCCAGGCTTACCAGCAGTCCGATGCGAGTTTCTCTGCCCATGTCACCGGCTCCTTCCGACAGCGGCAATCCGTTGCCAAGTCACGTCATTTCCAGGCACCGCAGCTTGGCCGAGCGGCTCCGCGGGTTGCGGGCAATCTCGTCCTCGTCTGCCGTCCTGGGCTTTTTCGTTATCAGTGCGGCCCGGCCCGCTCGGGCCAGGTCCGCGAAAGCGTGTTTGACACGCCGGTCCTCTAGTGAGTGAAAGCTGATAATGCACGCCCGCCCGCCGCGGCCGAGCACCTCCGGCAGCGCCGCAAGCAGGGCGTCGAGATTCTCCATCTCGCCGTTGACGGCGATCCGAAGCGCCTGGAAGGTCCGCGTGGCCGGGTGTACGCCCCGCCGCGTCGCCTTGGCTGCCCCGGGGTATGCCCGCAAAACGATCGCTGCCAGTTCGCCCGTGGTGGTGATGGGCTTGCTCTGCCGAGCCAGCACGATCGCCCGGGCAATCCGGCGGCTGTACCGCTCCTCGCCGTAGGCGTAGATCAGGTCGGCCAGTTCGCCTTCGTCCATCTTGGCTACCAGGTCCGCCGCGGCGGGTCGGCCGCTGGTGCGGTCCAGCCGCATGTCCAGCGGGCCGTCCTGCGAGAAGCTCAGGCCGCGGGCGGGGTCGTCGAGTTGGCTCGAGGCCACGCCCAGGTCGGCCAGCAGGGCGTCAACGCGGGAGATGCCGGCCTCATCGAGCACAGTTCGGGCTTGGGAGAAGTTGCCTTGGAAGAGCCGCACAGGTTTTCCCAGCGGCTTGAGCCGCTGACCCGCGCGGACGAGATTGTCGGCGTCCAGGTCCATTCCGATCAGTTGAGCATCGGCGGGGGCTTGACTTAACAGCAGCTCCGCGTGGCCGCCCAGGCCTACGGTGCAGTCCAGAAACACATGCCGCCCCGGACCGCCCAGAACTTCCAGAACGGTCTGGGGCATCACGGGGCTATGAGCGGCCACGCCGGTCATGGCCTTGACCTCGCCTCAGTCGCCGGCGGCACAGGCCGCCGCCGCCACGGCCACGTGAGGAGAGAAAGCGACCCGGGAGTAGCTACCGCCCAGTCCCTGAACCCGCCGGAGCTTCTGAACTAAATCCAGCAGGCGCTGCCGGTGCCCATCGGTCATCAAAGATGGCCGGTTAAGCTGTCGGCGAAGTTCGGCCAGGCTCACTGGAGGGCATCCTTGCCTTCCGGCAGAGTGGCTCTGGGATGTTTGAGAGGTGGCCATTTCAGTCCGTTGCTCCCGGGACCGCTTTCCTTTTATTAAGTCCGCCGCGGGCGTGGTCAACCATGACCGGCCCGCGGGCGATTCACACGCCTCAATCCATCGAGGCGCCTTGTTTATTCTGTGCATTCAGCGCGTCGGCCGCGTCGTAAAGCATGTCGCCGTAGACGGGCAGTTCGCTGTCGACTCGAGCGTCCCATTCCTCGCTGGGCCAGATCTCGATGTGATCGTCCATTCCCAGCAACGTCACCTTGTCCGCAATCACCGCCCGCTGCATCGACTTTTCCGGAAGCACCACGCGGCCCTGGGAGTCGCCCTTGAGCACCCGCGCCATCGCGAAGAACAGATCGATCTTCCGCTTGTCGCGAGTGGGCAGGGGCGAACGCTTCAGGCTGGCCGCCAGGCGGCGGTAATACAGGTCCGGATACAGCCACAAATGCCGGTCGGGACCCAGAACCAGGATGAAATCCTTGCCGTCTTCCTTGGGATCCATGCAGTCGCGCAACGCCGCACTGATAGCCAAGCGATGCTTGGCATCGATGAGTTGCTCGAACTCTCCCACGAAGAGCGCCATTCAAGGTTCTTTCCGCCACCGGTTGGGATGGCTAGGGAATATTAACCACTAACAGGGAAACCGACAACAAAAAAAAGCGATTCACCACAAAAAAATCTGTCCTGTCTCTGTTAGGCCTTCCCTGGCCGGCCGCCGTTTTGTGGCATGGGCGTCTCGCCCATGCTCCCCGGTGCCCATGGCGACCCACGAAAAACAGAAACGTGTGTCGCCATGCCACCCGCGCCGTCTGCCGTGGCCTTCCCTGGCCTGGCCGATCTTCCATGACCTGTGCGGCCGCACGCGCCGCGCCCCCGCCGGGGCATCCATGCCCGGCCAAGACACCCGATAGCGCCCAACCAATCTCTGGCCGGGCGCTGACTCACTAGAGAAACTTGTCAATCAGCGCGATACTCAAGCCAGGGCGCTATCGGCCCTTCGTTACGTTATCGGTCCTTCAGTAAAAATTGCGTTATTGAATTTTCGCAGCCGATTTGCCCCCCCCGCCCACGCTGCTGCCGGTAACTCGAACACGAATGTCACGAATTGGGCGAATGGAGCAAAAACCAAGAATCGAAAGATCTCTTCTTCTCCGTCCTCATTCGTTTCATTCGTGACATTCGCGTTCTCTTGGGACAGGCAGCAAGGTACCTGCGCCGCTACTTCCTGCCGCCGGCGATGCGCGGGGCGTCGAATGTAGTTGTCAGAATCGTGACATCGCCAGCAATGCGAACACGAATGACACGAATAAAACGACTGGGCAAAAAGAAAGAACCCCAAGTCAGTTTCTTTTCCCCGTCCTCATTCGTTTCATTCGTGACATTCGCGTTCTCTTGGGACAGGCAGCAAGGCACCTGCGCCGCTACTTCCTGCCGCCGGCGATGCGCGGGTCGTCGAAGTAGTTGTCGCCGGCAAGGCTGGGTTTGCTTACTTCCAGCAGCAGCGCGCTGCCGAGGCCGGTGAAACGGTGGCGGTAGCGCGGGCCGGGGGGCATGGCCAGCACGTCGCCGGCCTTCATGATCCTCGTGCGGGCCCCGACGGTCATGCGGACCTTGCCCTGGGCGACGAAAAACGTCTCGTGCTTCATCTTGTGGCAGTGCATGGGGCATGTCTGGCCGTCAAAGAGGAAGAGGTACTTGCCGCAGTAGCCGGCTTCCACCTCGTTGGCGATCCAGACCTCGATCAGGCCGGTCTTGTCGAACTCGCCCAGGCCAAAGTCGATGATCAGCGGCTCGGCCGCCGCCGGCAGGGCCACCTTCCACGCCTTCATCTGCCGGCGAAACGCCGCCATCGCCGCCGAGGCGGCGCGGCCGGTGATCGACACGTACACGCCCTTGTTCTTCTGCGCGCCGACGGCGGATTTTGGCTTCTGCGTCATGTGTCGCTCCTTGTATTGGGGGACTCTACCACAAAGGCACGAAGGCACAAAGAGACGGGGAAACAGCAATCAACAACTTTGCCACAGAGATCACAGAGAACACGAAGCGACGGCGAAAAGCTTGAAGCAACTCCTTCGTGTTCTTCGTGATCTCTGTGGCAAAGGTTTCTTCTGCCCTTCAGCCGTGGGCACTACTTCGCGGCCTTGGCTCGCTTGCGGCGGAGGGGATTGATATCGATGATCTCGCCATCCTTATAGACGTACAGTGGCGAGCCGGTACGCTTGGCCAGTTCGCGAGCGGCCTTGGCGGCTCTCTTCATCGCAGGCCACGATCCCACGATATCTGGATCGCTCGATTGGATTGTCTTCTTCATGGATTTTCTCCCGAGGCAACCAGTTTCAACTCGGGGCCTGAATTATCATACATCACCCAGCTATTTACCAGTTCACAGTATATTGTCCGAAGATTCCGCAGGCCCGAGTCAAATCGGCGGCGAATCACCGGTACGGGGACGTGGTGCCCGCCTTGAGCAACACGCATCTTCACTCTAGCCACGGCAAAGTCAGCCGAAGGAAGGCTCAGGAAGACCAACTTCACATGGTAGCCCGCTTTCTTCCACCGCTGGATATGCCGCACGTAGTTTCTGCCGCTGAGGGTTGTCTCGAACGCAAAGCTTTCGCCTCGGCCATATCTGCGGGCAATCTCCTTGAGCATGATCTTTCCAGCCTGGATCGCCACGCGCTCAGGCGCAAAGGGCGAGAGACCTCGGGCGATCAGGTCCGCGTTAATGAAGTCCGGACATCCGGCCTCGCGCGGCAGAAACTGCTCGGCAAAGGTCGTCTTCCCGGCCCCGTTGGGACCGGCGATAATGACGATCTTCTTGCCAGATTGAATTGGCCTGCTCATAGCTCCTCTCAGCTTCGGGGAAACAACTTTGCCACAGAGATCACAGAGAACACGAAGGGGTTTTTCAAAAACAAAGTTCTTCTCTGTGGTCTCTGTGATCTCTGAGGCAAAGCTTCTCCTCTGCGATCTTCGCGACCTTTGCGGTGAATCGCTTTATCACCCCGCCACTTGCTCGTAGAGGGCCTCGTGGGCAGCGACGGTTTTTTCGATCGGATACGTCGCCCGCACGTGCTCGCGGGCGGCCGCGCCGAGGGCTTGGCGCAGGGGCGTATCGGCGGCCAGTTCGAGGATCGTCTCCGACAGGGCGACCGAGTCGCCGCTGTCGACGATGATGCCCGTTTGGCGGTCGGATACCAGGTCGCTCAGGTGGCCGCTCTTGCTGACGATCACCGGCAGGCCCACGGCCATCGCTTCGGCGGCCGCCATTCCGAAGGCTTCCCAGCGGCTGGGCAGGACCATGATGTCCAGGGCGTTGAGCAGGGCCGGGACATCGTCGACGAAATCGAGCAGGCGGCAGCTCCGCCCGCCCTCGCCGTAGCGGATGAAGTTCCGCACGATGGGCTGTCGCGGCCCCTGGCCGGCGATCACGACGTTGACCGGGTTGCCCCGCGCCCCGAGGTGGCTGATGGCCGACAGCAGCGTGTCGATGCCCTTCTGCGCGTTGAGCCGCCCGACGAACCCCACGACGATCTGCCGCTCGTCGACGCCCCACTCGCTGCGCACGGCTTGTCGAAGGGCCGGTGCGGGGGCGAAGCGCACAGTGTCGATCCCGTCGGGGATCAGGGTGTACTTTTCCTGCGGCAGGCCGCTGCGCCGCTGGTGGAACTTCCGCACCGACTCGCTGACGCACACCAGGCGGTCGCAGTAGCCGCCCAGAAACCGCGTGAAGGCGAACTCCCACGGGCGGAACCGACCCGCCGGCGTGCGGGCGGTGTGGATCAGGTGCGGCACGGCGGCCAATCGCGCGGCCGGTCGCCCGATCAGATCTGCCTGGTACAGGTGCGTGTGGACGATGTCGGGTCGCAGGCGGCGGAGCCGCTCGGCCAGCCCGCGCAGGCGCAGCAGGTGCCACGCCCGCGTCATGCCCAGGACGCTGACGTCCACGCCGGCGTCCTGGAACCATCGGCTGGCCGCGCCGCCGCGCAGCGCCAGCACCTGCACGTCGAAGCGCTCGCGGCTGAGGCGGCGCGACATCTCGCAGACGCTCCGGGCCGCCCCGCTGGGGCGCAGGTCGCCGATCAGGTGACATATTCGTATCTTCGAGTCGCTCAAATCCGGCTATCCTTGGCGGCCGCCACCATCTCGTCGATCGTGGTCGTAGCGGCGGCGCAGACACGATCGCCTGCGCCGTAGTAAACCACGATGCGCCCGTCTTCGTCCACCGTCAGTCCGTTGGAAAAGACGCAGTTGGCGTAGATGCCCGACATTTCGTAGGTCTCGCGGGGCTCCAGGACGGGCCTGGCGCTGTGGCTGATGATCCGCTGAGGCCGTTCGAGTTCGCTGAGCATCGCGCCGAGATAATATCGGCCTTGTTCGTCGGCGGCATGGAAGATTTCCAGCCATCCCGCCGGCGTCTCGATGGGCGCGGCCCCGCAGCCGACGCGCTGGCCCATCCACGTGCCCGGCCGCGGGGCCAGCGTCATCTCGTGGCGGCCCCAGCATTCCAGGTCCGGCGACCAGCCCGTCCAGATGCACGGCGGATTGAAGACGCTGCGGTACGGGCGGTGGCGGCAGACGTACATGTTCTGGATCTTTCGCGGGAAGATGCACACGTCTTTCTGGTACGGCGGGAAGACCACGCCGTGGCGGTAGAACTCGACGAAGTCGCTGGTCGAGGCCAGCGAGACCGTCACCCCGCGGTCGCTGACGGAGGTGTACGTGATGTAATACTGCCCGTTGGTGAACGTGATGCGCGGGTCTTCGCAGCCGTACGCTTCGTACTCGTTGATGGGGAAGATCGCCGGTTTGCGGTCGAAGCTGAAGTGCTCGCCGTCGCGGCTGCGGGCGATCCGCAGGTGCGACAGGCTCGACAGGAGCATGCGCCCGCGATAGTGATACCCGCGGGCGTCGGGCATCGTCAGGTCCGGGTCGCTGACGGAGATGTGCCGCACGTCGACGGCGTCGGCCGCGGCGTCATAGACCAGGTAGCTGATGTAATGCGGCTGCGGGATCGGCCGCTCGCCCACGCGAACCAGCAACAGCGTCTCGTCGCCCAGGCGCACTGCCGCGGGGTTGAGCGTGCAGAGCACCTCCAGGTCGCCCCGCGTCGGGGCAACGTCCTGCGGCGTGAGCAGCGGATTGGCGGCCAGTCGTTGCAGCAATGGCATGTTGCACCCCTTTGGGGAAGTTGTGAGTTGTGAGTGGTGAGTTCAGGAACTCCTTCCCGGGCGGTTCCCCCTCACAACACACAACTCACAACTCTCTTACTTCCCCCTCACAACTCACAACACACAACTCACAACTCACAACTCACAACTCACAACTCCCGCACAATGCGGGCGAACGCCTGCGCATTCGCGGCCGCCTGACCGGCGTGGCAGTTGTTGAAGAACGCGTAGACCTTTTCGGCCGGCGGCTCCAGCGACGACCAGCCGCGGGCGATCTCCTCCAGCTCGGCGTCGCTGTAATTGTAATCATATCGGGCCGCGTATCCGGCGTGCCACTTGGCCGCGTCGCGCGAGTGAAGGCGGAAGTACCCCGCCCCCGCCGTCGCGGCCGGGGCGTGATGGTACAGCTCGGCCAGGTCCGGAACGTCCGGAACCACCAGCAGCACGCCCCGCTCACGCAGCGACTGCGTGGCCGCCTCGTCCTGCCACGAGCAATGCCGAAACTCCACCGCCAGCGGAACCGACGCCATGTCGTCGCAAACGGCCGCAAGGTACTTGCGATTGGCCACCGTTCGCCGGAACGACTGCGGGAATTGCAGCAGCACCCCGGCCAGCTTGCCCGCGGCCGACATCGGCGCCAGGGCCTCGAGGAACGGCCTCGCCGCCTCGCGAAGCTGCTTGTGCGTGGTATCCTGGTTGGCCTTGACCCAGAACTCGAACCCCGCCGGGCTCTTGCGGGCCAGGGCGTCCATAGTCGCGGCCGCGGGCATCCGGTAGTACGTGAAGTTCAACTCGACAGCCGAGAACTGCCGCGCGTACAAATCAAACATGTCCGCCGCTCGGGCCTGGACGGGATAGAAATTACCGACCCAGTCCCCGAACGAATACCCGCACGTGCCGATGATAAACCGCGTCTGGTTCATATCTCGAAGTCATCCAGCATCATCATTTACCAGTCACTGCGCCTGCCCCACGCCCGCCAACAAGTTAATACTACACAGGCAAACAGCCATCTCAAAGGTGGCAGGGATCAGTAATCGCTAATCGGTGATGGGCGATAGCTGATAGCCGAAAGCTGAAAGCTGACAGCCGCCACCATAATTGTCATTCCTTGCACTTTGTTGTACTTTTCACAGCGACTTCGCGGACACGCGCGTCCAATTGCAGCATGCGCGGACCCACATAGCCCACGTTCCCCTCGTCAATTGGAAATTCCCAATTGGAAATTGGAAATGGCTAAGCTGCTGTTTCTCTTCTGCCTTGCGGATTGGCGGCCGCGAAGGCATAATGCCCCGCAGGGATTTTTCCGACAGCGGGACTGCCCCCATCGTCTTTGAAAGGCCGCAATGCCGACGCTGAACTGGATAGGTAAGGATGCCGTCGCTGACCGCACGGATTCTCGAAGCCCTCTCGCCCCACGCCGGACCCAAGGTCATCTACGGCGAAGGCTCCCGCCTGGGCCCCGCGCGACTAAAACGCCTCAATATCACGTTCAAACAAGTGCCCTATGAGATCAAGGTGAGCTGAGATGGGTGAAGGACATTTGACAGCAGATAATTCCGAAAATCGCAATTGCGCGCTTTGCGGAAAGGAAGCCCGATTCAGCGAGTTCCACTTCGTCAACAGACAGCCCATAAAAATGTTTGATTATGACTGCCCAGGGTGCGGGCGATATCTATTGGATTGGACTGTAGGCGCGCGGCTAAAGCACGATAAGACTGGTTTGGCTTTTAAGCTTGCATGCCTTGTACGAGAGCGCCGTATTCGCCACGACGAGGGGCTATTTGCCATCCTCAGCAAGGCCCCAGCACAGGATATATCCAAGCTAGTTGATCGGGCATGGCTGGTAGATGAGTTAGCTGCAGATTTTCCCGGCCCGACGGCCATGATCGATCGCACTCTATTGAATCTATCCAAACTCACGCAACACCCCATGGGAGTGGTATGCCTGTCAAATTGCGACAGGGCCTACTTAACCTTTTGCGATGAAAGAGCTATCCAGGATTCCGTAAGCTACTTAGAAGCAAAGGGACTCATACGCGACGCGGGAAGTTCGACTACTTCTACCGAAATCACAATCACTCCAGACGGGTGGGATCGCATCGAAAAGATTTCAGAAGTGGCGGCTGAGTCAAAACAGGCATTTGTTGCAATGTGGTTTAATGAGTCGACAAGGTGCTTCTTTGATGTGGGAATTGAACCCGCAGTACGAGAAACTGGGTTTATCTGCAAAAGAATCGACCGCGTCGAGCACATCAACAAGATTTGCGACGAGATTGTCGCGGAAATTCGAAAGAGCCGCTTCCTAGTAGCCGATTTTTCAGCCGGGTGCTGTAAAATGTGCGGAGAGTGCCAGCATCAGAAGGACTGCAAAGATCAAGTTCGTCCTCGTGGCGGAGTCTATTTCGAGGCCGGGTTCGCGATGGGGCTGGGCATTCCAGTAATCTGGACAATCCGCAAGGAGCAGTTGGAGCAGGTTCATTTCGACATTCGTCAATACAACTTTATCGCCTATGAGAATCCAGAAGACTTGAAAGATCGCCTATTCAACAGAATCAGGGCGACAATTCATTGATGAATTCGTGCATGGACAACACAGAGGCCCGAATGGGCCGGCAGACGATAGCCGGGGGTGGAGCGGGCGGCGTTTTTGCGGCCGCGGAGCCCCCGGTCCGTCCCCTCGCGGCGTCAAGCCCTGAAGGGGCGGCACAAGATTGCCCTGTGTCGCGGACATCTTGTCCGCGCGTGCCGCGGGCGTCTCGCTTGCGCATCTGGGAGAAGAAGACGGGGAGCATGGGCGAGACGCCCATGCCACGGGGGAGGGCAAGATGCCCTCGGCACGCGAGGGCGGGACGCCCGCGACACGATTCGGCCATCGGCGACGGCGACCATTTTGTCGATATCAACAAAATGGTCCCCAACGACAGGGAAATCAAGATGTGCTCGCCCGCCCGATCATACCATCTTCCCGACATCGGGAAGAAGGTCTGCCTGGGCGACGCGGACCATTTCGCGCGTGCGCGCAAAATGGTCCTCCCGGACTGCCGGCAGAAGGAGCGACTCTGATGGTTTTTGATCCGTCCAAACCGTACAACGACCTGCCGCCACTGCCGCCGGCGGCCGAGATTGACACCAAAGCAATCCTGCGCAAATGCATTTCGGCAAACCGGGCATTGGCGGAACTCAAGGCCGGCGGCAGGCTTATCCCTAACCAGACGATCCTCATCAACGCCATTCCTCTGCAGGAAGCCCAGGCCAGCAGCGAGATCGAGAACATCGTCACCACGCAGGATGCCCTTTACCGCGCCACGCTGCACCCCGAGAAAGCGGACGCGGCCACCAAGGAAGTGCTCAACTACCGTCAGGCGCTCAAGGCGGGTTGGGAATCGCTGCGCACGCGGCCGCTGAGCACACGAACGTTTGTGGAAGTCTGCCGGGGTCTGCTTGACGTGGATATCGACATCCGCCGCACGCCCGGAGTCACGCTGACCAACAAGGCCACGGGCAAAGTCATCTACACTCCGCCCGAGACGGAGTCGCTCATCCGCGATCTCTTGGGCAACCTCGAGAAGTTCCTGCATGACGACGCCGCCGGTCTCGACCCGCTCATCCGCCTGGCGGTGGCCCATTACCAGTTCGAGGCTATTCATCCCTTCGGCGACGGCAACGGGCGCACCGGCCGGATCATCAACATCCTGTACCTGATCGAGAAAGGGCTGCTGGAGATTCCGGTGCTTTACCTGAGCGGGCACATCATCCAGAACAAGAACCAGTACTACCGCCTCCTTCGCGCGGTGACCGAGAAGGGCGCCTGGGAGGACTGGATTCTGTACATGCTCGATGCCGTCGAAGAAACCGCCCGCTGGACGGCAGGAAGGATCGCCGGGATTCGCCAGTTGCTGGATGAAACGGCGCGGCTCTGCCGGGAGAAGCTCCCAACCGTATACTCGCGTGAGCTTGTCGAACTTCTTTTCGTGCAGCCATACTGCCGCATCGAGAATCTGGTGGAAAATGG
Organism: Planctomycetaceae bacterium; assembly: GCA_021371965.1. The sequence continues at coordinate 49,949 of JAJFVE010000011.1, forward strand.
CATTGCCAAGCGGGTGACGGCGTCAAAATACCTGGCAAGCCTGGAAAAAGAGGGTATTATTTCTGGCATAAAAGTCTGGAAAGAAACCCTTTATGTCAACAATGGCCTGCTTGAACTCCTCGTAAGGCGATAGGAAGTCTCATGTTCATGGCGTGAACATGAGAAGGTTATCATGTTCATTCTATAGTCTTTTTTAGACATGATGTTTGTGCGATACGATGTGGACGCGCGGCGTACATATCTTCAGGATGTGTACAAATTCTCGCGGTTTTCGTACACATGCCGGAACATGTCCCAAACCGGGACATGAGGAAGGACGTGTAAAGAAATCGACGTTTTCTTTACACGTTTTGGGAACGTGTAAAGCGGCTTTACACATCCTTCGTCACGTTCAAGAAGAAGCGTTTTTTGAACATGAGCACTTGGTCATGTACACGGCATGAACATGACGGTTCTTTTTCCGGATATCAGGAAAAAGAAGATGGTAAGGCCGGCGGATGAAGGGTGAGAGCGGCGGCTCGGGCAGACTTGCGTATTTCGTGCGGGTTTTACTGGTTGTAAAGCCAAAACGCATCGGAAATGCACCCAAAAAGCACCTAAAAGGCACCCAAACCTGGTTTATTCCGATTTAGCCCGGACATGTCACCGCAGTCGATCGTGAACCTTTGATGCCCCGTTGTTGCACTTTTGCGAAGGTGCTGTGAAAAGTACAACAAAGTGCAAGGAAGTGGAAGCGCGGGTAGAGGCGGGGTTGTCCGGCGGGATGGGGGTTGGCGGCTGATTCTTCGCCGGGAATGCAACATTGGCCCCGCTGGGGCGTTGAGATTATTATAATGATCGTTCCGGCGGCTGGTGGGGCGGCGGGGATTTGGCGAGGTGCATGTATGGGACGATGCAGATCGTGGGCGGTTGCGGCTGGGCTGATCGGCCTGCTGGCTTGGTGGGCGGATGGGGCTGCGGCTGCGCCGACGCCCCGGCCGGCGCCTAAGCCGGGGCCTAAGCCGGCGCCCAGGCCGGGGCCTGGAGCGGCCTCTCGGCCGGCGTCTCGTCCAGCGTCACAGCCGGCGTCGCGGCCGGCGTCTAGACCTGCCGTCGTAGTGGCGGCGGCTGCCTCTGGGCCGGCTACGGCGGCTGGGATTTCGCCTCTGGCGGCCGAGGCGCAGAAGCTTGACGATGCGGCACGCGTCGAGCGGGCCAAGAAGGCCTCCGGCGAGTTTGAACGCATCTTCGGCAAGCACGTCCGCGCCGTCCTGGCCACGCCGGCGGTGCAGGACGATCTGGCCTTGGCGGAAAAGCTCATGGCGATGCAGCCGCAGGCGGCCGACGACGTGTTCTTCGCCGCGGCGATGTGCGAGAAGGCGTACGATCTGTCGGCGCCCAGCGCGGCGGGGCAGACGACGGCCGCGGCGGCGCTGGAGCAGCTGCTCGCGCTGGCGCCGTGGAAGAGCCGGGCCTGGCTCGAGTCGCTCGTCGAGATTCGGCGCAAGAGCTTCGCGGCCGCCCGCGGCGAGGACCGCACCGCCGAGGGCGACGCCCTCATCGCCGCCACGCTGCGTCTCGCCGAGGCGCTGGCCGACGACGACGCCTTCAACGAGGCCTACGAAGTCTGCCACCGCCTGCTGCCCCTGGCCAAGGCGGTCAAGTCGAAGAAGGCCGACGACATCGAGGCCGCCCAGGACCGCTACGCCGCCCTCAAGCCCATCGGACAGGCGATGGCCGTGCTGCAGATCCGCATCAAGGCCAACCCGGCCGACCAACTCGCCCGCAACGAGCTGATGCGCCTCTACGTCGCCGAGCGCAACGCCCCGCGCAAGGCCGCCGCCTACCTGACTGCCAAGGCTCCGGCCGACTACCAAGCGAACATCCCCGACGCCCAGCGCAGTCTGGCGGCGCTGGACGCCGCAGACTGCCTGCGCCTGGGCCTCTGGTACGAAGACCTCATCGACCGCGCCAGCGAGCAGGGCAAAGCCCTCGCCGCCCGACGCTCCCGAGACTACCTCCAGCAGTACCTCGACCTGCACGAGACCGCCGACGCCACGCGAGCCAAGGCCGCGGCCGCCATCAAGAAACTCGACGCTCTGCTGGCGAGCCTGGCAGGAAAGAAGACCCACCAGGCCATGAAGTTCGTGCGCACGCTCGATGTCTCTGCCGGGCGGCTGGTCTCCAACCTGCCGATGCACTTCCGCAACCCCTACGCCCAGCGCACCATCGACCTGTGGATGCTGGCCGGCAAGGACGACGGCATCATCGTCGACCAGGGCGCCTCGCGGGCGGGGATGGTCGTGGGTCTGTTCAAAAACCGCATCTGCTTCGCCTTCAACGACGCCAAGGAGCACACCCACATCGTCCAGGACGACAAGGGCAACAACCGCACCGAGCCGATCCCCGCCGCGGTGATCTCGGCGCCGCTGCCGGATCGCGACAAGTGGTGCCACGTCGCCGTCCAGTACGCCAACGGGTACCTGTCGCTCTGGATCAACGGCAAGCTCTCGGCCGAACGGCAGGTGGGAACCCCCGCCATCCCCGGCGACACCGAGGGCGTGTGCATCGGCGGCGGGTTCGGCTCCAATGCCGGGTACTGGGACGCCAAGGGATTCGGCGGCAAAGTGGCGGCCGTCCGCTTCTCCAGCCGCGCGCGCTACTCCAAGAACTTCGAGCCCGAGGAGCAGATGGGCACCACCGGCGCGTTCGCCTTCGTCTGCGCCGACCGACTCTCGACGGGCGAACTCGATCGCTCCACGCGCGACAGCGTCTCGGCCAGCTACATCGTCTGGTCGAGCATCGGCCAGGTGCGCGTCGTGAACGTCGATTAGCAGCACGGGCGCGGTGAGCGTCCCAGTCGAGACACGTCCTCTTTTCCGAGTTTCGGGGCGGGGTTCTGCATACGATTAGACAGGCCGCGGGGCCAGGTTCTAAGAAGGATGCCGGATGATGAAGATCGCCGTATTGCGGGAAATCCAGCCGGGGGAAACTCGGGCGGCGGCTGTGCCGGAATCGTTGCGGCGGCTGGCTCGCGGCGCGGCGTCGGTAGCCGTCGAGGCGGGGCTGGGTCGCGGGTGCGGCCTTGACGATGAGCGATACGCCTCCGCCGGGGCGACGGTGGCGCCCGGCGCGGAGGCGGCGCTGGATGGCGCGCAGGTCGTCTTGAAGGTGCTCCCGCCGGCTACCGGGCCCGACGCGCCGCGCGACGAGGTCGCGCTGCTGCAGCCGGGCCAAGTGCTGGCGGGGATGCTCGCCCCGGCAGCCAACCCTGAATCCATCGCCGCCCTGGCGGCCCGCGGCGTCACGTCGTTCACGCTGGACGCCATGCCTCGCATCACGCGGGCGCAGTCGATGGACGTGCTGTCGAGCATGGCCACCGTGGCGGGATACCAGGCCGTGATTCTGGCGGCCGCGGCGCTGGGCAAGATGATGCCCATGATGATGACGGCCGCGGGGACCATCAAGCCCGCCAACGTGCTGGTGATCGGGGCGGGGGTGGCGGGGCTGCAGGCCATCGCCACGGCCCGGCGCCTGGGGGCGGTGGTCAAGGCCGCCGACACGCGCCCTGCCGTCAAGGAGCAGATCCTCAGCCTGGGCGCCAAGTTCGTGGCGCTCGAGGTGGCCCACGAGGCCCAGGCCGCCGGCGGGTACGCCGCCGACCTGGGCGAGGCGTACTACCGCAAGGAGCAGGAGATCCTCGCCCCGCACGTGGCCGAGGCCGACATCATCATCACCACGGCCATGATCCCCGACCGCAAGGCCCCCCTGCTGATCAGCGACGAGATGCTCGCCTCGATGCGGCGCGGCAGCGTGATCGTGGACATGGCAGCCGCGGCCGGGGGCAACTGCAAGGCCACCCAGCCCGGCCACGACGTGCAGGCCGCGGGCGTCAAGATTCTCGCCCCGCTGAACCTGCCCGCGCAGGTCCCTCTCGACGCCAGCCGCATGTACGCCTCGAACATCGCCTCGTTCGTCGCCGAGCTGGTTAAAGACGACCATGTCAACGTGGACATGGATAATGAAGTGATCGCCGCCACCCTCGTCACTCGCGAGGGGAAGGTGGTCGGCAAGGCCGCCCAGGCATTGAAAGGAGTTGGCGCATGACTGGCCTGACCGTCATGTTGGCGACGGAGATGACCCTGACGACGGCCGTCATCGTCTTCGTGCTGGCGATGTTCGTGGGGCTCGAGATCATCACCAAGGTGCCCACGATGCTCCACACGCCGCTGATGAGCGGATCCAACGCCATCAGCGGCATCACGATCGTCGGAGCCCTGGCGGCCGCGGCGATCCTCAAGAACGTGGGGCATCCGGCGCTGGCCGCCACAGCTGGGACGCTGGCGGTGGCCGCCGCGATGATCAACGTCGTGGGTGGTTACCTCGTGACCGACCGCATGCTGCGCATGTTCAAAAGGAGCAAACGATGACGGGCATCCTGGCATTTCAGGTGAGCCAGGAGGTCGAGGATTACGCCTATCTCGCCGCGGCGGTGCTGTTCATTTACGGCCTCAAGGAGATGGCCTCGCCGCGTCGCGCGCGGGTGGGCAACCTGGTCAGCGGCGCAGGGATGTTGATCGCCATCGTCTTTACGCTGCTGACGCTGGAGATCGTCGACTGGACGTGGATCATCGCCGGGCTGGCGATCGGTTCGGTCATCGGGGCAGTGCTGGCGTATGCGGTCAAGATGACGGCCATGCCGCAGATGGTGGCCATGCTCAACGGGTTTGGCGGGCTGGCGTCGGGCCTGGTGGCGCTGGTGGAGATCTACCGCCGCTGGGGCGCCCCGGGCGACGCCACGGAGTTTCTCGTCACCGACGGGGTCAGCACGCTCATCGGATGGGTGACCTTCACCGGAAGCATGGTCGCCTTCGCCAAGCTGCAGGAAGTCGTCGTCAGCGGCCGCCCGGTCGTCTTTCGGTTCCAGAAGCTGGCGAACTTCGGCCTGCTGGTCCTGGCGGTCCTTCTGATCGCCGCCCTGGCATGTTGGCCCGGCCAGCCGCACTGGATCATCCCGCTGGCGCTGGTGTCGGCCGCCGTCGGCGTGCTGTTCGTCATCCCCATCGGCGGAGCCGACATGCCGGTGGTCATCAGCCTGCTCAACAGCTACTCGGGCCTGGCCGCGGCAGCAACGGGCTTTCTGCTCAAGAACAACGGTCTGATCATCTCCGGCGCTCTGGTGGGCGCCTCGGGGATCATCCTGACGCGCCTGATGTGCCAAGCCATGAACCGCTCGCTGTTCAACGTGCTGTTTGCGGCCGTCGGACAGGTGCGCGCGGGCGAACAGAAGCAGCGACCGCCGGTGAAACGGTATTCGGCCGAGGACGCCGCCGTCGTCATGGAAGGCTCGCGGCAGGTGGTGATCGTGCCGGGCTACGGGATGGCCGTGGCGCAGGCCCAGCACGTCATCAAGGAACTGGCCGACCTGCTCGCCCAGCGCGGCGTCGAGGTCAAGTACGCCATCCATCCCGTCGCCGGACGCATGCCCGGACACATGAACGTGCTGCTGGCCGAGGCCAACGTGCCCTACGACCAGCTCTACACGATGGAGCAGATCAATCCCGAGTTCGAGCAGGCCGACGTGGCCCTGGTCATCGGCGCCAACGACGTGATCAACCCCGCCGCCCGCACCGACAAGGGCAGCCCCATCTACGGCATGCCCATCCTCGATGTGGACAAGGCCGCCACGCTGATGATCATCAAGCGCAGCCTCGCCACAGGCTTCGCCGGAGTCGACAACGACCTGTTCTACAGCGACAAAACAATGATGCTCTTCGGTGACGCCAAGGCGATGGTCACGGACATCGTTACGGCGATGAAGGCAGGATGATGGAAGGGTGCCGTGGCGCGCAGGGCCGAAGGCCCGGAGAGCCACGATCCCCGAGTCTTGAGGCAGTCGTGGCTGTCGGGTTTCGCCCTCCCGCCACGGCACCTGCCCGAAAACATCTAAAGCGGCAGCTAAGGCTGCCGACTCCATAGTTCTGCCCGCTAAGATTCTTTCATGCACGAGCCAACACGATACGTGGTCACCGGCGCGTTCGGCTTTCTGGGCCGCCACATCGCGCAGCGGTTGATCAAGCGCGGCGATAGCGTCCTGAGCCTCGATGGGCGGCGGCCGGGCACTGCCGACGACCCTCGCATCGCCCTGGCACGCCTGGACTTTGCCTCGCCGGCGAAGCTGGTCAAAGCCCTGCGCGGTGCGGCAGCGCTGTTCAACACCTACTGGATCCGCTACCCGATGCACGGCATGACGTTTGAGCGGGCCGTGGAAAACTCCAAGGTGCTCATCGCCGCGGCGTGCGAGGCGGGCGTGCCACGGGTCGTCCACGTCAGCATCACCAATCCCTCGGCCGATTCGCCGCTGGGTTACTTCCGCGGCAAGGCACTGGTCGAGCAGGCGTTGAAGGAATCCGGTCTGTCGTACGCCATCTTGCGCCCGGCGGTGCTCTTTGGCGACGAGGGCATCCTTGTCAACAACATCGCCTGGGCCCTGCGACGCCTGCTGGTCTTCGCCCTTTTCGGACGCGGTGCGTACCGCCTGCAGCCGATTTTCGTCGAGGACCTGGCCGAACTGGCGATCGCGCAGGCCGCCCGCAGCGAGAACGCCACCATCGACGCCGTCGGGCCCGAGACGTTCACCTACCGGCAGCTCGTGCAGGCCATCGCCCGCGCCATCGGCGTGCACCGACTCATCCTGCCCGCCCCGCCGCACCTGGCCCTGGCGATGGTACAGGCCATGGGCTGGATCGTTGGCGACCCCATCGTCACGCCCCAGGAAATGCGCGGGCTCATGGACGGCCTGCTGGCGACCAACTCCCCGCCGGCGGGGTCCACTCGCTTGAGCGACTGGCTTAAAGACCATTCCGATACGCTCGGCCATCGGTACATGAGCGAGCGCGCCCGCCGCCGCGGGTTGGTCTACGACTGAGAAGGGCAACCGGCGCCGTGTCGCGCAGGGCCGAAGGTCTCGCCCGTGCAAGGCCAGGGAGCATGGGCGGGACGCCCATGCCGCAAAGCGGGCGGCCGCGATTGGGCCGGCAGGAAAAGTTGGACGGATTCCTGGGGGCGGTGCCTAAAATGTTTCACCGTGTGATCGATGCGATTGAAAATGTTGCAGCCCCTTGTGTCTGATGGAATAAGGGAATATCCTGAACCCGTAGCCAGGGCGGGCGGTTTCGAGTCCTGGGGTAACTATCGATTCGCCGCAGGATAGGATTCAAGACGCGAAAGGAGTTTCTATGCCGATTCCGCTTCACGTTCCAATCGAGTCCCTGACGCCGGCGCTGCTGGACATTCACCGGGCCATCGAGAGTTTCAACGAGGAGTTCGAGGCCGTCGCATGGTATTCGCAGCGGGCGGCCGTCGCGACCGATCCGGCCCTCAAGGCGGTCCTGGAGCACAATCGCGACGAAGAGCTCGAGCACGCCTCGATGCTCCTGGAGTGGCTGCGGCGCAACTTCCCGCAGCTCGACGAGCCGATGCGAACGTACCTGTTCACGACACTGCCGATCACCGAAGTCGAACAAGCCCAAACCCAAGGCTCCGCCCCCGCCGCCGGCGCGGCTGCGAGCCTCAACATCGGATCCATGAAGTAAAGGAGAACTATCCGTGGCAAGCATACTCAAACGCGAATTCGCCCCCATCAGCGACCTGGCCTGGAACTGGATCGACTCCGAGGCCCAGCGCACCCTCAAGCAGAACCTGGCCGCCCGCAAGGTCGTCGACTTCTCCGGACCGCACGGATGGGAGCTGGCGGCTATCAACCTCGGCCGGCTCGAAAACGTCAAGAAAGACAACGTGCCCTGGGGCATCCGCCAGGTGCAGTCGCTGGTCGAGACGCGCATCCCCTTCACGCTGGCCCAGTTCGAGTTGGACAACCTGACGCGAGGCGCCAAGGACGTCGACAACCAGCCCATCATCGACGCCGTTGAAAAGGCCGCCCGCTTTGAAGACACCGCCGTCTTCACCGGCTTCGACGCCGGCGCGATCAAGGGCATCGTCAAAACCGCCGCCCACGACGCCATCGCC
>JAJFVE010000025.1 GCA_021371965.1 Planctomycetaceae bacterium
TTGGCGATGCCAAAGTCGGTGACGACCGGGCGACCGCGCTCGTCGAACATGATGTTGGCGGGCTTGATGTCGCGGTGGATGACGCCGCGCTCGTGGGCGTAGTCGAGGCCGTCGGCCACCTGGGCGGCTAGTTCGGCGGCATCGGAGAGCGGCAGGGCGCCGTGGGTGCGCAGGCGCTGGTCGAGGTCGCCGCGCAAGAGCTGCATGACGAGGTAGGGCACGCCGTCCGACTGGCCGGCGGCATAGACCTGGGCGATGTTCGGGTGGCCCTCGAGGCGGGCCATCTTGTTGGCCTCGTCGGCAAAGCGGGCCGCGACGCCGGGGTCTGCGGCGAGGTGAGGCGGCAGGACCTTGACGGCCACGCGGCGTTGAGGAGCCTGCTGCTGGGCCTCGTACACCACGCCCATGCCGCCATGGCCGATTTCCCGGATGATCTGCAGGTTGGCGAAGGTCTCGCCTATCATGCCAAGTCCTTTGTTCCCTGTCGCGCGGCGACCGCAGCGGTCGTGCGGGGAGCGCTGCTACCCATCATGTTCGCGCTCAGGGGAGCGCTCCTACCCATCGCGTTCGCGCTCGCGGGGGAGCGCGAAAACGTCAGGATCGCGCTCAGGGGAGCGCTCCTACCGGTCAGTGTGACTGGAAGCTCTCGATCACCTGGTGGAATATCGTCTCCCACTGGCTGAACTCTGAGACGGGTGCGCGGCAGAGGACGGCGTAGCCGCGGTCGCCGACGTCGGCGAAGCAGTCGATGGTGCGGCACGATTGGCCATTGTTCAGCTTGGTGAACTCCCACCAGACTCCGTCGCTGCCTGCGAGGGTATAGGAGTCGGCGCGTATCTGGTTGTAGCCGGTCTTCCCCGCAATCTTCTCAAAACGGGCGCTGAGGTCCTCGTAGGTGCCCCAGGCTCCCGCGCTGGAACGCGAGGACCATTCGACCTTGACGAGCAGGTTGGGATCGCCGCTTTTGAAGCTCAGGCGTTGGCCGTAGGAGACGCTCTCGTACTTAGGGCTCCAGCCTGAGGGGTAACTGATGGAGACCCGGTGGTCATTGTAGGTGGCGAGACCTGGGGATGAGGACTCGCCTGCGGCGTCCTGTGGCTCATCTTCGGGAGCAGGTGGAGGCGGCGGAGGCGCAGCATCGGAAGCACCAGGAGCAGGGGCTCCGGGGGCTGCGGGAGCTCCTGGCGCAGGCGCCGTGTCCTGCATCGGTGAGGGCGGCGGGGCAATGTCTGAGGGTCCACCAACCTGGGGGCCCGGAGGCGGAAGGGCAGGCTGGCCGTTGAGAGTGAGGGCGAGGGCAACGACGCCCATTAGCAGGCCGAGGCCGCCCAGAACGGCAAGGGCGATGATAAGAGCTTTCGAGCTTGAGGCCGGAGGCGGAGGGGGCGGCGTGACGACTGTCGGTTGCGGTGTGGCGGGGAGGGAGTAGCCACTTTGGAGCACTACCCGGGGCAGTTGCAGCGCCCTGAGGGCTGCCGCAAGCTCGCGGCCGCTGCTGAAGCGCTGGTGCGGCTCTTTGGCCAGGCAGCGCAGGATGATCTGTTCGAGGGCTACCGGCAGGCGCGCCACGAGGTCGCCGGGGCGGCGTGGCGGTTCGTTGATGTGCTTTAGGGCGAAACCCATCGGGGTGCTGGACTCGAAGGGCAAGCGGCCAGTCACCATCTCGTAGAGCACGATGCCGAGGGAGTACAGGTCGGAGCGGCCGTCGAGGGGGTTGCCGCGGACTTGCTCGGGGGAGGCATACTGGGGCGTGCCGAGGGTCATGCCGGTGCTGGTGAGCGGGTACTCGTCCATGGCCTTGGCGATGCCGAAGTCGGTGACGAGGGGACGGCCCTGCTCGTCGAACATGATGTTGGCGGGCTTGACGTCGCGGTGGATGACACCGCGCTGGTGGGCGTAGTCGAGGGCCTCGGCGACCTGGGCGGCAATGTTGGCGGCGTCGGAGAGGGGCAGGGCGCCGTGGGCGCGCAGGCGCTGCTCGAGGTCGCCCTGCAGGAGCTGCATCGCGAGGAACGAGACGCCGTTGGCCTGGCCAGCGGAGTAGACGCGGGCGATGTTCGGATGGCCCTCCAGGCGGGCCATTTTGTTGGCTTCATCGGCGAAACGGGCCGCGACGGCGGGGTCGGCAGCGAGGTTGGCGGGCAGGACCTTGATCGCCACACGGCGCTGGGGGGCGGACTGCTGGGCCTCATAGACCACGCCCATGCCGCCATGGCCGATTTCGCGCAGAATCTGGAAGCCCTGAAGGTTGGTGCCGATCATGGTGGTCATGCCTTGGTGGAAGCGATACGGATGATGCCATAGACGCCGAGGCCGAGGCCCAGCACGACGAAGGTGGTGCCGAGCCAGGGGAAGCCGGCAGGCTGGGGCTGAGCGGGGGCAGCAGGGGGCGGAACGGCCGCCTGCGCAGGTGCGGTAGCGCGCGGCGGCGCGGGCAGTGACGTCGGGATCGTGTCCGTGACGCGCGGGAGCTTCGGGTCAGGCGCTGTGGCGGCGGCTTTGGCGGGCCCGCGCGGGGCGGCTGAGGCTCCCTGCTTTTGGTACTTCAGGCCAGCCTGGTCGAACATCGCCTCACACATGATGAGCTGGTACTTGATCCGCTGCTCCAGCGGCATTTGCTTGCAGGTCTCGATGGAGGTGGC
>JAJFVE010000061.1 GCA_021371965.1 Planctomycetaceae bacterium
CACCTACCAGGGCTCCGTCGAGGCCATCGCTGCTTATAAGGATGCGCCGGTCGACGTGCGGCTGTACGGCGGCGAAGAAGTCCACCCGCCGGGCAACTGGGTTCACATGGTCAACTTCGGCGGCTCGCAAAGCGTCAACGCCCTGATCGGCCAGGACAAGGACGCGTACCTTTCAGCCGTGGCGGAGATCGAAAAGACCCTGCCCGACATGCACGGCCTCGCCCGACACCAGTACGCCTCGTGCGTGTGGTGCTACCGGCAGATCCAGGCCGGCGGCGGGCTGGCCGTGCTGTGCCATCCGCACTGGAACTACTGGTTCGCCTATAGCGTCTCCGAGCCGGAACTGGTGCGGCACTTCGCCGATTGGCCCTGCGACGCCCTGGAGCTCATCGGCGGGTACTCGCTCAAGGAGGTCGACTGCAACGTGCTGCAGGTGGCCCGTTGGCGCGACGCCTGCGTCAAGCACGGGCGCGACTTCCCCGTCGTCGGCGCCTCCGACGCGCACTCGGCCGACGAGACCGACCACATCCTGGGCTGGTATTACACGATCGTCTTCTCCCCCACCCTCGAGCTGGCGGACCAGGTCGCCTCGATCAAGGCGGGGTATTCGGTAGCCGTCGAAGCGATTCCCGGCCAGACGCCTCGCGTTCACGGAACCTACCGCATGACCAAGTACGCGTACTTTGCCCTCAATGAGATGTTCGGCCAGCACGACGAGTACTGCCGCGAGGAAGGCCGCCTGATGCGCGCCTACGCCGCCGGCGACGCCAACGCTGCACCCGCCCTGGCCGCCCTGCAAGGCCGCTGCGCCAAATGGATGGAGGCCTGCCGCCAGTAGCCGTCCCGCCGTAGCACGGGCATCTTGCCCGTGAGTAGCATGGGCGTCCCGCCCATGTTCTTGCTGTGTGGCATGGGCGTCTCGCCCATGCTCCCTGAACCTCCAATTACGGTCAGGGACACGCACAACGGGTGTTGTGCGTGGCACCGCCCTGCTGTGGAGGGCCAGAATTTGCCTCCTTTTCGTGAAAACTTTGGGAGTGAAAATACAACCTTGTGATATAATATTCATCGTCTTAAAGGAGAGAGGAATGAGGAACCCACTTTTTGCCGCTCTTATTTCCGCTGCAATGATCTGCACGATCTGCTCTCCCGCCTTCTCGGGCACCATCCGCGACGACCGCTCGCAGAGCCAGTATCTGTCTCTGGGCGCCTCGTCGGCGTTCGCCAGCGTCGGCATGTTCGACTATTACAGCGGGTCGTCGCATTACCTCGCCTCGGGCACGTTGATCGCCAACAATTGGGTGCTGACGGCCGCCCACGTGACCTCCGGAACCACGTCGATGAACTTCGTCATCGGCGGCGTCACATACGCCTCCAGCCAGATCATCACCAACCCCAACTGGACGGGCGACCTCTTCGCCGGATATGACCTGGGGCTGGTCAAGCTCTCCACAGCCGTCACCGGCGTTACCGCGGCCACGCGGTACACCGGAACGAGCGAGAAGGGCCAGACCGGCGTTTCGGCCGGGTACGGCCTGACCGGCACGGGCCTGACCGGCGCCACGACGCTGGACTACCAGAAGCGAGCCGGCATGAACACGATCGACTCGCTGTACAACGCGCGTCTGATGTTGATGGATTTTGACAATCCTCACACGCGGTCCGACAACTCGTATGGTTCGGCCACGCCTCTGGATTTGGAATACCTCATCGCTCCCGGCGACAGCGGCGGCGGGATGTTCATCAACGTCAACGGCACATACCAGCTTGCCGGCGTGCATTCGTTCGGGGCGGCCGTCGATGGCAACGTCAATAGCGACTACGGCGACATTTCCGGCGACATCCGCGTCTCGCAGTTCAATAGCTGGATCAACAGCGTGCTGGGCATCAGCGCTCCGCCCTCCGGCGGCAAAGGCGGCAAGGGCGGCGGCAAGATCCGCACCGCCGGCAACATGGATCTTGAGATCATCCCCGAGCCAGCGACCATGACCCTGCTGACCCTGGGCGGCCTGGCGCTGCTGCGCCGCAAGAAGTAGCACGGGCAGTTCGCCAGTGGCATGGGCGTCTCGCCCATGCTCCCCGACCTCTTGCCCTTCACCGTCAGGGACACGCACAACAGAGTTGTGCGTGGCACCCTTTTATCCCTGTGCGGCGCAGGCAGACCCGGTCGCTATTGCACTTCCCCTTGTGCAGACGTGATTACATCGCTAAGTTGATTTGACCGCTGAACTGCAAGCAGCCGTATGTGAGGCCCCAATTATGACCAGGCTATTTACGTTCGTGACAACCACGCTCTTGGCCTCGCTGGCACTTGCCCAGGACAAGCCTGCTGAACCGCCCAAGCCCAAGTCGAAGTTCGACCTGGTGGCATCCGCCAAGCTCGCCGCGGGGATGCCCAAGGTCGTCAGCGGACTGGTGACGCTTGACGGCAAGCCGCTGGCCAACGTGCGGGTAACCGATGGGATCGGCTTCGTCGCCACCGGCGCCGACGGACGCTATTCCATCGAGATCAAACACGACGACAAGATCCCCTACCTGCCGGCCCGCACGGTGAACGTGTGCTGGCCCAGCGGCTGCTGGCCTGTGCGCGACCCCAAGACCAAGCAGTACCGCTGGTGGACGCGCCTGATGGACATCAAGGACGCCAAAAACGTCAACTTCGAGTTCGCCACGCAGCCGCAGACGCTGCCGGTATGCATCGGCTTCGGCACCGATCCGCACGACGCGCTGAAGCGGCCTCACAACACGGTGTACGCCGACGAGATCGCCCGCGCGGGCAACCACGTGGCTTGGGCGGTGATGAACGGCGACCTGGGGTACCTGACCGAGGAAGGCTGCATCGACGACTACACCAACGTCAAGAAGTATACCGACGACTTCCCCGTGCCGCTGATGCAGGTGATCGGCAACCACGACCTGGTGGGCATCGGCGAGGGCGGCTACGACGCCCCGCACGAGCTGGCCGGCCAGGGCGGATTCACCAAGTACCTGGGCCCCACGCGGTGGTCGTTCGATTACGCCGGCGTGCACTTCGTCGCCTTCAATTGGCCCATGGTCGACAAGGCCGGCGAGGACTGGCTCTGCGCCGACATGGACGCTCAACCCAAGGACCGCCCGATCTACCTGTTTATCCACATGTGGGATAAGTTCCTGGGCCCGATCATCCAGAAGCGGCCGAATGTCAAGCTCGTGCTGGCCGGGCACTCGCACCGAAACATCTTCGCCGGCGTGGAAGGCAAGGCCGAGTTCTGGACCAAGATGAGCCTCTACACGCTGCTGTACGTGGAGAAGGACGACTTCGACATCGTCGATAACTGCGTCTATGAAGGCGCCCGCACCGCTTGGGACGGCTGGTGGGGCCACCACGGAGGCAACTGCGCCTTGCACACCGAGACCGCCGAAGAAGCCGCCGCCCAGCGCAGCAAGCACAGCGAAGCCGTCGCCGTCACGCTGGACTCCAAGACGCAGACCATCGAGCCCCCAACCGGAAAGACCTACGACCTGCGCATCGGCGCCAAACCCACCGGCAGCAAACCCGCCGCGCGATGGGGCCTGCGCCTGACGGCCGCGGATGGTAAGACCTACGAGATCACCGCCAGCCCCCAGCGCAAGATGATCAACATGCTCGGCCGCGAGACATTCTTCGATCCCAAGCCCACGCCCGGTTTGGCCGGTAAGATCGACCCCAAGGAGCAGGAATGGACGGAGTTCCGCATCTTCGTCCAGCCGGAAAAAGTCCGCGTGCTGGTCAACAGCCGCCTGCACTATCAGAAATACATCACCCCCGGCGAGCTGAAGAAGATCGAGTTCTTCGCCGAAGACGGCGCCGCCGAGTTCGGCCGAGTCGACGTCTGGCAGCGCACGTACCCCAAGGATTACAAGCCCCGCCCTATGGGAAATAGCGGGTAGGCGCGCCAGCAATGGATGCGATTTCTGCTCTTGTAGTGTCGGTGAGGTTCTTGACTCCTGAAGAAGGTGGGCGGTCAAGAGCCGCTTATGATTCGCCTCAGTATCGTCCGCATGTCGTTGTGGGGGAGGCGGACCAGAGGGTGGCGATATCCGATCCTGCCGGGCATTTGGCCGAAGATTACCTTGGAGTGCAGTTCACTGGCGATGGCGTCGAACTTACTGCAGGCCAATTCCATCAGGTGACAATTCGGCTACTTTACGCGCCGCGTGTAGACTACTCGGCCCTTAGGCCAGGCTCGACATTCACTATTCGCGAGGGCAAAAAGGTCGTCGGATATGGAAAGGTCATTAAAGCTTGCTCAGCCTGATCGGATCGCTGAAAGCTAATAGCTGACAGCTTCCTTCTCTTGCTGTATCCTACTCCCTACGACCTAAGACCTACGACCTAAGACCTACGACCTAAGGAGCTAACAATGCAACGCGTCTGCTTCATCCTGCACGTTAAGAAAGACCGCCTGGAAGAGTACAAGAAGAAGCACGAAGCCGTGTGGCCGGAGATGCTGGCGGCGCTGAGCGAGACCGGCTGGCACAACTATTCGCTCTTCCTGCGCCCCGACGGAATGCTGATCGGCTACTGCGAGACGCCCGACTTCAAGAAGGCCGTCGAAGGCATGCAGACCAAGGAAGTCAACGCCCGCTGGCAGAAGATGATGTCGCCATTCTTCGAAGACATCGGCACCGCCGCCGACACCAGCATGGCCCCACTGACGGAAGTGTTCCACCTCGATTAGCCGAGTTATTAGCCGCTGAGGTCGCTGAGTACGCTGAGGCAGATTGAAGCAGAGACGTTCGTTGACCCAAGTCTTCCTCAGCGTCCTCTGCGACCTCAGCGGCTCTAAATAACTTTTACAGCGTCACAACCTGGCCACTGTTCAACGAGTCGATCGCGCCCTGCAAAACGATCTGGGCGGCCAGACCGTCGGCGCCGCTGCCGTCGATGTCCTCGGGACTGACGCCGTCTGACACCTGCTGCAGGAACGTGTTGATGCGGCAGGAGAACGTGTCGCCGAAGTCGCGATACCCGCCGAAAACCGGGTTGGTGTAGACGGTCTTCTCCAGGTTCCCGGCCGGGTACAGCGTGGCCTGGCGCCACATGTCCTCCAGCAGGAATCGCCCGCCCGTGCCGGCGACCTCGCAGCGCTCCATCGGATGACCGCGCTGGATGTCATAGCTGCCCGTCAGCGTCCCGACCATCCCGTTGGCGAACTTCATGTTGAACGTGGCTGACGACCACACCGTGCGGCCGGGGGCCTTGGTCGCGAAGCACTGCACGGCGACGATGTCGCCGCAGAAATACCGCATGACGTCCACCGTGTGCGGGTGCAGGGCCTTGAGGTGAAAATACGGCGAGCTCTCGGTCGGGTTGAGGATCCACATCGACATGTTGATGAACAACATGTGCCCCAGCCGCCCCTCGTCCACCCACTTTCTGGCCAGCCGCGCCGCCGGAGTGAAGCGATGGTTGAAGTCGATCCCGAAGCACCGCCCCAGCTCGCGGGCCTTGTCGACCATCCGGCGGGCGCTGGCGATGTCGTTGCTGATGGGCTTTTCGCACAGCACGTGGGCTCCGGCCTCAAAGGCCTGCAGCGCCGGCTGGCAGTGGTCACTGCCATACTCGACGCCGCCGGTGGCGACGCTGACGACGTCGGGCTTGAGCGCCGCAAGCATCTGCGGCGCCGCATAGAACCCCGGCACCCCCAGCCGCGCCGCGGCGCGGTCGGCGCGGTCTTTCAAGATGTCGCACACGCCGACCAGCTCGGCCAGCGGGGAGGCCTTATGAATGTCCGAATGCATGTTGCCGATAGGCCCCATGCCGATTACAGCCACTCGCAGTTTCCGATTACTCATGTCGTCTTCCTGACCAGTAACCAGTGATCAGTAATCGGTAATCAGTGAGGGACCCGCCACTGGCTACCGGCTACTGGCTACGGGCTACGGGCTACTGTTTCACCAGTATCCATGCTCTTTCATCGCCACATCGAAGAAATCGAAGCAGTGATTTTCCTTGTCGCTCTTCCAGCGGCCGACGCTGTCTTTGCGGACGGGAATCTTGGCCAGCTTGATGCCCAGGAACTCCTCGAGGCGCTTGAGCGTGGCATCCTGATCGAGCACGAAGTCTTCAAAGCGCACCTTGATCCAGTGCTTGGGGCGCGGCGTGGCGCGGATCAGGTCGTCCTGGTACTTCCAGCTGATCGCCCGCATGCGGCGGACGTCGTCGGTGGGCGGGTACTGGATGTTGAACACCCGCAGGTCGTCGGTCACGTGGTGCGAAAGAATGCTGTCGCGCGGGTCGCGGATCCAGAAGATGTACTTCATGTCCGGAAACATCCGGCGAATCCACGGAAACGCCAGCGTCGTCTCGGGGATCTTCCAGCCGCGGTTCTCGTCGCGGCTCTCCAGCACCGTCACGAGGAAGCTTTCAATGAGCCGCTTGAACTCGCCGTCGATGGGTCCCTCGTGCAACGCCGACCAGTCCCACGTCAGGTCGCCCGTCCACTTGACGTACTTGCCCAGCACGCGGCAGGCGTCGTACATATCGCCGGGGGGGATCAAGTCGCCTGAGCCGTTAAGCTGCCCACCCATATACACGCCGCTGGCCGAGAGCGTATGCGACATCGCCCGCGTCCCCCCATGCCCACGGCCGATCACAGTGACCATCATGATGAAGCGTCCTTCTTCAAAAACTTTCACCGCGGAGATCGCAGAGACCGCCGAGAGGCAGGAGTGAAAGACGGAAAAATGGAATAAGGCTCTTAGTCCCAGTCCATTATTCCGTTTTATTCACTCTTGTTCTCTGCGTCCTCTGCGACCTCTGCGGTGAATTTTCCGCAGTTACGCCTTGGGCGCGCGGGCCTGGAGCTTCTGCGCGGTGCCCACGTCGCCGATGTGCAGCGAATCGTAGGCCTGCTGGCTGGTCTTGAACGGCGCGCCGCAGCCGGCCCAGTCTTCCTGGGTGTACATCGGGTTGGTGCGGCCGACTTCCTTCTCGCGCTTGGCGATCCATGCCTGCATGCGCGCCTCGAGCAGCGCCACGACGGCCGGCTCTTTCTTGGCTATGTTGTTATTCTCGTCCGGGTCGTCGAGCAGATTGTACAGCTCGATTTCCGGCTTGAAGTGGAAGTCCGGCTCCAGGGCGTGGATGTACTTCCACTGCGGCGTGCGCCAGCCGTGCTTGCGCATCCAGGTGCACTCGGTGATGTAGAACTCCGTGGCGCCCTTTCGCTGCTTGCCCTTCATCTCGCCCACGAGGCTCTGGCCGTCGAACTTGATCGAGTTCTTGACGCCCAGGATGTCCAGCACCGTCGGCATGACGTCCTGCAGCAGGCAGTTGGTGCCGATGCGCTTGCCGGCCGGAACGCGACCGGGCATGCGGAACACCAGCGGCACCATCAGCGTCGGCTCGTAGAGGCCGTGATGGTCGAAGTAGCAGTCGTGGTCGTAGAGGGTCTCGCCGTGGTCGGAGTCGATGACCACCAGCGTGTTCTCGTCCAGCCCCAGCGCGGTGATCTCGGCAAAGATGCGCTGGATGCAGGCGTCCATGTAGGCCACCGCGCCGTCGTACTGGGCCAGCACGTAGTCCTTGTCGGTCAGGCCCGGGGGCATCCAGCTCGCCAGGTAGTCGCAGAAGGGCTTGAACGTGAAGACCGGGTCCATGGACGTGTTGGCCGGGTCGAGTTCGTTGGCGTTGTTGTAGAACATCCGGTCGAACGGGGCCGGGGGCAGGTACGGCGAGTGCGGGTCCATGTGCCGCACCAGCATGTAGAAGGGCTTGTCTTCCTTGGCCAGACGGCGCAGTTCCGGCAGGCAGGCGTCGTTGGCGTTCTCGGCCTTGTGGCTGCGGCCATCGCCGCGGTTGGGGTCCGGGCCCCAGCCGGAGAAGTCGATGTAGTTCTGGAAGCCGCGGGCGGCCGTATTGCGGAAGCCCACCGACGTGGTGTTGTAGCCTTCGTTGTTGAGCACTTCGGCCAGCGTCGGCACGCCCTCGGCGATGTCGCCCTTGTGGCGCAGGGCCACGATGTTGTTGCCGAAGCAGTCACGCCCGGTGAACATGCTGCCGTAGCCCGAGGTCGTCGGCACATGCGGCGAGAAGCAGTTCTCGAACACGGTCCCGCTTTCAGCAAAGCGGGTCATGTGCGGCGTCGTCTGATACTTGTACCCGTACAGGCTCATGTGGTCCCGACGAAGGGAGTCGATGCCGATGAAGATCAGGTTAGGTTTCTTGGCCATATCGTTTGTTCCTTAGTAGTCTTAGTAGTTAGCCGCTGAGGTCGCTGAGGACGCTGAGGAAGAAGAGAGATAAAAACTTCTTTTCCTCAGCGTCCTCAGCGACCTCTGCGGCAAATTCATGTTCCTAGCGAGCGCCGCAGGCCTGCAGGCAGGCCTGCATGTGGCCGCGGGACTCGGCGGCGATGATGCAGCAATTCGGCAGTTGGTAGTCCTTGGCGCCGATGATCTCCAGGTCCAGGGCGCCCTTGTAGCCGTTCTCGTGCAGGACGCGGATGTAGCCCAGCAGGTCGATGTCGCCGCGGCCGTTGGCCTGGTCCTCGGGCTTGCCCGGGCTGCCCTGGCGGCCTTTACAGTCGCGGATGTGTACGTGCTTGATGCGCGACACGACGGCCGCCACGGCCTCGACGGGGTTCTCGCCCGCGCGGTGGATGTGGCTGGGGTCCATGTCCAGTCCGAACGCTGGCGAGGTGATCGCCTGCAACAGCCGCAGCGACGTGGGGGTGTTGTAGACCGACCCGCCGACGTGCGCCTTGACGCACAGGGTCACGCCATAATGCTCGGCGCGGCGGGCGAGGTTGCCCAGCGACTCGAGCACCTGCCCGAAGGCGGCTTCATCGTCGCTCTTGCCGCCGGGGCCGCAGTTGATGATCGGGATGCCCGCCTCGACGGCAGCCTGCATGGCCGCTTCCATCGCCGCGGGGTCCTGGCTGGGCTGCTCCATCCCCAGCAGTTCCAGTTCGTACTGCTTGGCCAGGTTCTTGATCTGCACCGCGCACTCGCGCCAGCGGTCGAGCACCAGGTGCTCGCTCATGCCGCCGATGGCCGAGATCTCGATACCGTCGTATCCGGCGGCCTTGGTGTACTTGAAGGCGGTTTCCATGTCGTAGCCGCCGAAGAGAACAGAATTCACGCCGAGTTTCATGTCAGTTTCTCCTGCCGTTTTTCGTGAAGGAACGAAGGGGCATGGTTATCAGCGCGGCGCGGCAAAGTCAAGAAATTCACGCCGCGCTATCGCTGCCGCATTTCTGTTTTTGGCCCGTCGCGATCATCTTGTCAACCAGCTATGCGCAACGAACGACGGCCAAGCCGTACACGGGACCAACGTATCCCTTGGGTTCATCGTTGGCGTGGAACGACACCTGCACCTGCGTGCGACCGGCTGTCAGCTCCGGCGGGATGGCAAACTCGTGCTCCTGGAACACGCACGGCGGCGTGCGGCCGATGCCTACCGACCCGACCGCCGTGCCATCCACTCGCACCTCGAAGCCGCGCCCCTGGCCCTGGAAGCAGTACACCAGCACCGCCTGGGGCACGTCGGGCAACACCTTCATCGTGTAGGCGAAGGCACCGCCCTCGTTGCCGATGCCGGTGCGGTTGGCCCAGCCGGCATGCCAGGCCAAGTCACTGTTGCCCTCGTAGTTGTGGGCGGCTTCCGAGGCCTCATTGCCGACGACGACGCGGTCGACGCCGCGCTGGCGATAGCGCTGCCACGCCTGCTCGTGCCGCGCCTGCAGCTCCGCCAGCCGCGGCGTGTTCTCCACCAGCATCGGCCAATAGACGCCGTATGGTTCGTCCAGCACGCGGTTGATCGGCGTGAAGAGCACGTCCTGGTTGAGCCCGCTGGTGCGGAAGTTAAGGGTCGTCTCGCCCACCGGGCGCAGCCATTTCTCGATCGCTTCCATTGGGCCGGTGAGGTACCAATCCTCGACGGCCCCGCCGGGAGTCGGCGCCGGCGGACAGTCGTCGTCGGCCGCGGGGTGCACGAAGCGGTCTTCGCGCACGATGCCGGCCAGCACGACGGGCCCGCACAGAACGGCCCGCACCTGATCGTCGCCGATGAGCGGTTCAGTACAGAGGCCCATCGTGGCCTCGATCTCTACGACATCGCCGTCGGCCCACGTTCGATCCAGTGCGACTACAGCCGATTCCGGGTGCCATGGCGGCCGTTTTTCAGCCGCCATGTCCCTGATGGTTCCATTGAGTCTCACCAGCGTCTCGCGTGCCCAGTGGGGCAGGCGAAGCTGCAGGGTGAACTTCTGGGGCGTGGCGCAGCGCACGATCAGGCGGCTTCGCGCGGCGTCGGGCATGGGGGTGTGCTGCTCGACGCTCATGCCGCGCTGCCGCCACTCCAGCCGCGCGGGGATGAATTGCTCCACGGCCAGCGTCTGGTTCGCGCCGTCGTGCCAGAAGATGTCCTGGGCGAGCGACCCGGCCGTCTCCATGCCCGTCCCGCAGCAGCACCAGAACGAATCGTACGGCGTGGAGTGGTTCTTCCGCACGCCGGTGCTCATGGCCAGCATGTTGCCGCGGATCATCCCGTCGCGCGGGTCGAGCGTTCCCAGCACGGTGTTGACCATCGCCCGCTCGATGTAGTCGCTGTAGCGGCTCTCGCCCGTGACCGACAGCAGATAGCCCGCCAGCTTGATCAGGTTGTGTACGCAGCAGAACTCGTGATTGACCGGTGAGAGCGACTGGGGCATCAGGGCCGGGTCGTGCCAGAGTTCGCTGTGATCGCTGCCGCCGCAGCAGTACATCCGCCGGCTGGTGAACAGCCGCCAGAAGTTTTCCGCAACGGCCAGCCAGCGTTTCTCGCCCGTGAGCAGATACGCCCGGGCCGCCCCGACGACCTTGGGGATGGTCGTGTTGGCGTGACGATGGCTGAGATTATCTTCGCCGCGCGAGATCGGGTCGAAGAACTCACGCTCGTCGAACTTCATCGCCAGTTCGAGATGGCGCTGCTCGCCGGTGAGGGCATAGATGTCGAGGCAGCATTCGAGCATGCCGCCGTACTCGATGGGCAGCACGATGTTTCGCCAGTGCTCGTCGCCCACGCGGCGGATGCGCCCCAGGATGTAGTCCGCCAAGCGCGTCAGGACCGTCAGCGCCTGGGCGTTGCCGCGCAGCGTGTGCTGGTCGTACAGCCCGGCCATCGTCTTGTGCAAGGCGTAGTAGGGCACGCGGACGAACATCCCGCGCTCGGCCGCGTCCAGGCGCGTCTCGGGAAAGCCCGCCACGAAACCGCCGCCCAACGCCTGCTGGCAGCGGTCCAGTTCGCCGACCATCCACGCGGCGCGCTCGTCGAGGTCGGCGTCGCCCGTGGCCGCGGCCATGAACGCACAGGAGGAAAGAAAGTGCCCCACGAAGTCGCCGCGATAGCCGTGCAGGTCCGGCTTCTCGGGCCCGCCCAGGGGCTCGATGGGGTTCTCGTCGATGTTCGAGATCAGATAGAACTGCCGCATGAGCCGCCGCGGCAGATCTTCCAGACGCATGTACCGATGCACTGCTTCCTGCGCATCCGCCCATCGCGAAGGCAGCAGCCGTACGTCGGCAAGAGCGAATCGTTCCAGTCGCAGAGAGGGGGTTTCATGCGTAGTCATAGGGGCGGCATTTTCGCCGCCGCACGGCCGCCGGTCAAGGCAGCGAATTGTCTTGCAGTGCGGCGAGTTTTCTCGCATATCACCACATTCTTAACTGCAGCGGAAACGAGGAATGACCAGCCACCCGCCCGCCCACGCCGAGGGAATCCACCCCGCGCCCGCAGCCGTCGCCAGGGCCGTGCGTCTGACCTACGCGCAGATGATGCTCGGGGCCGTCTTCGGCGCCAGCACCGGCGGGATGTTCCTGATCGGCTTTGCTCTCTCGCTCGGCGCCGACAATATCTACCTGGGCCTGCTGGGCACCGTGCCCCCGTGCCTGGTAGCCTTCCAGTTCCTGGCAGCATATCTCGTAGAACGCGGGATCAGCCGCAAGCAGTTAACCTTCTGGTTCGCTTTGGCCGCGCCGCTGTGCTGGCTGCTGGTGGCCGCCATTCCGTTCATGGGCGAACGCATCACGCCCCTGTCACGGCTGGGCATCCTGCTGGGCGTGGTGGCGCTGGTCACGATATCGAATCAGTTTTCCGGCAACGCCCGAGCGAGTTGGCTGGGCGAACTGATCCACGAATCCCGCCGCGGGCGGTTCTTCGGCACGTGCACGCTTTTTGCCGGCATCGTGGGAATGGTCTTCGCCGTCGCCGAGGGAGGATTTCTCGACTTCGCCCGCGCGCACGGGACGATGGGCTTTGCGGCCTTGTTCATATTCGGCTCTGTCTTCGGCCTGGCCATGGCGATGCTGAACCTTCCCCAGCCGGACTGCCCCTTGCCGCATGCGACGGCCAAGGGCGTATTCTGGCGGCACCTGCGCGAAGGGCTCCGGAATCGGCCGCTGGTGATCCTGGCCTTGGCGCAGGCCGTAATGTCGCTGGGCAACGTCGCCGCTCCATTCAACGCCGCCTACATGCTCCGCGACGTGAAGCTGAGTTTCTTCGGCATCGGCGTGCTAAACGCGCTGGCGACTATCAGCCTGCTCGTGACGGCCCCGATGTGGGGCCGGCTGATCGACCGCTTCGGCTGCAGGCCCATCCTCATCACCGGCCTGCTGATCGCCGGGCCGATGGCCTACGCATGGCTGCTGGTGCCCCCCGGGGCGTGGCAGATGGCGTATACCGTCATGCCGGTGGCGAACGTCATCTGCAACATCGGGATGGCGGCCGTCACCGTGGCGATTACGACGCTGCTGTACAAGCTGACTTCGCCGCGGGGGCGCAGCGTGCAGTTCGCCGGGTACGGAGTGTTCGTCAGCCTGGTGTCGGCCCCGATGCCGCTGCTGGGGGGCGTGATCGTGAACTGGCTGCAATCGCGCGGCTGGCACGTTGATCTGCGGCTGACGTTCTACGGCTGGGGGCTGTTCATGCTCATGGCTGCGGGCGTGGCGTACTTCCTGCCCGAGCCGCGAGCCATCCGCACGCGGACGCTGGTGCTGGGATACTTCCCGGGCCTGTTGATGCGCTGGTGGAGCGGCCTGGCCATCCTCCCGCTGCTACTGGGCCTGGTGCGCCCCACAGACGACGAGAAGTAGCACGCCGCCAGTAGCACGGGCGAGACGCCCATGCTAAGGTGCTACTCCCAGCGGAAGTTCGTCACGATCAGCATCTTGCCCGTGCTGGCTTCGCCGCCGGGGCGGCGCACTTCGAGCATGTCAGCCGCGGCCATCGACGCCAGGGGCTCGTTGCTCTTGCGGTGTTTGAAGTCGGCCGCGGTCAATCGGATGGTGCGCCAGGCGCGCGAGCCTCCGGCTTTGGCGGTGGCGGCGTAGTCTTCCGTGCCGCCGGGGCCCTTGCTGATGCGCAGAATTATGCTGAGCTCTTCGCTGGCCCGCGTGGCCACGTCGAAGGCCAGCACCGCACCGGCGGGTCCGCGCCATTTCGGATCGCCGATCTTGTACGTGATCGTGCACGCCCCGGGACGGATGCCGATCCCGCGCCGGCCCGCGGGCCCGCGAGACAGGATCGCGTAGGACTTGAACGGCGGCCGCGGTTCGGTGCTGCGGCAGTACTCCATGAATCCGTCGAACCCGTGCCGCTCGTCGTGTATCTGCCGACTCGGCGCATCGGTGGCTGCTGCGCCGATCTGCGAGGGGATGACAGCCGCCAAGGGCGTCGAGACGCACGCGCCGTTGCGATAGTAAATATTGGCAAAGGCAAAGAGATACTCGCCGGCGTCGAGCACGGGCGTGGCCGCCTGCCAGAGGTTGCCGCGCCGCAGCACCCGCGCGTCGCGCCAGTGGCGGTTGAACGGCCAGAGGTTCGAGATGGCGTAGAGGATCTCCACGCGGCGCACGTCGCCGGGGCGGTCCGGGCGCACCTGGAAGAGCGGCGACTTGTCGGCAGCCAGTGCAAAGCCCGCCCGGGGCTGCTTGGGCCATCGCGGGCGGCCTTTGAGGAACGCGTCCATCCATAGCGGCAGGGAGCGGGCCTGCGGCGTGAAGACGTGGTGGTTGAATCGCGGCGTAAACGCGGCGCAACGCGGGACGCCCTCGGGAATGGCCGCCAGCGTATCCCACGCGCGGTCCATGTTGCCGTGCACGTCGTTGGTCGCGCTGAGAAAGAGCATCGGGAACCGCACCAGCGCCGCGCAGCTCTGCGGCGCCAATGTCGCCAGCCATCGCGCCTCGTGCTCGGGCGGGGCGTGCTTGCCGCTATCGGGTCCGTAGCGCGGCACGTCGCGCACGGTATTCCAGCCGGCGCCGTAGATCGCGCAGCCGGCCTTGACGCGATCGTCGACGGCCAGGTTCCACATCAGCGTGCCGCCCATCGAAATGCCAAACGCGCCCAGCCGCCGCGGGTCGACCTCGCTCTGGCGCTCGAGGTACGTCAGCGCCCGCCTGCAGACCAGCGCCCAGTGATACCACGAGTTATCCTGAGGGCGCGGCAGCGTGCTGAATCCGTTGAACGTGACGTGGTTGCCCTGCGTCAGGGCGCCCCACTGGGTATATTTCTCGCGCCCCTCGCGCTGCCCGCCCCAGTCGATGGTAAGGACCGCATAGCCTCGCTTTGTCCAGAATCGTAGCCACGCCGGGTCGACCGTTTGCCCGCCGCCGTGAATGTGCAGCATGCCCGGAAGCTTCCGCCCGCCGACGGGCGCGGCGTAGATCGCCAGCACCCGCACGGGCTGCCCCTGGTGCGTCTCGGCGGTGAACCGCACTTCTTTATACGCCACGCCGCCGCGCGTCCAGCGCCGCACGACTTCCTCATCCAACGCCTCGCTGCGAGGATCGTATCCCGCCCAAACGCCCGCCGGGGAAAGCTTCTTCAGATCCGTCGCTTGGAGCGAGGCGTCTTTCCTCTTCTTGTTCTTCATCACACTCTCCTCCACCAGATACAACCACGCCGCCGGGCGATGGTCAAGGTCCAATGCGTGCTGGTAGAATACTTCCATGCCGCTGACTCCCCAGGCATGTGCAGACATGATTCGCAAAGCGTCGTGCGTCGTCGCAATGACCGGCGCGGGGGCCTCTACCAATGCGGGGATACCGGACTTTCGCGGGCCCAACGGGATTTACGCCAGCGGCAGGTACTCGCAGCGCGTTTTCGACATCGAACAGTTCCGGCGCGACCCGGGCGAGTTCTTCCGCTTCACGCGCGATCTGTTCACGGCCATCGGGCACATCGCCCCGACTCCATCGCATCGGCTGCTGGCCGACTGGGAGGCGCGCGGGTTGATCGCCGGCGTCATCACGCAGAACATCGACCCGCTGCATGCCCTGGCCGGCAGCCGCAACGTGCTGGCCGTCCACGGCAGCTATGCGCTGGCCCACTGCCAATCGTGCGGCCGCGAGTTCGCGTACGAGCAGTTCGCCCGCATGGTGTTTGAAGCCGACGTGCCGCGCTGCCCGTGCAGCGCCCGTAGCGTCATCAAGCCTGACGTGGTCTTCTTCGGCGAGGCCGTCCGCGACTTCGAGGCCGCGCACGCCTTGGCGTGCCGCTGCGACCTGATGCTCGTGCTGGGCTCAAGCTTGGCGGTCCAGCCGGCAGCCCTGCTGCCGCAACTGGTCAACGGCGACGTGGTAATCGTCAACCGCGGCGAATCAGCCCTGCCAAAATCCCCGCGCCGGCATTTCGTGCAGGCCGAAGTAGACGCCTTCATGGCCGCGGTGGAAGAGCGGCTGTGAGGAATTGCGGATCAGAAGACATTCCGCCCGCTTCGCCGCCGGCGTGCCCGGGTGCCATGGCGGTCGTTGTCCAACTGCCATGTCCCTGAACGCCTGCTGGCTGCCACACGTTCGCTCTAAGAGAGTTTTCCGATATACGACCGCCATGAAAACCAATTACCATGTTTGAAATATGTATCCTATGTTTCCAAAATGAGCGTTTGCGTTTGTTTTAGGGGTTTTTACTCAGCATTTTGGCCCCGAAACGGTCCAATTTTTGGTGAATTCGGCCACAAGCTTGACTTCGCCCCTTTGAGGAAGTATGATACGTCGAAATATGCTGACTACAACCTCCAATAAGCGCCAAGGAACCTCAAAAGGGTCAAAGGCATCGCCGGGGCCGGCAAAGAAGGCTTTGCGGACGTACGAGTCCGCTCTGAAGTACCTTTTCTCGCAGACGGACTACGAGCAGATGCGCCGGGTGCGGTACAACGCCGATACCTTTAACCTCAACCGGATGCGGAACCTCCTCAAGGCCGTCGGCGACCCCCACCGCGACCTGCAGTGCGTACACATCGCCGGCACCAAGGGCAAAGGCTCCACCGCCACGATGCTGGCGCACATGCTGGCCTCGTGCGATCACAAGGTCGGGCTTTACACCTCGCCGCACATCGTCGACATCCGCGAACGCATCCGCGTCAACGGCGACATGATCTCGCGAGCCGACCTGACCAGCCTGATCTGCCGCTTCGAACCCATCATCGAAAAGATGGACGACAAGCCGACGTTCTTCGAGATCTTCACCGCCATGGCCTTCGTGCACTTCGCCGCGCAGAAGGTCAGCGTGGCCGTCGTCGAGACCGGCCTGGGCGGGCGGCTGGACAGCACCAACGTGCTCAAGCCTGCCGTCTGCGGCATCACCAGCATCTCCTATGACCACATGGACCAGCTCGGCAACACGCTGGCCGCCATCGCCACGGAAAAGGCCGGCATCTTCAAGAAGGGCACGGTCGCCATCTCCGTTCCGCAGGTGCCCGAGGCCAAGCGCGCCCTCAAGCGCGCCGCAAAAGAAGGCAATATCCCGCTGGTCTTCACCGGCGACGAGATCGAGTTCTCCTATCGCGTCGAGTCCTCGCGCACGTCCGGCTGCCAGACCCGCGTCTGCCTGACGACCCCGCGCAGCCGCTTCGAGCACCTGACCGTGCCGCTGCTGGGCGAACACCAGGCCCTCAACTGCGGCCTGGCGCTGGCGCTGCTGGACCAGCTCAAGGCCGTCGGCGTGAAGATCGACGACGCCAAGGCCGTCTCGGGCCTGGCCGACGTCTACGTGCCGGGGCGCATGGAACAGATCTCCACCGAACCGCGGATCCTGGTCGACGGCGCGCACAACGCCGCGAGCATCTCGGCCCTGATGCGCGCGATCGGGCAGCACATCCCGTACGACTCGATGGTGATGATCTTCGGCTGCGCCGCCGACAAGGACATCAACGGCATGATCAGCCAGGTCGCCACCGGCGCCGACAAGGTCATCTTCACCCGCGCCCGCGACAACGCCCGCGCGGCCCTGCCCGAAGAGCTCGCCGAGAAGTACGCCGCCTGCACCGGCCGCGAGGCCCAGATCGCCCAGACGCTCTCGACAGCTCTGGAGATCGCCGGCAGCGCCGTCACCCGCGAGGACCTGATCTGCGTCTGCGGATCGTTCTACCTCGTCGGCGAAGCCAAGCGCCTGCTCAAGAATTGAAAACTCACCACAGAGGCTCAGAAGTTCACAGAGGTAAAAGCGAAAACGTGATCGTCTTTGCTTTCCCTCAGTGATCTCTGTGTTCTCTGTGGTTAATTCGCCTCCCCCGTCAAGTGTGCAGAATTCGCACAGATACCACCCACTGCTTATCCACATGCCGTCTACATGTAGGGCAAAAGATTTTTTCAGACCGCTAAATATAGG
This sequence comes from Planctomycetaceae bacterium, assembly GCA_021371965.1. The sequence continues at coordinate 17,609 of JAJFVE010000061.1, forward strand.
GGCTTGACGATCCTATACTTCGTTTGTTAGGATAACGTTTGGATGTTGGAAGCTGTGGGCTTCGGTTTTTGACGACCCCAAGCTGTTTTTTATCAAGGACTTAAAAAATATCGCAATATTTAGTGATTTATGGACTTGCTGACCACAACAGATTGGGTATGCTAACGAACCGCTGGGATGCCCGGCAACGGGCTTCCTGGCTAGAGCACTCTCCGATCCGGCATGGCTGCCAGGTGGTCACGGTGCTTGAAACAGATTTTGCCCTATACGGAAAGCATTTTGCGGGCTGGGAGTTTTAGTCATGGCGGCACAGAAAACGAACGAGTCCGGCGAAAGGTTATCGCGTCGCCGCGAAAAGAACGCCTCGCCGCGCCCATCGGGCCAAGGCCTGGCGATCGATCAGGTCTTTTCGACGAGTCAGGTACACCCGTTTGACGATATCGAGTGGGAGACCCGCACCGCTCACATCGGCGACGACAAGGGCAAAGTCATCTTCCAGCAGACCGGCGTTGAAGCGCCATCGGCTTGGAGCCAACTGGCCACCAACGTCGTCGTCAGCAAGTATTTTTACGGCGACCCGGCCAGTTCCTCGCGCGAGAAGAGCATCCGAACGCTGATCCATCGCGTCACGCGCACCATCGCCGACTGGGGCAAGGCCGACGGCATGTTCGCCACGGTAGACGACGCCGAACGCTTCTACCAGGAACTCACATTCCTGTGCGTCAATCAGTACGGATCGTTCAACTCGCCGGTGTGGTTCAACGTCGGGCTCTTCCACCAGGCCGGCGTCAAAGGCTCCGAAGGCAACTACCACTGGGACGCCAAGGCTGCCGCTCCGGCCAAGACGATGCACGGCTACGAGTATCCCCAGGCGTCGGCATGCTTCATCCAGTCCGTCGCCGACACGATGGAAGACATCATGCGCCTCTGCCACGCCGAGGCGATGCTCTTCAAATACGGCTCGGGCACCGGAACGGACCTCTCGACGCTGCGCTCCAGCCGCGAGAAACTCTCCGGCGGCGGAACGCCCTCGGGCCCGCTGAGTTTTATGCGGGTGTTCGACCAGATCGCGGCCGTCGTCAAGAGCGGCGGCAAAACGCGCCGCGCCGCCAAGATGCAGTCGCTGCGCTGCGACCATCCGGACATCAAAGAGTTCATCGAATGCAAGATGAACGAGGAGCGCAAAGCCTGGGCCTTGATCGAGCAGGGCTACGACGGCTCGTTCAACGGCGAGGCGTACTCCTCGGTCATGTACCAGAACGCCAATCTCTCGATCCGCGCCACCGACGAGTTCATGCAGGCGGCCATCGAAGACCTCGACTGGCAGACGGTCGAAGTGACGTCGAAGAAGCCCTCTGTCAAGTACAAGGCCAAGGATCTGCTGGGCGCCATCGCCGAGGGCACGCACGTCTGCGGCGACCCGGGCGTGCAGTTCCACACCACGATCAATCGCTGGCACACCTGCAAGGCCGACGGCGAAATCTGCGCCTCGAACCCCTGCAGCGAGTACATGTTCCTCAACGACTCGGCCTGCAACCTGGCCAGCCTGAACCTCATGAAGTTCCGCCGCGAAGACGGCAGCATGGACATCGAGCGGTTCCGTGCGGCCGCGCGGCTGTTCGTCATCGCCCAGGACATCCTGGTCGATCATGCGAGCTATCCCAGCGACCGCATCTGCGCCAATAGCCACTACTACCGCCCGCTGGGCCTAGGCTACGCGAACCTCGGCGCCCTGCTGATGTCGCTGGGCATGCCCTACGACGGCGACGCCGGGCGCGCCACCGCCGCGGCCATCACCGCCATCATGACCGGCACGGCCTACGCGGCCAGTTCCGAGATGGCCTCCGGCGTCGGCACGTTCGACCGCTTCGAGCAGAATCGCCGCTCGATGCTGGACGTGATGGCCATGCACCGCCGGGCCGTCGAGACGATCTCGCCCCAGCACTGCCGCGAAGAGCTCATCGCCGCCGCCCGCAGCGCCTGGGACGAAGCCCTCGACGGCGGGGCCCGCCAGGGCTACCGCAACGCCCAGGTCTCGGTACTGGCCCCGACGGGCACCATCGGCTTCATGATGGACTGCGACACCACCGGCATCGAGCCTGATATCGCCCTGGTCAAGTACAAACAGCTTGCCGGCGGCGGCATGTTCAAGCTGGTCAACCAGACCGTCCCGCTGGCCCTGAAGCAACTGGGCTATAGCCCCGCCCAGATCGCCGAGATCATCGAGTACATCGACGAGCACGACACCATCGAAGACGCCCCGCACGTGCTGGAAAGCCACTTGCCGGTCTTCGACTGTGCCTTCAAGCCCGCCAACGGCCGCCGCTGCATCCATTACATGGGACACATCCGCATGATGGGCGCGGTGCAGCCGTTTATCTCCGGCGCGATCTCCAAGACCGTCAACATCCCCAACGAAGCCACCATCGAGCAGATCAAGCAGGTCTACACCGAGGCCTGGAAGCTCGGCATCAAGGCCGTGGCGATCTACCGCGACGGCTCCAAACGCACGCAGCCCCTCAACGTCCGCAAGGAAGGCGACAAGAAGGTCGACAAGGCCGAAAAGGCCGAGATCATGACGGCCGAGGCCTTGGCCGCCGCCCTCGACGCCGCTCGCCGCCAGCCGCACCGCAATCGCCTGCCCGCGACGCGGCCGTCGATGACACACAAGTTCGATGTCGCCGGCCACGAGGGCTACCTCAATGTGGGCCTCTACGCCAACGGCGAGCCGGGCGAGCTGTTCATCACGATGGCCAAGGAAGGCTCGACCGTGGGCGGCATGATGGACGCCTTCGCCACGGCCATCAGTCTATGCCTGCAGTACGGCGTGCCGCTCGACGCGCTGGTCAAGAAGTTCACGCACCAGCGCTTCGAGCCCTCGGGCATGACGAGCAACCGCGACATTCCCTTTGCCAAGAGCATCGTCGACTACATCTTCCGCTGGCTGGGCCTGACGTTCCTCGAGGAATATCGCAAGGCCAATCTGCCCGACCGCGGGACCAACAACACCAGTCCAGCCATTCCCCGGCTGGTCATTGATGCAGCGCCCGAGGCGGTCAAGGATGACAAACCCTCGGAACCTGGCCGCGCCGACCGGACCTCCGACACGGACGATCAGAGGTCTGGCGGCGCATTATTGGACGGTTCGTACGTCGGCTCGGTTTCGATGCCCAAGAGTCCTTCCAAGGGGCGGGAGAAGGCCGCCGCAACCGCTGCGGCCACCGAGAAGCAGACCCACCGCGTCAATCGCCTGGACCAACTGGACAAGCAGTTCAGCGGCTTCCAGGAAGACGCTCCGGCCTGCGATGTATGCGGGGCCATTACCGTGCGAAACGGTAACTGCTACAAGTGCTACAACTGCGGGTCCTCATTGGGCTGCAGTTGAGCGGTTTGGGGTGGCACAGGCTTTCCAGCCTGTGGCGTAACAGCCTGGAGAGGCTGGCCGCAGGCTGGCGAGTGGTCACAGCCTGGAAAGGCTGTGCTACTGGAGGCGAGAGCCCATGGATGGGCACTCGTCTTCGGAAAATAGATTCAGCCCTTTACGGGTGCTTTGCCGAAGATAGTAGTCACGACGGAATTGCTGTGGGCTCAAGCGGCTTGTAGGAATAGGGTTGTAGGTGTTGGGTTTGCCGTAGTTGAGCTGTTGAAGGAAGTTTGTCCGCTGCTTCCCGTTTTGGCGTCAGGTCTCCCTCCACCTGGCCCTTTAGGGAAGCGGCTATCGGGGCGATGCCAAGGTCTCCCTCCACCTGGGTGTCGCCCTTTTTATTTCGGTTGAAGCGTCGCGATGAAAATGATAGACAAAGCCTTCCTAGGCTCTTATCCCGAAAGGCAGAGATGCGAATGCAATACTTCCTCGGTATCGACGTGGGCACCAGCGGCACCAAGTCGCTGATCATGGACGCGCGGGCCAAGGTGCTGGCAACCGCCACGGCCGAACATCCCATCTACGCACCCAAGCCCGGCTGGAGCGAGCAGAAGCCCGAGCAGTGGTGGGCCTCGACCGTCGCGTCGGTGCGGACCGTGATCAAGAAAGCGAAGATCAACGCCAAGGCCATCGCGGCTGTCGGATTCTCCGGTCAGATGCACGGGCTGGTGATCACCGACGCGGCCGGCAAGGTGCTGCGACCCAGCCTGATCTGGAACGACCAGCGCACGGCAGTCGAGGCCGCCGAGATCGAAGCGGCCGTCGGCGGCAAGAAGAACCTTATCAAGCTCGTGGGCAACCAGGCCCAGACCTCCTTCACGCTGACCAAGCTGATGTGGGTGCGCAAGCACGAGCCGAAGATCTACGACCGCATCAAGCACTTCCTGCTGCCCAAGGACTACATCCGCCTGAAGATGACCGGC
>JAJFVE010000068.1 GCA_021371965.1 Planctomycetaceae bacterium
GCGGTCGCTGCACCTGGAGCTCAAGCTCATCGCCGACGCGGGACTGGTCGGCATGCCCAACGCGGGCAAGAGCACGCTGATCACCCGCCTGAGCAACGCGCGGCCGAAGATCGCGGCGTACCCTTTCACGACGCTGACGCCGTGCCTGGGGATCGTCGAACTGGCGGGCTTCCGGCGGTTCGTGATGGCCGACCTGCCCGGGCTGATCGAGGGCGCCCACGCCGGCGCGGGGCTGGGCGATGCGTTCCTGCGGCACGTGGAACGCACGCGGCTGCTGGTGCACGTGGTGGATATTTCGCCGCTGGAGGGCGACCCGGTCAAGGCGTACAAGACTATCCGCAAGGAGCTGACCGAGTACTCCCCCGCCCTGGCCGAGCGGCCCGAGATCGTCGTGGCCAACAAGATGGACCTCACCGACAGCGACAAGCGCCTGGCCAAGTTCCGCAAAGCCATCGGCGCAGACGTGATCGCGATCTCAGCGGCGACGGGCAAAGGCCTGGAAGAGTTCGGCGAGACCATCTGGAAGAAGCTGCAGGAGATGGGCAAGAGCGCCGAATAACCTCGTTAGCGGCGGGTCTCGCCCCGCGCGGTTGTACGAGATTACGACCGCGTCGAGCAAGCTCGACCGCTATCGTGCTAGGATGAGAACATGGAGATCGAAGAAATCCCGTCGGTTCTTGCCTGTGATGTGGGCAACACGAACATTCGCATCGCGTGCATCAAGGGCGAAGACGTCAGCGATGTCGTTGTCGTGTCCTCGGACGACGAACACGCTATCGCGGCGGCGATCAAAGCCGCGTGGGACGAAATTCCTGACCCCAAAGCTTTTGCCGCTTGCAGCGTGAATGCTTCGGCCTTGGCGCATCTGGAACGGGCGGCGATGGCCGCCGGGGCGCCGCCGGTGCAGGTCGTCGGGCGGGATCTGCCGCTGCCTATCGAGACCACCCTGAAGCATCCCGAAGTCGTCGGCACGGACCGCCTTTGCGCGGCCGTGGCGGCGTACGACCGGCTGGGCGCCGCGTGTGTCGTGGCCGACTTCGGCACGGCGGTCACCATCGACTGCGTCGACGACGGCGGCGTGTTCCAGGGCGGGGCGATATTTCCCGGGCTGCACCTGTCGGCCGCGGCGCTGCATGAGCACACCGCGCAGTTGCCGCAGGTAACCGTCGAGGCCCCGACATGGGCCTTCGGCGCCGACACGCGCGAGGCCATTCTGGCGGGCCTCTTTGCCTCGGCCCGCGGGGCCCTGCAGATGCTCGTCGAGGCCTACGCGACGGCGCTGAACCATTGGCCGCTGGTGATCGCCACCGGCGGCGACGCCGCGGCCGTCGTGGGCGAGATTGAAGAGTCCTCGCTGGTCCAAGCCGTCGTGCCCGACTTGGTCCTTCGCGGCGTGGCGATGGCGTACTACAACGCCCTGGCCAAAGAAGACGCGGAATAGCCCCCTGGAGCGCGGCGGCAACGACCTGTCCCTCGGGGACGCCGCCCGGGATGTTGTTCGGGCCCGACGTGTGGCATAGGTGGATGGGGTAATGGATGGATAGGGTGGCATGGCGACACGCGTTTCTGTTTCTTGCGGGTCGTCATGGGTGCGCAGCGGGGGGTAACGGAACGATAGGATGAGCGAACGCGCTTCTTACGCTGCAGTTCTCACCCCGCCCGGGCGCGGTGGAATCGCGGTTATTTCGCTGTCCGGCGCGGGGGCTGATGACATTCTCGGCCACATCTTTGTGAAAAACATCCAAGGCGGCGTCCCCAAGGGACAGGTCGCTGCCGCCGCACTCCAAGGAATGCAGCTGGGCGTGATCAAACGCGGCGACGAAGTGCTCGACCAGGTCGTGCTCTGTCGCACATCGCAGGGGTTCGAGATCAACATCCACGGCGGCCCGGCTGTCGCCCGAGCGGTGCTGGAACTGCTGGCCTCGCACGGGGCGCAGGTTCTGCCGGCCGACCAGGCCCCGCCCGCCCTTTCGGCCGCCCATCCCAAATGGAACAATCCGGCGATCGGGCGCGAGATGCTCTCGGCCGTCATCGACGCCCGCAGCCCACGCGTGCTGGCGGCGATCAGCAATCAATGGTCGGCGGGGCTGAGCCAACTGGCCTGCGAGTTGATCCAGACACTCCTGCACGGGGTAAGACCCGCGGAGCAAGCTCCGCCGCTAACAAGCGAGTCGCTTCGCGAGGCCGCGCGGACGCTGCCACGCATGCGGCGGCTACTCGATCCGCCCGACGTCGTGCTCGTCGGGGCGCCCAACGTCGGCAAGAGCACGTTGATCAACGCCCTGACGGGGCGGGCGGTCAGCATCGTGCACGACCAGCCCGGCACCACGCGCGATTGGGTGCGCGAACCGGCGCTGCTGCGCGACCTGCCGGTGTATCTGACCGACACGGCCGGACTCTGGTCGGGTGCGGCCGAAGCCATCGACCAGCAGGCCATCGATCGCGCCCGCGCTTGCGCAGCTGCTGCGGACCTGGTGCTGCTGCTGGACGATCGCGCGCCGACGGCGCCGCAGTGGTTGGCCAAGCAGAACGTGATTTGCGTGCGGACGAAAAGGGACTTGGAAACCGCGAACAAGGAACCGGGCAAGATGGAACCGGTTCCCCAGTTCCCCATTCCCATTTCCGCCCGCAGCGGCGAGGGGCTTGACGATCTGGCGGATGCGATACTTGAGCGGCTGGATTTGCTCGATCTGGATCCGCGCGCGCCGGCGGCGTTCACGCAGCGACAAGCGGACTTGCTGATTCGCGCAGCCGATGCGCTCGGCGACAGCGACACTGCGAGCGATTCTCCCGCAAAACAAGCACTTTTCGAGTTGCTGGGGCGATGAACATCGTCATGCGACGCATCCTTCTGGCCAGATGGCGTCAGAGTGGGCGAATAAGCCTGTGCATAACTTGTGGAGGAAGTTTTTTTTTCCAACCCAACTCCACCAGTCATCACGCCTTGAGCGTTGTGGATAAGAAACGCCGTGTTTTGTAATTGTACTGACGCTCAGACGTGCTTAGATTCAGCACTCGTTGCAGTTGATTTGGGTTCGGGCAATCGCTTCGCCGCAAGTGACACAGCCTTTTCAGGCTGTGACTCACAGGCTGGAAGGCCTGTGCCGCCGAGGATAGCGGGCGTCGGCCCGCGGCAGCCCAGGGACAGGGAAAAAGAGCATGACGGCATTAGCGCCATCGTTGCGCGCAGACAATCCGCCCCGCACCATCCTGGCCATGCTGGCTCATCGCATCGGCCCGCAGCGCTTCAACGCCTGGTTCCGCCACGGCACGCGGCTGGACGTCGAAGACACCCACGTGCGCGTCAGCGTCCCCAACCCCTTCGTGGCCAACTGGATGGAGACGCACTTCCAGGCCGAGATCGCGGCCGTCGTCACCGAACACACCGGCCGCACGCTGCCGGTTATCGTCACCGTCGACGCGGCCCTGACCGGCGAGTGCCGCAAGAACGACCTGGACACCCAGGCCGACCTGGTCGCCAAGGCCCAGCAGGGGCGCCTGCGTCCGCGCCGCGCGCCGGCGACGGCCCCGTTGCGGGGCGAGCTGGATGATTTCGTCGTCGGCGCCAGCAACCGCATGGCGTACTCGGCCGCCCTGGCGGTCACCGAGGCCCCGAACCCGCCGTTCAACCCGCTGTTCATCCACGGACCCTGCGGGGTGGGCAAGACGCACCTGCTGCAGGGCATCTGCAACGCCGTCTCGCGCCGCCGCCGCGACGGGCGGCCGTGCACGTGGCGATACGTCACCGGCGAGCAGTTCACCAACGAGTTCATCACGGCCCTGCGGGCCAAGCGCGTCGACGAGTTCCGCGGGCGATACCGTAACCTCGACATACTGGCCATCGACGACGTGCACTTCCTGGCCGCCAAGAAGGCCACGCAGGACGAGTTCCTCCACACCTACAACACCATCGAGGCCGGCGGGCGGCAGGTCGTCATGGCCAGCGACGCTCACCCGCGACTGGTGGGCGAGTTCAACCCGCAGCTCGTCAGCCGCTTCGTCGCCGGGATGGTCGTCAAGATCGACTCGCCCGACAAGGACACGCGGATGGAGATCCTCGCCCGCCGCAGCCGCGTGATGAAACTCCGCGTGGGCGCCGACGTGCTGGACTTCGTGGCCACGCACATCCGCGGCTCCGTCCGCGAGCTCGAAGGGGCGCTGATCAAGCTGGCCGCGCTGTCCGAACTGGGCGGCAAGGGCATCGACCTGCCGCTGGCCGTCAACGCCCTGTCCGACCACCTCGCCCGCACCGACAGCGCCTTGACGCTGGGCGACATCGAGTCGGCCGTCGCGGCGTACTTCGCCATCACCGCCGCCGACATCCATTCCTCGCGCCGCACGCGACCGGTCTCGGCGGCGCGGATGATCGCGATGTTCCTGGCGCGCCGCCACACGACGATGAGCTTCCCCGAGATCGGCCGGGCGATGGGCAAGCATCATTCCTCCGTCGTCCAGGCCGTCCAGCGCGTCGCCGAGATGATCACGGCCGGCGAGCCGCTGACCTGGACCGGACCGGCCGGCCCAAAGTCCGTCCCGACGGGCGAACTGATCGAGACGCTGTCGCAACAACTGAAATAAGCTGTCGGCTGTCAGCTATCATCTGATGACTGAGAGCTGAGAGCTGATAGCTGATAGCTGAGAGCTAAGTTTCTTCCCGTCCCGGAAGGCGCCGGGCGAGCTTGGTCAGGGACCGACCCCGTACCGGATGGCGTCGGTGCGTCTTTATACATCACGGATGGGCGCCCGGGTTTGGATGCCCGGGCGCCGACGTTTTTTTTGCAGGGAAGAAACCCCGGCGCGGGCATGGCCTGCAGCTCATTGCGCTTCTGCGGCCGATGAACCAAGCCTCTGGTACCGCTGAGGATGTAAGCAGACAAAGCGACTTCTTCCTCTGAGTCCTCAGCGACCTCAGCGGCCAATTCAATCCCGCTAATCCCGCTCTCCCCGCCCGCTGTTGCGGAGGGTCTGCAGGATCAGGCGCTCGAAGGGTTCGTCGGCCGACGCGGCGATATACGTGGCGCCGCGGACGGCGGCGATGCGCTGGCAGCCGCTCTGGAACGCCTCCCATCTCTGGCGGTACGCGGCGGCCAGCTCTTCGGTCACCTCCACCGTCATCGGCCTGGCGGTTTCGGCGTCGCGCAACAGCAGCGGACCGCGCCAAGGCGGACGTGCTACCTCCGGCGACTGCACGTGCAGGAGCGTGGTTTCGCCCGGCCGCTGCTGCAGACACGCCAAGGCGTCGGAGAGTTCGCCCACGCTGTCGAGAAGGTCGCTGACGATGTACACGCCGGCCGGCCCGGCGGCGCGGCGGCAATACTCCCCCACGCAGCGCAGCAGGTGCGTGTGTCCGCCGCAGTCCAGGCCCGCCAGATACTCCAGCAGCGGCAGGATCTGGTCGCTGTTGCGGGCCGTGCGCATCTCCGTCCCCAGCTCTGCACTGAAGGGCCAAATCGTCACGCGGTTGAGGGCGCTCATGGCCGCGTACGCCAGGCACGCCGCCACGCGCAGGCTGTAGTGGAACGTCTCCTCCCGCCCGCCGGGGGCCATCGAGCCGGAGGTGTCCAGCAGGATCGCCACGTCGGCCTCGTGGTGCTGATGGAACAGCCGCAGCAGCAGCTTCTCCATGCGGGCGTAGTACGGCCAATCGATGAACCGCACGTCGTCGCCGCGGGCGTAGGCGCGGTGGTCGGCGAACTCCAGCCCGTCGCCAAGCTGGCGGCTGCGCTGCTGACCGCCCGAGCCGCCGCGGGCGAGGGTTTTGACGAGAAGCCTCAGCCGCCCCAGGCGGGCCAGGAACTCTTCGTCGAAGATCAGTTGCGTGCGGTCAGAGGGCACGGGTGCAACCTTCTAGCGATGCCGCATCGCGCGCTGCATTTCCCGGTTCTGCTCGCGCTTGCGGATGCTCTCGCGCTTGTCGTACTGGCGTTTGCCTTCGGCCACCCCCAGTTCGACCTTTGCCCAGCCGCGGGCAAAGTAGATCGCCAGCGGCACCAGCGTCTTGCCCTTCTGGCGCACGTGCGATTCAAGCTGCTCGATCTGGCGGCGGTGCAGCAGCAGCCGCCGCTCGCGGTCGACCTCATGCTGCAGCGTCCCGGCCGCATGGGCGTAATGGGCGAAGGACGATCCGATCAGGAACACCTGCCCCCCGCGGATGCGGGCAAAGGCCTCGTCGATCTTGGCCTGCCCGGCGCGGAGGCTCTTGATCTCGGTCCCGGTCAGTTCGATACCGCATTCGACGCTTTCGATAATGAAGAAGTCGTGCCGCGCCTTGCGGTTGGCGATGCGCACCTCACGCGGTTTCTGATCTTGGGGTTTCTTTTTGGCCATGACTGAAACAGTAAAGAACCTATACCTATAGGACCTATTGGACCTATGGGACGTATGTTCCTGCCCGCCGGGCGGACGAGTTTTTCATAGGTCCAATTGGTCCCATTGGTCCTATGTCTTTGGTCCTATGTTTTTTGCAGAATAGCAACAAATCCCCCGTCGTGCCACTGGGCGGGGTTTTCCGCCCCGCCGGGGCGGGTTACTTTCTGCGAGATCACCCGCATGCGGGGGTGGCGCTTGATGAACCGCTGGATGAGCCCTTCGCACTCCTCGGTCTCCATGCTGCACGTGCTGTAGACCAGCCGCCCGCCGGTGCGGACGAACGCCTGGGCGGCCGCGATCAAAAACTGCTGGTCCCGCGTCACGTCAGCCAGGAACTCCTGCGTGAAGTGCCATTTCGCCTCCGGCCGCCGTGCCAGCACGCCGGTGTTGGTGCAGGGCACGTCGGCCAGCACCAGATCGAAGGTTTCCGCCGGTAGTTCGCCCAGGCGGTCGGTCGGCCACGTCGAAACGATGTCCACGCCCAGCCGCCGGCAGCCCTGCTCGATCAGCGACAGCTTCTCGCTCACGTCGACAGCCGTGATTCGCCCGCGGTTGCCCATCAGCTCGGCCAGGTGCCCGGTCTTGGTGCCGGGGGCGGCGCAGAGATCCAGCACGTTTGACCCGCCCTGCGGCGCCGCGGCCAACGAGACGGCGGTGGCCGTGGCGTCCTGGGGCTGAATCCAGCCCTCCTTGAACGCTGTCAGGTTGGTCAGCCCGCCGCCGATGAGGACGATGCTGTGGCCGTTGTCGTGGGCGACGGCCTCGCCGCCCTCGGCCTTGATCGACGCCAGCGTCGCACGGACGGAGGACTTAAGCGTGTTGACGCGCGCCACCAGCGCCGGGCTGGTGCACGCGTGCAGCGCGGCCTGCATCGCCGCCCGCGGCAGGCCCAGGCGCTTGAGCCAGCGCTGGGCGAGCAGCTCGGGCATGCTGCCGGCCGCGGCGAGATAGCCGACCTCGTCACGCTCGGGATCGGGGAAGATCGCCTTGCTGCAGCGCCGCATGGCGCTGGGGCCGACGGGGATCACGTCGGAGGCCTGTACGACCTCGCCGCGCTGCAGCGGCTCGAGGCCGCGGAGAATCGCCCGGAGCACGCCGTTGACCAGCCCGCGCTGGCGCGGATAGCCCATGCGCGAGGTCTGCTCGACGGCTTCATTGACGGCCGCAAAGTCCGGGACGCGGTCCAGGAACAGCACCTGGTACATCGCGACGGAGAGGATTTTCCAGATCGGCTCGGGCAGGCGCAGGTCGGGCTTTTCCAGAAAGGCCCGCAGCACGGCCGTCAGCGTGGCCTTGCGGCGGATGCTGCCCAGGGTGATTTCGCGCGCCAGCGCCGCGTCGGCCGATGACAATTCGCCCGCGGTGATCGCCATGTCAAGCGCCGAAGCCGCGCGGGCGGGCCCCTCCAGCAGCGCCCGCACAGCGATGTCGCGAGCGGAATGTTGTACGTTCTTCTTGTCCATAGTGTCAGGGAAACAACTTTACCACAGAGGGCACAGAGAACACTGAGGGAAAAGACATACCCCGTCCACTTTAGCGGCGGGGCTTGCCCCGCCGCTAACTTACCCAGACCATGCGCTCGCCGGGCGTAGGATGGGCGCCGTTGACGAACGACGGCCAGTCCATCAGGCGCTTGCCCGCGGGCTTGAGCTCGCGGATCTTCAGGCGGCCGCGGCCGCAGGAGATCGTCAGGTCGTCGGCCAGCGTCCCCGGTTCGCCCGCTGGTGGCGCGTCGAGCGATTCGGCACGGGCGATGATGACGGGCTGTTCGCGCCCGTCGCGCCGGCGCAGGACTGTCTGCCCGCCCGGCCAGGGCCACGTTCCGTGAATGCGGTTGCGGATGGCAACGGCGTCTGCGGACCAGTCGATCACGCCGTCGGCCTTGGCCATCGGCGGGGCGAGGGTGGCTTTGGATTCATCCTGCGCCGTGCGTATCGCCGTGCCCGCGGCAAGCAGGTCGAGCGTGCGACAGGCCAGGTCCGCGCCGAGTGCGGCCAGGCGAGTCGCAAGGTCCTCGGCCGTTTCACGCGGGTCGATGTCGGTGGCTTGCTGCAAGTAAATGTCGCCGGCGTCCATCTTGGGCACCAGGGAGAAGGTCGTCACGCCGGTGCGGGCAAATCCGCGGATGATGGCCCAGTTGATCGGCGCGGCCCCGCGGAGTTCCGGCAACAGCGAGGCGTGGACGTTGAAGGCCCCGTGTTTGGCCGTCGCACAGGTGGGGTCCTTGATGAACTGCCCGTAGTCGGCCACGACGATCACATCCGGCGCCAAGGCGGCCAGATGCTCGCGCGTCGGCGCAGCATTGATGGCCGCGCACTCCTGCATGGCCAGGCCCAGCGCGGCCGCCGCCTGAGCGACGGGCGTGGGCTGCACGTGGCGCCCCCGCCCGCTCTGCCGCGGCGGCTGCGTGAAGACCTCGAGGACCGTGTGGCCGGCGCGGGCGAGGGCGCTCAGGATGGGCACGGCCAGCGATCCGCTGCCGCAGAACACGATTCGCATAGAACCCTCTGCATAGAATAAACGCGGGCAAAGTTACCGCCGTAATTCTACCGATATAGGAACTGCGAATCACGATCGGACGGATCAATTATTAGAAAGGGCCGGCCATGATCCAGCGAGACGTGCCAAGGGAATCGATAATGGACCTCTGGGACGACGAAGATATCAAAGGGGACGACGACGTCGAAGAACTCGATGACGAGGACGATGAGGACGAGGACGAAGACGACGAGATCGACGACGAAGACCTCGACGAAGAACTCGACGAGGACGAAGACGAGGACGAAGACCTCGACGACGACGAAGAGTAACCTTCCCGCCGCATCGAGTGGCTTCCAGGGGATTGAATAAGCCGCTGAGGTCGCTGCCTGCCCCCCGCGAAGGCAGGAGACCGTTGAGGAAGAACCAACATTGCCACGGAGATCACAAAGATCACGAAGAAAAGAACAAGAAAGTAATCTCCCCTTCTTTCTCTCTGTGGCAAAGTTTCTTCTTCAAGCGTCAAGGCGTCGCAGGAGCTGACTGCAGCGGAAGACTCTCGCGGGATCGACGCTAATGCCCAGAGGGCGCTGGGGCGTCGCGGCGGGCAGGGGCTTGAGTTTGCCGGCGTAACCGAATCGCAGCGAGCGGACAGTCAGGTCTTCTTTCACCAGCAGGCGGCCGTAGTTGCCCTCGACGAACCGCGCGGGCGGGGCGTATTGCAGCAGGCGGCGCTGGGCGGCGGAGAGAATGCTGCTCTCGCCGACCATGGCCCCGCAGAGCCAGGTCACGCCGGCCTCAGCCGCTTGTCGAGCCAGCAGCAGCGAGTTGACCAGGCCGCCGTTCTTGCACAGGCGGATGTTCCACCAGATCTTTTTCGGCTCGGCCAGCAGCGTTTCGGCGTCGGCCGGCGTCAGCAGGGCCTCGTCGGCAATCAGCGGCAATGAGCATGCGCGGGCCAGTTCCACAAAGGCCGCGGCGGGGACGTACACCGGCTGTTCGACGGCGCAGACGCCCAGGGCCTTGAGCTCGTCGACTCGCGCGGGGGTCTCGTCGACGGCCCAGCCCCCGTTGACGTCCACACGCAGGGTGCAGCGTGCGGCCAGAATGTCACGACCGATCAGGCCCAGCACGGCAGCGAGGTTCTGGCGGTCGAGGTCTTCGCCCAGGCCGAGCTTGAGCTTGAAGTCGCGCAGGCCCGCCAGGCGCATCAGGCGCGTTCGCTTGGCGGTCTTGGCGACGCTGCGGCTACCCAGCACGCCCGAGACACGCGAGACGATCGTATTGCTCAACGGGGGCGAGTCGACCGTATCCAGTCGGCGCAGGCACGCCAGGTCCATCGCGCAGGCGGCGGCGTTAATGCACCGTCCGGCGGCGTCGGTAGAAGGCATCGCGAGGGAAGAAAGAGCATTGCCATCGCAGCAGGGCGACGGACCTTCCGTGTCAGCGGCGGGGCTTGCCCCGCGCGCCGGCTGGGAATTGAACAACCGCGGCGAGCAAGCTTCGCCGCTGACGCTGCCCGCCAATGTCTTCTTCCATAGCGAACCGTTCAGTGCCGCGGGCCATAGGATGTTCTCGATGTCTTCGGCGACGGATTCGAGGGTTTCGCCGGTGACGTAGGGTCGCGGGAGGGTCTGGCCCCATCCGGCCAGGCCGTCGGAGAACTCGACGCGGATGACGATGGACTCGGCCACGTCGCGCGTGGCGGCGGCGTGCTCGAAGGTTCGCATCGCCGTGGTCGCACGATAGATGAACAGGCGCTGCGGTTCCATGTGGCACGGGCTTTCCAGACTGTGACAGCCACAGGCTGGACCACAGCCTGGAGAGGCTGTGCCACCGGATCGTCTGAGCGTCGTGGTCAAGAGGTTATCGGGCCGTTCTGTCCGGCCGACGGCGAGGCCGCGGCCGCGCGCGTGCGAAGCTGTCCGAGCTTGTCGCGCACTTCCTGGGCCATGCGGCTGTTGGGATAGCTGCGGATGATTTCCTCGCCGACGGAGACGGCCTCGGCCCACTGCTGCTCGCTGACTCGGATGGCGAACTGGACGCCGAGGTTGTGAAGCTTGGCGCGGAAGACGCCGCGGGCGCTTTCTCGCAGCGCCCCGGCCTCCTGGGGCGTCAGGTACGAATCCAGCTCGGTCAGGAGCTGGATGCCGGCGTCGACGTCGTTCTTTCGGGTGGCTTCGCCGTAGGCCTGCAGCAGTTCGCTCTTGCGTTTGAGGCGGGCCTGCTCGACGTGCTCGCCGAGGGAGGCGATCTTGGGATTGTCGGGGAAGAGGTTCTGCAGGCGTCGCGTTTCGCGCGTCGCGCGCGACCAGTCGTAGCGGGCGACGATGCTCATCACGCGCCGCACGGCGGTGTCGATCTTCTCGTCAAGGCTGGCCTTGCGGTTCGACTCCATCTCGTCGCGGAGGCGCGAGGCCTCGTCGGCATAGCCGAGCTTGTGCTCGATCGAGTCCAGCAGCGACTGGGCCGAGCGGTAGTCCTGGCGGATCAGGTCGGCGTGGATGGCCTCGCGGAAGGCCTCGACCTCGACCTCGTGGTACACCAGGCTCTTGGCCTGGTCGGAGAGCTTGCCCAGGTCGACCAGCATGTGCATCGAGTCGCGCTGGTCGGCGAAGATCGGCTCCAGGTCGGCCAGGCGGTCGGCCATCGACGAGACCGCCTGCTCGTTGGAGACGACGGTCTTGATCAGCCCGTACAGGGCGACGGTCCACGCCGCCGCGGCCGCGGCGCAGACGATCACGCCGGCCAGGGGCAGAGCCTGCATGGCATGACCGCGAACGATTTCGACGACGGCGCCAACCGCCGCGGCCAGCACCGCCAGCGCCAAGGCGCCCAGCGTGACCCACAGGGCAGTCTGTGCGGTTTTGATGACCCAGTCAAACTGTCCGCTCTTGTCGGCCATACCGTTTCCTTTCGTAATCAGCCATTCCTTCAGGAGGATGACATGCCAGTGCCTGCACTGTAGCTTTCGCCACCGTACATGTCAAATCCGGGAAGCCATCAGCTATCAGTCAAAAACTTACCACAGAGGCACAGAAAGCCCAGAGGAAGACGCATGAACGGGAACGTCATGTCTTTGTTTCTACCTCAGTGATCTCTGTGCCTCTGTGGTTAATCTTCTTCACGGCTGATAGCTACTATCGGCTCTCCGTATGCGTTAGGATAAGGGTATGCCCCGCGAACAGATGACCGACAAGCAGGTGTCCGCGTACCTGCAGATGGACCTGCGCGAGGTCCAGAAGCTCGCCTCGCGCGGGATCATTCCCTGCCGCAGGAGCGGCTCGCGCATGGTGTTCGTCAAGGGCGAGGTGGACCACTGGGTCGAGCAGCGCCTCCATGAGATGGACCGCCGCCGCCTGCGCGACGTCGCCCGCGGCGTCAGCGCCCATCACGGCTTCGACCATGAGGCGCTGCTGATCGCGCCGATGATCCCCATCGGCGGCCTCGCCGTGCCGCTCCACGCCCGCACGCGCGATTCGGTTTTGCGCGGGCTGGTGGCGCTGGCCGGCGACCTGGCCTACCGCAGCGACCACGTCCTGGACGAAACCCGCGCCCGCGAGGACATCTGCTCGACGGCCCTGATCCCCGGCGTGGCCCTGCCGCACCCGCGCCACCCGCTGGAGTACGACATCGCCGAAAGCTTCGTCACCGCCGGCGTCACCCACAGCGGCGTGCCCTTCGGGGCCGTCGACGGCTCGCTGACGCGCCTGTACTTCCTGATCTGCTGCAAAGACGAACGCACCCACCTGCACGTGCTGGCCCGCCTCAGCGCGATGCTCCACGAAGGCCGGTTCGTCCAGGACCTGCTCGACTGCCCCGACAGCGACACCCTCCGCGCCAAGCTCCTGCAGCGCGAAAAACTCGTCCTGACCGGCGGGTAAAGTCCTTCTCGCCCGCAATGGCCGAATCAGCCGCCAAGGACGCTCTTTTCAGGCACGGGCGCGTCGGCCTGGCGGCTCTTGCGGACCGGCTGAAACGTGCGCCAGAAACAGAAGGCGGCCAGGCCGATGATGATGGCCCAACTGGCGAGCATAAAGATCCAGCCGTAGGCGGTCATGCGAGTTCTCCTTGCTCCTGGCGGTTGCGGCGGCGCCACACCGACCAGACCAGCAGGCACAGGATGGCGAAGATGAACAACAGCATTACGCGCGTCATGATGCGCACGGGCATCTCGGCGGGGGGCACGCCCTTGAGCAGGATCGTGTCGCCGAGCTTCTGGTACGCCCACGTACCCAGGATCGCCAGCAGCAACAGCGGCGTGATGTACTTGATCACGAAGCGGTAGAAACCCGGAATCCGGATGTCCGAACCGCTGTGCAGTTCCGTCCAGGCCCGCTGCATCCCGAAGACCCAGGCGAACAGGATCGCCTCGACCAGCGCGAAGACCACCAGGCAGAAGTTGACGGCCCAGAAGTCCACCTCGTCGATGACCGGCACGCCGCCGAAGACGACGGCCTGGCAGAGGATGAACGTCGTGACGCCGAAGACCAGCACCGCCTCGCGCTTGGTGAGGTTGAACTCGTCTTCCAGGAACGCCACCGCCGGCTGCGACAGCGACACGCTCGACGTGATGCCCGCCAGGAACAACAGGAAGAACCACGCGAACCCGAAGATCTGCGAGCCGGGCAACTGCTCCAGCACCAGCGGCATGGCCAGAAAGCCCAGGCTGAACGTGCCGCCCTTGGCGAAGTCGGCAGTGGCCTGCCCGCCCAGCAGCACGAAGGCCGCCGGGATCACGATGCTGGCGCCCAAAATCACCTCGGCGAACTCGTTGACCGTCGCGCTGGTCAGCCCCGCCAACGCCACGTCGTCTTCCTTGCGCAGATAGCTGGCGTAGGTCAATATCGCCCCGATGCCCACGCTCAGGGTGAAGAAGATCTGCCCCGCGGCCGCCAGCCACATGTCGGCGTCGATCACGTGCGCCAGGGCGTTGAGCCGCCCGCCGACACCGAGGGGCTCGCCCTTGGCGCCGACGCCGGAAACGGCTGCCGACCATTGACCGGGGTCGGCCAGCTTGGACATGTCCGGATTCCACAGATACCCCAGGCCGTTGGAGATGTTCCGATCAGGATGGGCCGCGTCCGGCGTGCCCAGCGTGAAAACGCGAACCACCAGCACGATCGCCAGGACGAACAGCGCCGGCATGGCCCACTTGCACAGCCGCTCGATGCCGCCCTTGAGACCATAGTACACCACCACGATGTTGATGACGAACGTCAGCAGGAAGAACCCGTAGGCCGCAAGCATCGAACCGAAGTGCTCGCCCCCGCCGCCGATGTACTGGCCCAGAAACGATCCGATCGACTCCTTCGTCGTGCAGGCGGCGTACTTCCCCGTGGCCGCAAAGACGCTGTACCCCAGCAGCCAGCTCTCGATGTAGACGTAGTAGATGAAGATGATCACCGGCCCGAAGATGCCGATGACGCCGAAATACTTGATGAACCGGTTCTTGTTCCACATCGTCTGGAACGCACCGGGGGCGGTGCTGTGGCCGAAGCCGCCGCCGAAGCGCCCGATCGTCCACTCGACCCACATCAGCGGCAGCCCCAGCAGCACCAGGGCGATGAAATAAGGAATCATGAACGCCCCGCCGCCGTGCTGGGCCGCCTCTCCGGGAAACCGCAGGAAATTGCCCAACCCGACCGCGCTGCCCGCCACGGCCAGAATCACGCCCAACTTGCTGCCCCAGCGCTCTCTCGCCATTGTCCATACTCCGACGCACGACCTGTGCGCCTCTGTTTTAAGAAAAGACAAAGCATTCCGCAAGCAGGATGCGCCGGCGCCCGAACTCGACAGGTTGTTTCCCCGACCTCCACTCTTGGCGTACAATGACTTCGTGAGCACACTGATCGTCAACGAGATCTTCCGCAGCATCCAGGGCGAGGGCACGCGCGCGGGGCGGCCTTGCGTGCTGGTGCGGCTGACGGGGTGCAATCTCGCCTGCGACTGGTGCGACACGCTCTACGCCTGGAATGAAGGCACGCCCATGAACATCGCGGCCGTACTCGATGCGGTGGCCGCCCTGGGCGGGCCGTTGGTGGAAGTCACCGGCGGCGAACCGCTCATGCAGCCGGCGACGCCCGATCTCCTGACGGCCCTGTGCGACGCGGGGTACGAGACGCTGCTGGAGACCAACGGCTCGCTCGACATCGCCGCCTTGGACGGGCGCGTGGTGCGGATCGTCGACTTCAAGTGCCCCTCCAGCGGCCAAAGCGCCTCCAATCGCTGGGACAACGTCCAGAGCCTGCGCCGCAGCGACGAAGTCAAGTTCGTCATCGCCGACCGTGCCGACTACGAAATGGCCCGTGAGGCCGCCGTCGACCACAACCTGCCGCATCGCTGCACAGTGATCTTCAGCCCTGTCAACGCCCGCCTCAGCGGCGCCGACCTGGCGGGGTGGATTCTGCAAGACAAGCTGGACGTGCGGCTGGGCCTGCAGCTACATAAGATCCTGTGGCCCAGCGCGACGCGCGGGGTATAGTGCGGATGAATGGATGAATGGATGGATGGATGGATGGATGGATGATTGGATGATGGACTTGTGAGTTGTTTCGTCCTCGTCCTTGTCGTCGGTTGTTCGTTTGCCTCACTGGAGTCATTGATGGACTACGAACTGGTCAAGACCTTCCGATTTGAAGCCGCGCATTCGTTGCCCAACGTGCCGGCCGGGCACAAGTGCAGCCGCATGCACGGGCACGGGTACCGCGTGGACGTTCACGTCAGCGGCTCGCCGGATGCGCGCACGGGTTGGGTGATCGACTTCGGCCAGATCAAGCAGGCCGTCGAGGGCGTACTGAGCGAGTTGGACCATCGCTGCCTCAACGAGATCGCCGGCCTGGAGAACTCCACCAGCGAAGTGCTCTGCAAATATCTCTGGGACCGCATCAAGCCCGCCCTGGGGCTGCTGTCAGCCATTGAAGTCTGGGAAACCGACACCTCCCGCTGCATCTATCGCGGGTAAAGAGTTCGTCCTGACGCCGTAAGGCGTTTCCGAATTCCACGTCTCCCGAGAGACGCCTTACGGTGCCACTACGAGCGGAGTGTGCGATGTAACATTTCGACATACCCCTCAAGCGCGCGGATCTGGTTGGTTCTGAGGCGGATGGTCTTACGGTGTCGGCGGATGAGTTCCAGCGCCTCGCTCGCGGTGGCGGCTTTGCCTTCGGCTAACAGGTACGCGGCGACGATGGTCGGCCCGCGGCCGTGGCCTAGTGCGCAGTGCACGTATACCGCTCCGGCGGCCAGGCAGCGGCGGATGTGCTCGACGCCCAAGTCGAACTGCTCCTTCGTCGGGGCCGTGCCGTCCAGCGTCGCCAGCAGCAGATAGTCGTCGCTGGAACGGAAGATCGAGTTCTCGCTGAACTCGGCTGTCAGGTCGACGACGCCCGCCGGCGTGGGCGTAAAGCGTGCCGCCTCGTAGGCCGTGAGCTTCTGGCCCAGGAACAGGCCCGGGACGATCTCGTGAGCCGGCGGTTCAGGCCAGAATATGCGCTGGAGGTAGAACACCGCCGCGTTGGCGATGAAGTACGGCCAGTACAGCAGCCACGCCGCCGGGTGGACGACGCCGCGGCGGCTCTTGAGAAACCACTGCGGGCGGTTGAGGAGGTAGAGCATCGCCACCATCCCGAAGCCGGCCGCAGCGTACGTGAGCATAGCGGCGGCCGCCGGGCGTGTATGCCACGCGCCGATCAAGCACGCCGCGATCATGGCTGTGAAACTCAACAAATACATTACTGGATTCTATCGCCGATGAGAGCGGGATGGGTGGATGAATAGATGGATGGAATGGATGGATGGATGGATGAATGGACGAATGCAGCAAACGTGAAACACTGCGAACATATTTCAAACACCACCTATTGGGTGGGCGTATGTACTCCAGCACCAGAAGATTGCTTCGACAGTAGCGTATGCAACAGCAATAGAATGGCTAAGGCTTCACTGCGTCCCCCAATAGATAGCGTAAGGCGTTAAAAAACTTGAAGTTTTTTGTAAATTGTTGTTGACCTTATGGTCGTTGTTGACTAAAAAGTCGAAATCGGGAGGTTAGTCGGTCCTGAGTATGATGATTGTTGAAGATGCAAAACCGAAGCGGAGTCCTTCACGCCAGCAGCGGCGCTTGAAGGTCACGCGCCGCAAGCTGCTCGACGCGGCCCGCACGGTCTTCGCCACGCGGGGGATCGACTTGGCTCGGATCGACGAAATCTCCGACCGCGCGGATGTCGGCAAGGGAACGTTCTACTACCACTTCAGCGGCAAGCCTCAGCTCGTGCGGGAGTTGATCAAGGAAATGCTCGACGGGCTGATCGCGGCCATCGAGCGCGGCTGCAGCGGCGAGACCGATGTCATCGGCGTGCTGGACAAGTTGATCGCCGCGCACATCGAGTTCTTCGCCAATCGCTGGGAAGACTTCGTGCTGTACTTCCAGGGCCGCAGCGACCTGACGCTGCAAGAGGGCTACCAGGGCATCGAGACGCCATTCATCAAGTACCTCGAATGCGTCGAGGGGTTGCTGGCATCGGTGCTGAAGTACCGCCCGCCCCAGCCGGTGCTGCGGCGGATCGCCTGTGCCGTGGCGGGATTCGTGTCGGGATACTACTCGTTCGCGGCGATCTCGTCGCAGGACGAGAACATTGACGAAACGTTCGTCTCGTTGCGTGGGGCGATGGCCTCGAGCCTGGCGCGGTTCATCCAGGAAGCCGGCCATCAACAGCCCCCCGAGGCGGCAAAAGGATAACTCGTAGAAAATATTTGGCACGGGCGCCGCGGGCATTGTGCCGGCGGCGGTTGGGCCCAGAGGAGAGACAATGAAAACCCAAGAGGCGGTGGAACCTGAGGTCAAGCTATCGGCGTGGGGTTTGGCCACGAGCATCGACATCTACGACTGCGAGCCGGCGGCCATTCGCGACGCCGAGAAGATCAAGCAGTTCGTGGCCGAGCTCTGCGAGCTGATCGAGATGAAGCGCTTCGGCGAAACGCTGGTCGTCCACTTCGGAGAAGACGAGCGCGTGGCCGGATATTCGATGGTGCAGCTCATCGAGACCTCGCTGATTTCCGCGCACTTTGCCAACCTGACCAACACGGTCTACCTCGACGTGTTCAGCTGCAAAGGGTACGACCCGGAAGTCGTGGCCGAGTTCGCGCAGAAATTCTTCGGGGGTTCGCACTGCATTACGCACAGCAACCTGAGGCACTAGAGCGTGTATCGGTACCGGGTCATCACGGACCTCGACGCCTGCCGGGACCTCTGGCAGCGTGCGGTCGTGCAGGAGTCGTTCACTGACCGCTGGGATGTGCGTATGTGCTTCCAGCGGCATTTCCAGCGGGCGCCCCTGTTCATCGCGGCCGAAGAGGACTCCCTGGTGCGCGGGCTCCTGCCGCTGAGCTGGATCGCCGAGGGCGGCTGCTACGGGTACTTCCCCGGCGAGACCTGGGGCGGCAAGACCTGGCTCGAGCAGAACCGCCTGATCGCCGGCGACGAGGCGATGCTCGAGGGCCTGCTGGCCCTGTGCCCCGGGCCGCGGCACCTGCGGTATCTGCTGCCCGCCGGCAACGGCGCCACCGACCGCTGCGAGATCGACGAGATCGGGTATCTCTTCGAGCCGCCGCGATACGGGTACGACATGGAGAACTACTGGGGCGGCGAGTTCTCGCACAAGTCGGCCAAGCGCATCCGCCGCGAGCTGGACGCCTTCGAGCAGCGCGTCACCTGGCGGCTGGACGACGCGGCCGACTTCGACCGGATGGTCGAGTTGAACTTGGCTGCCTTCGGCGAGCGGTCGTACTTTGCCGACGGACGGTTCCGCGAGGGCTTCCGCAGCCTGATGGAACTGGCCCGCGCCAACGGCTGGCTGCGCATGACGGCGCTGCTGGTGGACGGGCAGGCGGCGGCTGTGGACATGGGCATCGTCTACAACAACCACTACACGCTGGTGGCCGGCGGGGCGGACCGCTGCGTGCAGGGCGCCGCCAAGCTGATCAACGTGTACCACATGCGCCGCGGCTGCCGCGAGCGGTTCGACCGGCTCGACTTCCTCTGCGGCGACTTCTCGTGGAAGACCCTCTTCCACCTGACCCCGCGCCCCTTGTACTTGCTGAGCAACATCCCCCACCACGCCGAGCACGCATGCCATGAAGAGTCCAGGAGTGCAGCGTGTGCTAAATGACTGCGTCCTGGTGGCCGGCACCACGACGGACTACGTCGATATCATCCGCCAGCAGTTGGGGGACCGCGCGATCTTCCTGACCAACTTCGCCCACCGCGCCGCCGCTACCGAACCTGCGCCGCCGCCTGGGCAGGAACTGCTAGCCGATCTATCTCTGCCACACGAGCAGCTCCTGGCGCTGGTGACGGCGCACGCGGCGCGGTTCAAACACAACATCGTCGGCGTGGCGTGCTTTGACGACGAATCGATGGCCTTGGCCTCGTCGCTGGCCAAGGCGATGAACTTGCCGTATCCATCCGCGGCGGCGGTGGCGGCGTGCCGCAGCAAGCTGGCGTGCAAGCAGGCCTGGAGCGCAGCGGGATTGCCCACGCCGGCGGCCCGCCTGGTGCGCACGGCCGCCGATGCGGCGGACTTCATGCACGCGGTCGCCGGAGCGGCCGTGCTCAAGCCACTCACCGGCAGCGGCAGCGAACTGATCTTCTTCTGCCGCAGCGCCGCCGAGGCCGCCGACGCCCTGGCGACCATCACGGCCCGCCTGGCCACTCATCACGACGCCCGCATGTACGGCGCGGGGGCAGCCGGCGGCGCCATGGTCGACTCGCGCAGCGTGGCCGTCATCGAGGAGTTCGTCCAAGGCCCGGAATATAGCTGCGACTTCGTGATCGAAGGCGGCCGCGCGCGGATCATCCGCCTGGCGCGCAAGATCATGGACCACTCTCAAACGCTCGGGACATGCACGGCGTACATCGTGCCGGCCCCGCCGCCGGATCTGTCGCTGGACGCCTTTACGGGGCAATTGGCCGCCGCCTGCCGCGCCGTCGGCATAGAGCGGTCGATCTGTATGCTGGACTTCATCGTGCGTGACGGCCGCGCCGTCATGATCGAGATCGCCCCGCGGCCCGGCGGCGACTGTCTGCCCCCGCTGCTCAAGGCCTGCTGCGGGATGGACATGCTCGCCAGCGCAGTGAACTTCGCCGCCGGCGAGCCGGTCCTCGTGCCCCCGTCGACGGCGTGGAAGCAGATGGTCGGCCTGCGACTCTTCGCAAAGCGCAGCGGCGTGATCCAGCGCCTGGACGCCTCGGCCATCAGCGCCGACCCGCGCGTCAGCGAAGTCTATCTCCGGCGAGCCCCCGGCCACGAAGTGCGCCTCCCCCCCGCCGACTACGACTCTCGCCTGCTGGGCCATGTCATCTTTGACCCCTCGGTTTCGGGTGGCATGGCGACACGCCAAGCGGGTCGCCATGATGTCCCCAGCATCGAGCAACAATGCACCGAACTGTCCGGGCGATTCATCGTTGAATATGGGGGTGGAATTTCAAGATGAGCGTTCCTTTATTATCCTTGGCAACTTTGCCGATGCGGCCCGAAGGGGCCGCTTGGGATTTAGCCGGGGGCGCAGCGGCGGCGTTTCTGCCGCCGCGCAGCCCCCGGATAGCTCTTTTGAATTACCCGCCCCATAGGGGCGGGCGGGTTGTTGCATATCCGCAAAGCCCGTCGCCCCTGCGGGGCTCAGATCGTTTTAATATCGCATTCCGGGGGCTGCGCCCCCGGCTAAATTCTCATCGCCCCTTCGGGGCGAGTAGTAGCCTTCACTGGACGTTTCTGCCATGCATGACGCCGACGCCATCTTGAAATCTGCCGCTGAGTTGCTCGCCCAGCCGACGCCGCAACTGGACACCGGCGAGCTGCATGCGTTTGTCGAGGGCTTCATGAACCGCCGCGGACAGTTCCTCGATCTGGCGGGCCGACATGGCAGTCCGCTGTACGTGCTCGATCGCCCGGCACTGCGGGCGGCGGCACGCGAGTTTGTCGCGACCTTCGGCAAGCACGTCCAGCAGTTCCGGCCCTATTACGCCGTCAAGAGCAACAACTGCCCGCTGATCGCCGCGACGCTGGTGGGTGAGGGGATCGGCCTGGATGTATCGAGCGGCATCGAGCTGCAAATGGCCCTGAACGCCGGCAGCAGGGATATCGTCTTCAGCGGCCCTGGCAAGACCCTGGCCGAGATGCAACTCGCGCTCGATCACGCCGACCGCGTCGTCGTGCTCATCGACAGCTTCGGCGAACTGGCTCGCCTTCAGGCGGCCGCCGCCGCGGCGGGCGTCACCATCCGTGCCGGCGTGCGACTGACGACGCTCGAGCACGGCCTATGGCGTAAGTTCGGGATCAATCTGTCGCGTCTGGGCGAGTTCATGACCGCCGCGAAACAGTGCGACCGCGTGCGCCTCTGCGGGCTGCAGTTCCACACAAGCTGGAACCTCGACCCGCAGCGGCAGGTGCAGTTCATCGCATTGCTGGGCCAGACGCTCGCTGCGCTGGCGCCGCAGCAGCGCGGGCAGATCGAGTTCATCGACATGGGCGGGGGCTTCTGGCCGGGCGCGGGCGAGTGGCTGCAGGAGGCCGGCACGCCGGCGGGCATGCTGCGGGCGGCCACCACGGCCGGATGGCAGGCATCGCTGACGCACTACCGCATCGCCGCCCAGCCGCTGGAGGTTTTCGCAGCCGCCATCGCCGAGGCTCAGCAGCAGCACCTGGCGCCGCACCTGAATGCCCGTCTCTGCGCCGAGCCGGGGCGGTGGTTGTGCCACAACGCCATGCACCTGCTGCTGACGGTGATCGACCGCAAGGCCGACGACCTGGTCATCACCGACGCCGGCGCCAACGCCGTCGGATGGGAGCGGTTCGAGACGGACTACTTTCCCGTGATCAACTTGACTCGCCCGGCGCTGACCGAGCGGGCATGCATGGTCATGGGGTCACTATGTACGCCCCACGACCTGTGGGGCTACGGGTACTTCGGCCAGGATATCCTCGAAGGCGACGTACTTCTGGTCCCCACTCAGGGAGCGTATACGTATAGTCTCCGGCAGGAATTCATCAAGCCCCTGCCGATGGTGACGTGCCTTGAGGAGTGAGGGAAGAAGAGGGGAAGAAACCGACGACGAGGACGAGGACGAAGAACGGAACGGTGTTCTTTCGTCGAACGTTAGCGGCGGAGCTTGCTCCGCGTGTTCTTCAGGAACCGTACAACCCGTCGAGCAAGCTCGGCCGCTGACAGAACGAAACTGATCGAGTCGTCGTCGGTTTTTGCTGTTGGTTCCGAGATTGAATGCGTATGCCGACTGAATGGAAAGTACTCCTGGGCAGCGTGGTCCTGGCCGGCTTGCTGGTGGCGGGGCTGGCGTGGTTGTCGGGGCATGAATCTGTCTCCGGCGACCGGCTGATGTTGTATTGTGCGGCCGGCTCGCAAAAGGCCGTCGCGCCGACTGTCGAACGCTATCGCAAGGACTACGGCGTGGCGGTCGAGGTGCAGTACGGCGGGTCGGGCACGCTGCTGAGCAGCCTCAAGGCCTCCGGGGCAGGTGACCTGTACCTGGCGGCCGACCAGAGCTACATCCAACTCGCCCAGTCGCAGGGCCTTCTGGCCGAGGTGCTGCCGCTGGCGCGCACCATGCCGGTCATCGTCGTGCAGCGCGGCAACACGTCCGTCACCGGCCTGGACGACCTGCTCAAACCGGCAGTCCGCGTGGCGATGGGCAACCCCAAGGCCGCCTCCATCGGCCGCACGGTGCAGCAGGCCCTGACGCCCAGCGGGCAGTGGGCCTTGCTCGATCAGGCCGTGCAGCAGCACGGCGTCTTCAAACCCACCGTGTCCGACATCGCCAACGACGTGGCCATCGGGGCCGTCGACGCCGGGATCGTCTGGGACTCCACCGTCGCACAGTATGGGCAGCTCAAGGCCGTCCACGTGCCCGCCCTTGATGCGGCCGTGCAGGAAATCTCCATCGGCGTGCTGAAGAGCTCTCGGCACCCCACGGCCGCGTTGACGTTCGCGCGATACCTTGCCGCGCGCGACCGCGGGCTGGATCGCTTCAAGGCCGCCGGCTTCACGCCCGTCGACGGCGATACGTGGGCGGTGCATCCGCGGCTGAAGTTCTATTGCGGGGCGGTGAATCGCCGGGCGGTGGAGGAAGTCGTCAAGGCCTTCGAGGCCCGCGAGGGCGTGACGGTCGAGACCGTGTACAACGGCTGCGGAACTCTGACGGGGCAGATGAAGTCGATGGGGCCGGCCAGCGCCAACTTTCCCGACGTGTACATGGCCTGCGACCGGTATTACCTCAACAACGTTCGCGACTGGTTCCAGGAAGACGTGGACATCTCCGACGCCGATATCGTCATCGCCGTGCCCAAGGGCTCGACGGGCATCAAGGGCCTGGCGGACCTGGCGCGGCCGGGCGTGCGAGTGGCCGTAGGGCAGGGCGAGCAGTGCACTATCGGCGCCCTGACGCGCATCCTGCTGCAGAAGGAAGGGCTCTACGACGCGGTGATGAAGAACGTGGTGATGCAGACGGCCTCGTCGGCGATGCTCGTGCCGACGGTGACAACCAAGTCGGTCGATGCGGCCATCGCGTACCGTACCGATACCCTGGCCGAGCGCGGGCGGATCGACGTCGTCGCCATCGACTCGCCGTATGCCAAGGCGGTGCAGCCCTTCAGCATCGCCCGCGGCAGCCCGCACAAGCAACTCGCGCGGCGATTCTTCAGCGTCATCGCCGCTGCGCGCGAAAACTTCAAAGCGGCGGGGTTCAACTTCAGGTACAACGACAAAGACGCCAAGCCGCAAGCGGCGACCGCCCCGAAGGAATAAGAGCTTTGCCACAAAGATCACAAAGAACACGAAGAAGAATGGACAATGAGACTTCTCTTCGTGCCCTTTGTGATCTTTGTGGCAAGGTTGTCAGGATTGTGATCGCGACATGAACCAAGAGCTCGCCGCCGGACAACTCGAAGCCGAACACCTCGCCGCCGACCGGCGCGACGGGGCGATTCGTCTGCGCGACCGCGGGTTTCTGGCGGGGCTGGGGATCCTCGGCGGCTCGTACGTGCTGCTGATCGTCCTGCTGCTGCTGGGCGACATCGCCTACATGCTCCAGCGCACCATCGCGCAGGCGTGGGAGTCGCCCCAGCCGTGGCTGGCCCTGCTGGCGGAGAACCCCATCGTCAAGGCCATGGGCCAGCCCGAAATCCGCCACTCGGTGCTGTTGAGCCTGGCCTCGTGTACGCTGGCGGCTGTCGTGTCGGTGTGGATCGGCGTGCCAATGGGCTACCTGCTGTCGCGCGTGAAGTTCCGGGGGCGCGGGGCCGTCGACGCCATCCTCGACATCCCCATCGTCCTTCCGCCGCTTGTGGTGGGCTTGAGCCTGCTGATCCTCTTCCAGTTCTGGCCGCTGACGGCCCAGGTCGGCGGGCGATCGCTCAACAGCCTGGTCGTCTACCAGGTGCCCGCAGTCGTGCTGGCGCAGGTTTCGGTGTCGGCGGCGTTCGCCGTGCGGACGATGAAGGCCACCTTCGACCAGATCGACCCCCGCTGCGAGCAGGTGGCCTTGGCGCTGGGCTGCAGCCGCATGCAGGCGTTCATGCGCGTGGTGCTGCCCGAGGCGCGCAGCGGCATCCTGACAGCCCTGACGCTGGCCTGGGCCCGCGCGCTGGGCGAGTTCGGCCCGCTGCTGATCGTCGCCGGCGCTACGCGAAACAAGACCGAGGTGCTCTCGACCAGCGTCTTCCTCGAGATGAGCATCGGCAACATCGAGGCCGCGGTGGCCGTCTCAATCATCATGCTCGTTGCGGCAGTGGCCGTGCTGATGGTGACGCGGTTATGGGGGGCGCGCAGACTGTCGTTGTGAAGAGACACTAGCCGGTAGCCGGTGGGCGCCACGCACAACTCCGTTGTGCGTGTCCCCCGTGCGGGCTCATAACGGTCCTGCTGGTCATTGGCTAAGACACGGGCTACTGGCTACCGGCTACGGGCTACTAAACTATGATATCCCTTGAGAACATCACGATCCGGGCGGGCAACTTCGCGATGAGCGACGTCTGTTTGACCGTGCCCACCGGCGCCTACGCCGCGCTGATGGGCAAGACCGGCACCGGCAAGACGACGCTGCTGGAGGCCGTCATCGGCCTGCGGACCGTCGACGCGGGCATCATTCGCCTCGACGGGCGCGACGTGACGCATGCGCCGCCGGCTGGTCGAGGCGTGGGATATGTGCCCCAGGACGCGGCGCTGTTTTCGACCATGACCGTGCGGCAGCACCTGGCCTTCGCCCTGGAGATCCGCAAGGCCGACCCGCAGCATATCTCCGATCGCACGGAAGAGCTGGCCGACCTGCTGGGCCTCTCGCACCTGCTGCCCCGCACGCCCCGCGGACTCAGCGGCGGCGAACGCCAGCGCGTTGCCCTCGGCCGCGCGCTCTCGTTCGGTCCCAGAACCCTGCTGCTGGACGAACCCCTCAGCGCCCTCGACGACGACACCCGATGCGGCATGATCGATCTGCTCAAACGCGTTCAACATGTCACCGGCGCCACCGTCCTGCACGTCACGCACAACCAGGCCGAAGCCCAGGCTCTGGCCGATATGATCTTCTCAATCCGCGACGGCGCGGTCGTTGCCCATGCAGGAACGGGGATCGCGGGATTACCTGATCAATAGGATAACCAACGAAAGATTTGAGGCCGTTGCCCGCGTCCTTGGCGGAATACCTAGAGTAGAATGCCTACTATTACGGTCCACGAATACCACAACTGGAAGGCGGATGCCGAAACCGCTGTGAAAAGTACAACAAAGTGCAAGAAAAGTGCAATTGTGGTATAGCCCATACCGCTTTCGTGGACGATCCGTCCGGTAATCCCGCACTCCCCCCGACCCCGCAACGCGCTAAGACTGCTTGCGCCGGGGATCCGGCGTCGGGGCCGCGGGCTGGCCGATGGCGGCGCGGATGCGGTCGGCTTCGGCAGACTTGCCGACGTCCTGGAGCAGCGTCGCCAGGCGCTTGCCGATCTTTACGTAGGCGGTCTGGTTCAGGAAGACCATTGCCGCACGGTCGGGCTTCTTGGTCTTGGCGAACATGTCGGCATAGAGGCGGATGGCCACGTCGAGCTTGCGCGCGTCGCGGAGGATGTTCTCGGCCTTGGTAGCGGCATCATATCCCAGATCGCCGCGGTTGAGCCCGTAGTTGGCGGCCTGACCGTAGAGGGTCAGCGCGGCGGCCTTGTTGCCGGCCTTGTCCTGCTCGTCGCCCATGGCGATGACGATGCGGCACTGCAGATCGGGCCGGGCCGCCCACAGCGCCAAGGCGCGGCGGTACAGCCCCTGGCGGTCTTTTTCGTTTTCGTACGTCGGGATCAGCCGCATCACGATCTCGTAGGCGTAGTCGGGATACGCCGCCGCGGTCGCGCGCGTGAGATAGTTGATGAACTCGTTAACGTCCTTGTCGGACATCAGCTTCTGCTGGCGCAGGTAGATGACACGCTGCCAGGCGAGATGGTGGGCGAGGTTCAAGTCCAGAGCCGTCGTCAGCAGCTCGACGGCCATCTCGGCGTCGAGTTCCCGCCGCGGCGCCGCCCAGTCGGTAGAGGCCTTGAGCGGGGCGTGGCCCTTGGCCGCGACGGCGGCGGTGTAGTCCTGGGCGAGGGTCTTGAGGATTTCCACATCGCCGCGCGCAGCGGCATCGACCACCAGCCGCGCCGTTGCGGCCGCGGCGTCGGCCTGCTCGCGCCGCTCCAGGGGCAGTTGGGCGATCTGCCCGGTGAGCATCAGGGTCGAGTCCAGTTCTTCCTTGCCGTCGACGGGGCTGTTGAGATAGCCCACATCATATTGCTGGACGGCATAGCGGCCGGTCTGGCAGTCCCACTGCCCGCGCCCGCCGGCGACCTTGAGATAACCCACCCAGGCGTGGCCCATGCCCGTGGAGCCGGCGCCATGGATCACCGTGGCGGGAATCCCCAGCGTCTTGCAGATTTCCGCGGCATAGTACGCCTGGTCGACGCAGATGCCCCCGACCTTGCGCAGATTGGGCAGCGTGTACGGCAGCGACTCGATCTTGCGCGGAACGCCCTGGGCATACGCCTCGGTGTCGTACTTAAGATCGAAGTACGCCTTGGCCGGAACGGGATGGCTGCCGTAGTTGCGCAGCACCCACTGCCGCTCCTCCAGGCTCAGGCGGCTGTCGACGACGTGCTGCAGCAACTCGAAGGGGCACGCCCGCATATCGACGCGGAAGCTGCCCCCGCGCGTGTAGAAGCGGAACACCTCCAGCGCCGTGGCCTGGACCCGATCGCCCTTACCGCCCGAGCGCCGCGGCGGCTGCGCCGTCACCAGCGCCACCGTCAGGTCGGGGTACTCCAGGACCTTCTTTTCCTCGGCCGCCACGAGCTGACCGAGCAGCTTGAGCGGCTCGCCGCCGCGCCGCGTGGCGCTGGTGGCGCGAAACAGCACGCGCGCAAACGCCTCGTGCTTGAGCAGCCACGCAGCCAGGGCCTTGCGCGGCATGCCCTTGGCAGCCGCCTCATCGCCGCCGGCCTCGGTGTAGCCATCGAGCCCCTGCGCCGCCCGGGCCAGGAAGACCATCTCGGCCAGCGTGGCAGTCTTGTCGATCTTGCCGCACCGCAGGCGAGCCAGCAGGATGTCCTCCATCTTTTCGGCGAGCTTGTCGTAGTTGTCGGCGTCGACCGCCGCCTGGAACTGGGCCCGCATGGCCGGCAGGAGCCAGGAGTCCTGGATAGGCACGAGCCTGGGTTTGGGCCCAGCCGAAACAGCCTTCTTAACCCCCGGCTGCACCGCATCGCCTCGCGGTACGACGCCTTGGCCCGTGGCCGAATACGTCAACAGCCCCATTAGCAAAAGACACGTTGCAACGTTGAATCTCATAGCGTCCTCACGATCCAATCTCCCATTGCCGCCGCGGCAAGGGTCACTGTCCGTCAAGCTGGGCCAGGCGTTCGCGGGCTCTTTTGGCCCAGGGGGTCTGGCCGTGCGTCTCGATGACGTTGCGCAGACACTCGCGGGCCTTATCGGTCTTGCCGGCGCCGACGTAGCTCTCGGCCAACTGCAAATTGCGTTTACAGAAGTGCTCGGCCTCCCCCTTGTTGACCTTGGCCGTCACGGCCGGGTCTTCCTTGAGGGTCTTGAGGTGGTCGGTCACTTCCTGGAAGCGTGTGGCCTGTGGGTAGTCCTTGACGTAGCGTTCGTACAGCGGCAGGGCGGCGGCGTAGTCCCCCCGCTCTTCGGCCTTTTTGGCCTGGGCTTCGAGGGCGTCGGCCTTGGCGTTCACCGCGTCGCGATTCATCTGCGCCTCGGCGTCGGGGTCGGCCTTGATCTCATCGAGTCGCTTCTGGGCCTGCTTTCCGAACTCGCAGCCCTGGTATCGCATGGCCAACACCTTGAGCAGGCCCGAGCCCTTGGGAAAATCCTTCTCGGCCAGCGCCTTGTCGGCCAGAGCCAGTTGAGCTTTGGCCTGATCGGCCAGCGCCGCGGCGCCCTTGGCGGCCGCCAGAGCGTCGCGGTTCGTCGAGGAGATCGCCGCCAGCGTCTGGTAGAGCAGATAGGCCTTGCCCTGCTTGCCGCCGCGTTCGAGCTTGCGTGCGGCGCCTAAGTCCTCATTGAGCGTCTGCAACGGCCCGGCCTCGAGCAGCCACTTGCCCAGTTGGGTCTTGTCGTAGTCGATCTCGATGCCCGAGGCCCACTTCTCCAGGCGCACCCGCGCGCCAAGCTTGAGGTAGCATTCGGCGGCGTCCTGGGCGACTGGGAGCATGGCCGCGTCTTCGGCGCCAACGCCCACAAAGACGCACTTGCCTCGCACCAGCTCGGCCGGCGGAGGATTGCCGCCGTTGAGGTAGAACCGCCCGCCCGACAGCAGCACCAGTCCTGCCACGTTGCCCATGAGCTTCTCGCCGATGGCCGTGGCGGCGAACCCGCCCATGCTGTAGCCGCCCAGGAAGATCAGCTTGGGCGAAAGCTCGACCTCTTTGCCCAGCGCCTGCCAGGCCTCGCGGAAGGCGTCGACCTCGCCGCCGACGCCGGCCGGCGAGGGCGAGGCGTAGAACGCCTTGCTGGCGTAGTTCATGCCGACGATGACGAACCCCTTGCCGCCGGTGACTTTCAGGAACGGCTCGACGTTGGCGAACTGCCACTTGTCGCTCTGGTACCGCGCGTGATAGTTGAAGATGACCGGCCAGCGCCGCTCGGGGATGTAGTCGGTGGGCACGTAGACGATCATCGAGCCCTTGACGCCCGGCAGAGGCACCTGCGTCTGCATCCCCGGCGAGAACCTGAGCTTGGCCGGGGCGTTCTTGTCGTCGGGCTCCTTCACGACCTGATCGATCGTCTTGGTCTGGTCCTTGGACGCATCCTTGGGAGGATTATCAGCCGAGGCGGCCGCCGCGCCCGCGACCACCACCAAGACCATCACCCTGGCCAAAAATGCCCAACGCCATCGCATCAATTGTCACCTCTGTTGGCGAAAGAGTATTTTCTCCCCCGGCGCCCGCTGTTTCAATCGCTGATTTGCGATTTTGGCCTGTCAGAGTTCCATGATCGCCGTTGCGGCGTAACGCGTGGCGACGCGGATGGGCAGTTTGCCGCCCAGGCGGTCGAGATGCGTCTGCAGGGCCAGCTCGGGGGTGTTGTTCTCGTGCGAGAGATGCGCCAGACATGCCCATCGCAGGCGGCCCCCCGCCGCGGCGGCCAGCAGCTCGGCCGATTCGCTATTGGAGATGTGCCCGCCGGCGCCGCGAATGCGGGCCTTGAGGAACGCCGGGTACGGCCCGCCATCGAGCATCTGCTCGTCGTAGTTGCTCTCCAGCAGCACCGCGTCGCAGCCGGCGACGGCCTCGGCCAGACCGGCGAACACGTGGCCCAGGTCGGTCAGAATCCCCAGGCGGTGACGCCCGTCGTCGACGATGAACGCCACGCCCTCGCACCCGTCGTGGGGCGTGGGAATGGTCCGCACCTCGACGTCGCCGATGCGCACGGCCGCGCCGGGCAGAAAATGCCGCACGTCCTCAAGCTGCCCCAGGGGCATGCGCTCGCGTGCAGCCGCCAGCGTGCCTGCCGTGGCGTGCAGCGGCAGATGCAGCGCCCGCTGATAGACCCCGGCGCTGCGGACGTGGTCGCTGTGATCGTGCGAGATCAGCAGCGCCGCCGCGCCCTCGGCCGACAACCCCAGCGCGGCCAACCGCACCCGCGCTTGGCGCATGGAAATGCCCGCGTCAAAGAGCAGCCGCACGCCGCCGGCCTCGACATAGATGCAATTGCCGTTGCTTCCGGATTGAAGAGCCACGACCCTCACATGGGCCATTATATGAAATGATGGCCTGTCGCGAGCGGTAAAAGGAGTCGTGTCGGCCGCCGGGGGGCAATCTGTCAAGATTTTTCTCGCCGGCCCGGATTTGACCTTGTCAAATTTCGAGATCCGGGTATAATCATGCCATCTGACGGAGTGGACCAGTAACGTCGGAAGGGCCTGTTGAAAAGGAGAGTGCAGATGCGTTTTATAACGGTCGCAGTGGCGTGTGTCGCTTTGTGTGCAGCCTCGGCAAATGCGGGCATCACGGGTTATACCATCAACAACGACGGCGATGGGGCAATCAATTGCGCACTCGACAGCTGGATCGACGAGGGTGAAGCGACTTATTCCATGACCATCGTGGGCGACCAATTCTGGAGCCCCGGACACATGGTCGGTGAGTTTGTCGCCCCGGAAGATCCCAGCGTCCGCGTCCGCAACATCATCAATAATGACACGACGTTTGCCTGGACGTCTTATCGCGTGAATGTCTACATGAACAAGGTCTTCACGATCTCGACCGCCCCGGCAGATCTGCTGGTTTACGGTCCGGCCGGATGGACCGCGACGCTCACGCAGCAGGCCGCACCCATTGTCGGCGGGCAGTACATGGCCATTATCGACTACACCGGCGCCGCTCCGCTGGCCATCAATGACACGCTGGATTTCGGATACAAGATGTCATTCCTGGGAAGCATCCAATACTGCCAGGAGATGATCCCGATCCCCGAACCGGCAACAATGTCGCTGCTGGCCATCGGCGGCCTCGCCGCCCTGCTCCGCCGCAAACGCAACTAACCGTCTTTCCCAAGATGATCCCCCCATGCACGGGCGGCCCAACCAGGCCGCCCGTTGCTTTGCGCTTGCTGAAAAGACTGCAAAGGCATGAACGCTTAATACGATTGGACATCGAATCGCAGCAATTTGCGAGGCAGCACGTCGTCCAGATTCTGCACGTCTGCCTCGTTGAGCTACGAAACACGTTTGATACTCACATTCTTCTCGCTTCAATATCACCGCAAACTCCGGCGCTCCCCGATCCCGTTTCAGCAGTACTCCAGCCCGCAGCGGGTGCAGAGATCCTGCAGCGCCTTGGCGGCGGTGGCGAACATCTGCGGGCCGGTGTGGCCGGTGAATTGTCCCGCGGCCGCCAGGTGCGGCTCGAGCGTGGCCACGCCCGACCACCCGCGCCGCGCCATGTCGGCGAAGATCTCGGCGAACTGCCCGTCGCCCGTACCGGCCGGAACGCACACGCCTTTGGCCTCGTCCTTGTCCTTGACGTGGAAATACTGCGTCATCTCCGCCAGGCCCGCCGCCCAGCCTTCGTCGTAAGGCCGTACGCCTTCCTCGACATAGTTGGCCGGGTCGAACACGCCCAGCAGATTCTTTGCGCGGATGCTCGTCAGCAGGTCGCGCACGCCGGCCGGCCGCGCGCCGTAGATGGCCTTTTCGTTCTCATGCATGAGGATGAAGCCGTCCGCCTCGGCCAGGCGCACCATCGCGGCCATGCGGTCCATCACGCCGGTTCGCTGGTCGGCGATGTTCTTTCCCGCACCGCTGTAGAAACTGAACACGCGGATCAGCCGCGTGCCGAAAATGTCGGCGATCTCGAAACAGTGCCGCAGCAGGTCCAGGTGCATCTCGAAGTCGTCGTCCATCGTGATCTTGCCGATGGGCGAGCCGATGCACGGCACCGCGAACCCGCCGTCGTCGAGCCGCCGGCGGTACCCCTTGGCCTGCTCGGGCGTGAACTTTGAAACATTCACCCCGTCGATGCCTCGCACGTCGATGTGCCGCACCCCCGAGGCCGCACACGTCTGCATCTGAAGCGCAAGGTCCGGTCCAATCTCGTCGGCAAAGGCACTGATGGTGATCATGGCAGGTTCCAGTAAGCAGTGAGCGGTAACCGGGAATCGCTTACAACTTACCAGCCATAGCGAGGTTCGGCAACCAGACAGATGGACCGAGGCCAAAGAAACCTTTTGCCGGTTCGACTTGACTTACGCCCCCCCAGACCCTATAAACTTGCGCAGCGGCATCTTATGGAGGCCGCGATTGTCCCCGCAAAGATTCACCGGGGCCGCTAGCTCAGTTGGCTAGAGCGCCTGCTCGACACGCAGGAGGTCAGTAGTTCAAGTCTACTGCGGCCCATTCATGGGGTACGTTGTCTACATTCTTCAATCGCTGAAAGATGGCAGCCTGTACGTGGGCCAGACCGACAATCTGCAGCGGCGATTGGCCCAGCACAACAACAGCGCCAAGTAGAGTTACACCGCTTCCCGCGGGCCCTGGGTCATGAAACACTCCGAGATGCACGAAGACCGCAGTGCGGCCGTCAAGCGAGAGTCATTCCTGAAGAGCCACGCCGGCTCACACGATAAGCGGAGCCTTGCGGGTATCTGGAGCGGCCCCTAGGGCAGGTCGGCGATCACCACCTCTTCTTCCCCATTTGCGATTCGTGGACATTCGCGGACAAATTGCAGGTGTTTTTTGCTTTGCACTGTTCGATCTGCCGGACAGCGTTATAATTCCTTCCAGTGGCCGGACGCCCAGATCCGTTTTCTGCTGTCGTCGCTTCAAACGAGTGCATGAGCAAACCAGAACCGTCGGCATCTCGAACTGTTCCAACGCCGCCCGCCCAGACGGTGCGCTTGGCCGGCGGGCGGCGAATCATTCGCGAGGCCATGGCGTTACTGCTCCAACAGGCCGGCCTGGCGGTGTCGGGCATCTACCATGACGAGACCGCCCTGGCCGCCGACATGGGCGCTACGTTGGCCGGCAAGGACGTCGTCGTCCTGCTGCTGTCGGGCTCGGGGCCCTTCCAGTCGTTCCAGTGCATGCGCGACCTGATGGCCAAGATCGGCCCGCTGCCGCTGGTCGTCGCCAGCGACCGCATCGCCAGCGGACAGGTCCAGGGCGCCCTGCGCGTCGGCGCCAAGGGCTTCGTCAGCCTCGACGCCGATCCGGCCGAACTCACCCACGCCATCCTCCAGGCCGCCAAAGGCCAGCCGTACCTGACGGCCGACGCCTCGCAACTCCTGGCCCAGGACATCAGCAACGGCCTGGGGCGCGGGGCCCACAGCCCGCGCCGCGCCGGCGTCGACCTCTCGCACCGCGAGATCGAGATCGTCCAGCTTCTCTGCGAAGGCCAGAGCAGCAAAGAGATCGGCCGCCACCTCCAGATCAGCCCCAAGACTGTCGAGAACCACCGCTACAATATCTACCGCAAGTGCGAAGTCGAAAGCATCGCCGAACTCATCCGCCACGCCATCAGCCGCGGCCTGGTGGCTATTTAGAAACAGTAATCAGTAGCCGGTAGCCCGTAGCCTGTTCAGTTCCATCATCCCATTCCGGCATTCTTCCATTCGTCCTCGTCGTCGGTTTTTGCTTTCAAACAACCGCGCGGGCATCCGCCTTCGCCAAGGCTATGGCGTGACGAGAGCCCCGCCGCTAACGAAACAGGTTCCATCTCTCCATCCATCCATCCATCCATTCATCCACCAATCCCTCTGCCCAGGATCTCCGCCGTCTGCACTTGCGCGAACTGCATCGTGTAGAGGCGATAGTAGCGGCCGCGGCGGGCGATCAGGTCCTGGTGCGTGCCTTGCTCGACGATGCGGCCGCGGTCGATCACGGCTATCAAATTCGCGCGGCGGATCGTTGAGAGGCGATGGGCGATGACGAAGCTGATGCGGCCGGCCAGGACGGTGTGCATGGCGTCCTGGATGGCTTTTTCGGTGGCGGTGTCGACGGAGCTGGTGGCTTCGTCCATGATGAAGATCTGCGGGTCGGCTAACACCGCGCGGGCCAGGGCCACGAGCTGGCGCTGGCCCAGCGAGATGCGTTCGCCGCGGTGGCCCACTTCGGCGTCATATCCGCCCTCGCCGGCGGCGATGAACTCGTGGGCGTGTACCAGCCGGGCAGCGGATTCGACCTCGGCGTCGGTGGCGTCCAGGCGGCCGTAGCGGATGTTCTCGCGAACCGTTCCGGTGAACAGGTGCGGTTCCTGCAGCACGATGCCCAGGCTGGACTGCAGCCAGTGCAGGCTGCGGGTGCGGTAGTCGCGGCCATCGAGGAGGATGCTGCCGGCGGTGGGTTCGTAGAAGCGGCACAGCAGCGAGACGATGGTGGTTTTTCCGCCGCCGGTGGGCCCGACCAGGGCGACGGTCTGTCCGCGGCGGGCGGTGAGGTTGAAATCTTCCAGCACCGGCTGGCCGGGCTTGTAGGCGAAGGACACGTGCTCGAAGCGCACCTCGTCGATGCGCGCCGGCAGGCCGTCCTCGGCGAGCGTAGCATGGGCGTCTCGCCCATGAGTAGCACGGGCATCTTGCCCGTGGTCTGGTGTGGCATGGGCGTCTCGCCCATGCTCTTGCTTCTGCATGGGCGGGACGCCCGTGCTACGGGAGACGCCCGTGCTACTGTCCACGATCTCGGGCTTGGTGTTGATCAGGCCCAGGAGTCGTTCGGCGGCGGCCTGGCTGGTCTGGAGTTCGGCGAAGACTCGCGACATGTCGAGGATCGGAAAGACGAACTCGCGGGCGACGAACAGGAAGAAGATCAGCGTCTCGATCTCGATGGCGCCGCGGAGCACCGACGCGCCGCCGGCCCAGAGCGCCAGGCCCGTCACGATCGTGCCGATGGTGAAGACGATCGGGTAGTACGTGTTCGACAGCACCGCGTTGCGGACGGCGGAGGCGTACATCGAGCCGCTCTGCTCCTGGAACGCCGCGAGGTTGTCCCCCTCGCGCGTCAGGCTCTTGGTGGTGCGGATCGCCGCCAGGCACTCGGCGTATGAGGCGGTGATCAGCGAGTTGGTCTTGCGCACGTTGCGCGAGGTGCGGAGGATCCACTTCTGAAAGAGGAAGCTGACGGCCGCCAGAACGGGCAGGCAGGCGACGATCACCAATGCCAGCGTCGCGTGGATGTAGAACATCGCCGCGGCCATGCCCGTCAGCAGGGCGGTGCCCCAGACGATGTCGAGGAAGTCCCATGAGACGGCGTGAGAGAGTTTGTCGCAGTCGCTGGTGAGCCGGGCGACGAGCCACCCGGCGGCGTGGCGGTCGTAGAACGAGAACGACAGGTCCTGCAGGTGGTCGAACGCGCGGCGGCGGATGTCGTGGGCGAAGTTGGTCGACAGCCGCCCGGCGGCGCGAATGAACAGCCCCACGGCCAGGCTCCAG
This sequence comes from Planctomycetaceae bacterium, assembly GCA_021371965.1. Next base: position 35,320 of record JAJFVE010000068.1, read on the forward strand.
GCCGCCGCGACGGCGAAGTAGACCGCCCCCATCTCCCATAGGTTGAACCGGTGGCCCAGGAGGGTCCACCGCTCCGGGTGCTCGCCGCGGACGATAGAGAGGATAATCCACGTCAGGATGGGAAACGCCACGTCGCAGGCGGCCATCACCACTCCCAGCAGCGCCAGGCGGATCAGCAGCTTGCGGTAGACGCCCACGAATCCCAAGACGCCCCGCCACAGGGCCAGGTTGAACCGGCCGGTGTACTCGTGCTCCTGCATGGCGTCGAGATCGGTCATGCGGTCTCCTCGGCCGTCGCCAGGTCTTCGTCGAGACGGTTCTGGATTTCCCACAGGCGGCGGTAGAGGCCTTCCTGCTGCAGCAGTTCGGCGTGCGTGCCGTTCTGGACGACGCGTCCGCGGTCGAGCACGACGGTGCGGTCGGCGCGCATCAGCGTCGCCAGGCGATGGGCGATCACGATCGTCGTGCGCCGCCCGCGACGCTGCTCGAGGGCGGCGAGGATAGCCGCCTCGGTCTGCGTGTCGACCGACGACAGCGCGTCGTCGAGGATCAGCACCGGCGGGTCCTTGAGCAGCGCCCGGGCGATAGCCACGCGCTGACGCTGCCCGCCCGAGAGCGTCACGCCGCGTTCGCCCACCAGCGTGTCGTACCCGCGCTCGAACTGCACGATGGCCTCATGCACCCCCGCGGCAGACGCGGCGGCGATCATCTCTTCGTCGGCGGCGCGCGTGCGGCCGTGCTTGATGTTCTCGCGCAGCGTGCGCGAGTAGAGGAACGGCTCCTGCAGCACCACGCCGATGCGGGAGCGCACTTCGTGGCGGCTCAGGCGCGAGAGTTCGACGCCGTCGAGGGTGATCGAGCCCTGGCCGTAGTCGTAGAATCGCAGCAGCAGGCTGACCAGCGTGCTCTTGCCTGAACCGCTGGGCCCCATGATCGCCAGCGTCTGCCCCGGCTCGACGGAAAGCGACACGCCCGCCAGCACCATAGCCTGGGCGTCCGGCCCTTTCTGTGTGGCATGGGCGTCCCGCCCATGCTCTTGCTTTTGCACGGGCGAAACGGACGCATGCGAGAAATAGAGGTCCTGCACGACAATGCGGCCGGGTGGCACAGCCTTTCCAGGCTGTGGCTCTTGGGACACAGACTGGAAAGCCTGTGCCACCGGATATTCTTCCATCGGCGCGTCGAGGATCTCGTTCACGCGGCCGATCGAAACCAGGGCCTTGCCCAGGTCCATGAGCATGCGCCCGAGCATGCGGATCGGCCAGAGCATCATGCCGACATACGCCAGATACGCGTAGAGCGTGCCGATGCTGATGCGGCCCGTTCCCATGAAATACCCGCCGACGACGAGCACGAGCCCCTGCTGGCCCATGGTGAGCATGTTCGAGATCGGCCAGTACCAGCTCATCAGCTCGATCATGCGGTACCACAGGTCGCGGTAGGCGCGGTTTCCGGCGCCAAACTTGGCCCGCTCGTGCTCCTGCCGCGCGAACGCCCGCACCACGCGAATGCCCCAGAGATTCTCCTGCAGAATCGCCGTCATGCGGCCTTCCGCTTCGTCCATCTCCTTGAACGAGTACTGCACGCGGGCGAAGAACACC
>JAJFVE010000077.1 GCA_021371965.1 Planctomycetaceae bacterium
CTTCAAGCCGCGCTACCAGCGCATGATCAAGACCGCCCACGACTGCGGGATGCACTTCTGGCTGCACACCTGCGGCGACGTGCGGCTGTTCATGGAAGACTTCATCGAGATCGGCCTGGACGTGATCCACCCGATCCAGAAGTACACGATGAACGAGCGCGAGGTCGCCGAGCGCTTCGGCGGGCGCATCTGTTTCTGGACGGGCATGGACGTGCAGCAGATTCTCCCGCGCGGAACGCCCGAGGACGTGCGCCGCGAGGTGCGGTTCATGATCGACACCTACGACCGCCCCGAAGGCGGCTGCATGGTTACCGCCGGCAACGGCATCACCGCCGACGTGCCGGTGGAGAATCTGCGGGCCTTCTATGATGAAACGTACAACTATGGCCTGACGCACCGGCAAAGGTAGATCTTTCCCCATTCGCGCAATTCGTGACATTCGTGGACGTAACATCCCCGCCCCCGAACTTGCAGAAACTCAAAGCTCTGCGAAATCTTCTTCGAGTTGCTTGAGCGCTTTGCGATGGGCGAGCCTGGCGACCGAGCCCATGCGGTCGATGATCATGCGGCCGTCGATGTGATCGCATTCATGCTGGAAGCAGCGGGCCATGAGGCCCTGGGCGGTCTGCTGGAAGCGGCGGCCTTCCAGGTCGATCGCTTCGAGCACGACCGTGTTGTATCGCTTGATGCGGGTGTAGATCGAGGGGAAGCTCAGGCAGCCTTCTTCGTCATCGGCGGGATCGCTCTGCTCGACGATGCGCGGGTTGATGTAGGCCATGACGCCTTCGCCGGTCTCGTCGGGCACGCCGGCCAGGAATAACCGCACCGTCACGCCGACCTGGCAGCCGGCCAGTCCCACGCCGGAGGCCCTGCTCAGGATGGCGGCCATGCGCTGGGCCAAGGCTCGCACGGCGTCGTCGACGGCGTCAATGGGGGTGGACACTTCGCGCAGGCGCGGGTCGGGATAGTGAATGAGTTTCAGCGCCGGCAGGTCCGCGGAACGAATTTTCTCAGCAGAAGTCACGTCACCCCATCCTATCAGGCGGCGGGCGGTCAAATCAACCCGAAGACCCTCGTTTGCACCACTGGTCCATGACGATGGCGATGTCGGGCAGGGCCTGGATGAACGCCTTGCCGTAGGGCTTGCTGACGATGCGATGGTCCAGGCAGACGACGAAACCGGTGTCGACGCTGGAGCGGATCAGTCGGCCGAAGCCTTGCTTGAAGCGGATGACGGCCTCGGGAAGCTGATAGGAATTGAACGGGTTTCCGCCGCTGAGGCGGATGGTCTCGATGCGGGCCTCGATGATCGGCTCATTGGGCACGGCGAAGGGGAGCTTGGCGATGATGACGTTCTGCAGCGCGTCGCCGGCGACGTCGACGCCCTGCCAGAAGCTCGTGGTTCCCAGCAGCACCGAGCGGGCCTCGCCGCGGAAGCGGCGCAGCATCGCCTGCTGCGACAGCGCGCCGCCCTGGGTCAGGAGCTGGTACTCGTGTTCGTGGCAGAACGGTTCGATCTCGGCCGCGATGGCGTTGAGCATCTGGTAGCTCGTCAGCAGCACGAAGCAGCGGCCCTGCGAGAGGTCGACGTAATGCTCGATGGCTCGGGCGGCGGCGGGCACGAAGGCCGGATCGTTGACATCGCCCAGGCCCGTTTCGATGTAGAGCTTGGCCTGGCGACGGAAGTCGAAGGGGCTGGCCAGAAGCAGCTCGCGCCCCTCTTCGAGACCCAGGCGGCTTCGGATGTAGTCGAACCCGTGCTTGCCCGCGCGGGCGGTGGCCAGGGTGGCGCTGGTGAGGATGGCGGACTTGACCTCGTGGAAGACCAGGTCGCGCACGATCGGCGCGACGTTGACCGGGGCCGAGGCCAGCGTGACGGCGCGGCGGCGCGTGCGGCCTCGCGTTTCGCGCAGCGTCACCCAGTAGACATGATCTCCCTGGGCCTGGTCGATGATATCGGCGATGTCGCCGGCCAGTTCAACGGCCCGGTCGCGGGCGCCGGCGATCTCGAAGGCGGTTTCGTCTTTGCGAGAGCCCGTGGCGCGTTTGAGCGCCTCGGCCAGTTCCTTCAGCGCCGGCGTGAGGGGGTTGGTGATGAACCCGGCGTCCCGGATGCGTCCGCTGGAGGCCACCGCCGGTCCGCGGTAATTGGCCAGGGCGTCGAAGAACTCCGTCGCCGCGGCGTCGGCGGCCACTACGGCGTTGATCGTAGCCTGATCGTTCGCCAGGGCCAGCAGGCCGCGTCCGGTGCGTTCGTCGAAGAGGTCCCGCAGCAGGAACTGGACGGCCCCGGAGGTGACGGACTGTCCGAAGTGGTCGCTGACGACGGTCTCGACGGTATGGGCTTCGTCGAGGATGACCACGTCGTAGTCGCCCAGCAGGGCGCCGCCGGCTTTGCGCAGGGCCAGGTCGGCGAAGAACATCGCGTGATTGACCACGACGATGTCCGCCGCCTGCACGCGGCGGCGCGCGGCGGCCAGGAAGCACTTGCTGTTGTACGAGCACTTGGCGCCGCGGCAGACGCTGCGGTCGGAGCAGACGCGGCTCCACAGCGAGCGGTCGAGATCGAAGTCGATCTCCTGCAGCGTCCCGGTGTCGGTGCCCATCGCCCACTGCGTCAGGGCCTCGAGCTGCTCGTGCTCGTCGGCGGTCAGCAGCTTGTCGCGTCCGTCGACAACCGTCGCCAGGCGGCGGAAGCACAGGTAGTTGCCGCGCCCCTTGGCCAGCTCGGCGGTGAACGTCACCGGCAGCACCTCGCGCAGGAAGGGCAGGTCCTTGGTGATGAGCTGGTCCTGAAGGGCGATGGTGTACGTCGAGACGATGACGCGCAGCTTGTCGTCGCCGTCCTGGCCGGCGCAGGCCGATAGGATCGCCGGGACGAGATAGGCGAAGCTTTTGCCCACGCCCGTGCCGGCCTCGACGATCAGGTGCTGGCGGGCCTCCAGCGCCGCCGCGACGCCCTGGGCCATCTCGAGCTGCTCGCGGCGGTGTTCGTAGCCGCCCAGGCGCTGGGCGATCAGACCCTCAGGACCGAGAACCTGCTCGACGGTCAAAGCCATGCCGCAACGTGGCACAGGCTTTCCAGCCTGTGTCCCAGAGCTGAACCCACAATTGCCCCACAGCCTGGAAAGGCTGTGCCACAGGCGAGCGCGCGAGTCGTTGCCGGGAACGGGTCGGGCCGTGACAGCAGATCGATAAACTGCCCGATGAACACCACCGTCGCCAGAATCACTGCCAGCACGATGATCGTCGCCAGGATGGTGATGAACGTGCGCCCGCGGACGATCGTCGAGTGCATCGCCGAGACGATGCGGTCTTTCGCCAAAGCCAGCATCGCCAGCATCACCATGCCCACTGTGGGCCAGATGCTGATCGAGTGGACGGCCGAGTAGATGAACACGCCTCGCGAGCGTTCGGGCATGATGTCGGCGCCGTCGGGGCCGCCCGAGACGGCGCTCTTGAGGTAGTAGTGGACGCGTCCCTCGGCGTCGCTGCGGACGCGGCCGTTGATCGCCTCGCCGCCGACGATCACGTACCCGATGGTGAACAGCAGGAAGTTGGCCAGGCCCAGAAAGATTACCAGTACGGCGATGCGCGTCTTGCGGTCGGCGCCCTGGGGGAGCTGGTCCTCTTCCGGCAACGTGTCAAACCTTTGCACCGATGACCCCTTCCAGCGGCGAAGACGCCGTCGCGTAAAGTTTCCGCGGGATCCGCCCCGCGCGGGCGGCAAGGTAACCGCTCTCGACGGCCAGCCGCATCGCCCGCGCCATCGCCAGCGGGTCTTTCGCCCCGGCGATGCCGGTGTTGAGCAGCACGCCGTCGGCGCCAAGCTCCATCGCCACCGTCACGTCGCTGGCCGTGCCCACGCCGGCGTCGACGATGATCGGGTAGCTCTCGTCGCCGGCCTTGAGCTGCTCGAGAATGATCCGGATGCTCCAGGGGTTCAGCACGCCCTGCCCCGAGCCGATGGGGCTGCCGGCCGGCATGACCGCCGCGGCCCCGGCGTCTTTGAGGCGCTGCGCCATGATCGGGTCGTCGCTGGTGTAGCAGAGCACGACAAAACCGTCGGCCTTGAGCTCCTTGAGTGCCTCGAGCGTTCCGACGGGGTCGGGCAGCAGCGTCTTCTTGTCGCCCAGGACCTCGAGCTTGACCCACGCCGAGCCGCGATTGCCCAGGCCCTCGAGCAGCTCGCGTCCGAGGCGCGCCGTGCGGACAGCGTCGTCGGCGCTGAAGCACCCTGCCGTGTTGGGCAGCAGCGTGTATTGCACGGGGTCGATGAAGTCCAGGATGTTGCGCCCCTTGGCGTCGCTCATACGCTCGCGGCGCACCGCCACGGTGACGACCTGGCAGCCGCTTTCGGACAGCGCCTCGGCCATCTGTTCGTACGTGGTATACTTGCCCGTGCCGACCAGCAGGCGGCTGGCAAACTCGATGGGGCCGATTTTCAGACTCGGGACTGTGATGCTCATAGTGTTATCCACCGCCGACGAGGGTGACGATTTCGAGCTGGTCGTCGGCCGCCAAAAGGGTTTGTGCAAACTCCGCCCGCCGGACAAGGCGGCGGTTGCGCTCGACCGCCACGCGCAGCGGTTCAAGGTCCAGCCGCTCCAGCAGCGCCGCCATCGTCAGCCCCTCGGGCTGCTCCGTCCATTCGCCGTTGACCATGATCCGCATGGCGTCAATTATAAGACAATCGCGGGAGAGTGAAAGGGTGAATGGATGATTGGATGGATGGATGATTGGATGATTGGATGGATGGATGGATGGATGGGTTGCGTGATTGGCGTGAATCCGATATTTGCGGCGGGGCTCTGGTCACGCAGTAGCCATGGCGAAGGCGGATGCCCCGCGCGGTTGTTGGATTGGGGATTTTCCTCCCGCGAAGATTGGGTTGCCCCGATGATCTGGCGCAGGCCCGCCCGCGCGCCGGTACGGTTCCACTTCCTTGCACTTTGTTGCCTGCCCGCCGTAGCCTTGGCGAAGGCGGGTACTTTTCACAGCGGTTTCGAGGGAACCTGCCCCATCCGCTCCCCTACAGCCAGAAGCCAGGGAATTATGCGACACAGAGGCGCAGAGAAAGACGAGAAAAGCAACTGTGTTAAAGAGGAAGACTTAAGAAGCGTTTCCCGCCACTGTTTTCTCTGCGCCTCTGTGTCGCAAGGTCTTTGCCACCCCTGAAAGCGGTATGGCCTATACCACAATTCCACTTCCTTGCACTTTGTTGCCTGCCCGCCGTAGCCTTGGCGAAGGCGGGTACTTTTCACAGCACTTTCGCTTGCCCTCCATTCCCATTGTGGTATTCGCGGACCCGGGTAGTAGACATTCTGCTCCACGTACGCCGCCAGCGACCCGAGCAACAATCCGGGCTTCGAGGTGATGTCCCGGCCAGACTCCGGACCCCTTTGCAGTCCGATGAAACCGTTACAAAATGTAACGGTGCCCGCTTGGAACTGGAAAGCAAGACGGGCAGGAAAGTCGTCAGCGGCCAGAACTTTCTGCCCCCCGGCCCCCGCCCGGCCAGGCGATTGAAAGGCAGCGGCGATGAGCCCTGACTTTCGCATGCCCCTCCATCCAGTTCCCCCGTCGCCGAAGGCGACCCTGGAGTGCGGCGGCAGCGACGCCGCTTTGGATCGGACAAAGCACGGTCCCCAGCCCCTTCTTTGACAAAAAACACGGAGCCAAAATCACGTGGGCAAAATGCGCCCACAGAAGGTACATTTCCATCGCCGGCCGGTAACCATAACCACCACAGCTAAAGCGCACACCACAAGCCCCAGAGGCCAGTATGTCCCGAGAAGATACAATCCTATCAAAAGCAATATCGTCGTGACAACCATCTGCAAGGTTGTACTTTCGCGCTCCATGCGTGATCCGCAATCAGGGCAAGGCTGAACCGCAGGTCCAGCCGCCACAGGCTTAGGCGACGGATACTTCAAGACGTTTTTGCACCTTGGGCAGGGACCGTTGGTTCCGGCTAAAGACAGAGGGACTTTCAGTTTCTTGCGACAACAGGGGCAATGGCAGAGAATCACTTTCGCTACTCCCGTTAATGGCAGATGTCTGATCACATGGTAGATCGAAAACTGGGACCACCGCAAGGTATTTCCGTTTCGCATTTTGTAACAAAATCTCTGGTGGCTTGAAGAAGGCAGGGCCGGGGGATACAGTATCGGCGCAATTATGCGCCAAGGAATCAAAGGCGGGTGAAACATGATCGAGTTCCATTGTCCTCATTGCCGCACGCACCTCAAGGTCAACGATGAGCACGCTGGCAAGAGCGGAAAGTGCAAAGGGTGCGGAAAGAAAATCGAAGTACCCCAGATTTCTGAGGAATTGTCCGATCTTCCCCCGGAAGCATTCGACACCGCCGTGGGGCAACAAGCCGTGCCTTCTTCAAGCCCTCCCGCTCCGTCAGAACTGGAAGCAGAACTGGAACGAACCGAACCTTTCGCTACTGCGTACCGGCAACCTTTCAGCAATGAGTCTTCCTCGCGGCGAGATTGCAAGGAGAGACACTTTGTTATCTGTCCCAATCCCAATTGTGGGTATCGCGGTCCGGCCCGAAGAGAACCCCGAGGACATATGGCTGTAGGTTGCTTGCTCATTCTCTTCTTCTTGTTGCCAGGGCTTCTCTACTTTATTTTTAAGGGTGGGTACAGGTACATGTGCCCTCGTTGTGGGATGCAAATCGCCAACGACAACTAATGATCGGGAGAATGAACGATGAAAATGAAATGCCCCAGATGCAGCACAAAACTAGAGGTCGATGCTGCGGCAGAGAAGGACAAGTGCCCGATTTGCGGACATGAGTTTTCCATCCCGCAAAAGAAACCCCATCCTGCCCCGGTTGCCACAATGGACTCGCAATCGAAGACTGAGCGAAAACCCCAAATCGTGGCGCAACCACCAGCACCAGCTCGCGAAACGCCCCCAGTGGTTGACACACCCGCTACGAGAAAACCAGTAAAGAAGCTTGTTTTCTTGGTCAGCGGGGCGGCTGTTCTTCTGGTAGGCTTGGTGGTTTTCGGTTTCCTCATCCCTTCATCGAAAACGCCTACAATCGCGTCGCCACTCGTGCCAAAAGGCGTAGATGTATCCGGGGCGGCGTATGTTGTTCGGCGAAACGGCCAGTCGGACATCCTCCGGGGATTCCACGTCACCCTGATTCAGGCTTCCGCACCAGCACAGGTCTTGGAACGGGCATTGACGACGGTGGTGCAGAATTGCAAGAGCGAATCTGTTGACTGGCACAAAGAAGCGGCAGAGGGGCGCCGGAAGTATGGGGAAATGGAATCCTCGACTGACGACAACGATCCAGACAGCTACGAGAAGAAATGTGCGAAGGAGGCTGATAGCAAGGCTGAAAAGTATTCGCAGATTCTGGCGAAAGTCGAAGGACCTGTTGACTCTGCCGCTGCTCTGACCCTGATCGAGTCAACCGGCTACGTGAACGTGATCAGAGATTTTGTGGATAACATCAAAATCGCTGCGACGACCACGGATGTCCAAGGCACTTACAAGTTCACCGATGCCCCTACAAGCGCCTACATCTTCGCGATGTTCGATACAAAGGATGGTTTCTTGATGTGGGCCATACCCGTCCAAGGCAGCGGCTCGAAGGATCTCTTTAACGACACGGCTTTACCATCGAGGTAAATCTTGAACATCGGGACGGCCGGGTAGCGGCCACGCGGACCGGGCGAACGGCGAGCAACCACCTGCCGCGCCGCCGCCCGGCCCGACCCGAGCAATGCAGGTGGAACATGGGAAAGAAGTCCAGCGCTCCAAAGAAAACCCAGCGCCAACCACAGCCCAAGACTGGGGCCCCGGCCGCTGATGTTTTCTTGATAGACTTTCCGCTAGACGAAGTGCCAAAGGGCTTGGAACCGCAATGGATTATTAATGTTTCAGAGTGGCTGGCGCACACCTACGCCGGGGCAGTAGAGCGCTTGACCTATGCTGGGTCCGCTTTGAATCGCCTTCGCGAAGAGTATCGCAGGGAGGAATACGCCAAGGAGACGCGGGCCCAAGACCCGGACGAGGCTGCTCGCAACAGGATTTGGAGAACGCCCGAAATGGACGCAGTCCGGGCAGCCAGTAAGGAGGTGGAGAAATGCCGCATTATGAACCTCGACCTTTCGAAGGCGGTGAGGCGTTGGCTTCCGACAGTCTATCCCGATCTTCAACAGGTTGGCGTAAGCGAAATCACAGATAGGCCTGCCGCCGTGCGAGAGTGGCGGAGAATCAGCGCCGCTGCCACTGGCTTGCAGTTGGAAACTGGGCTGTTGGACTTTGAGGGAGAGGCCCGCCAGGCGGAGGCCGTGCCAGGTACAGGGATATCTGTCACTACGGCAGCAAAGATATCAGGTATCAATAAGGGCACAATTTGGCGGGCTGCTAAAGCCGCAAAGATTGATAGCAACGGGAAGAAAGGGCGTTCCCTCAGACTGGACGACGCCTCGTTTAACCGCTGGCAGCTAGACTACGTCAAACGGGGTGAGAAGCAGGAAACAGATGAGGCCGTTCAACAGAAGTTTGACAAAATCAAAGGTGAATAACCTCGCAACGGGGGCAGAAACATCGTTGCACTGTCGTTGCGCTTAATCTTTTTTCAGGAAGCACCCCCCAATCTCCCAAGGCTTTCTGCCGCATTTTCGTTGCGCCAACGTTAGTCTCCGCTTGGCTCTGGTCTACTCGACGTGTCGGACGCGCAATCGGGCCGCCCGGCAGCGTGATTCCACTATGGAGTAAAGACCATGCAGACCACAGACAACGCAACCGACGGGCGCACCGTCAGCGGGATCAGGGACGCCCGTGAACAGTCCCTACTGCCATTGAAAATGACTGTCATTTTGCCCTTGGGTCGGTATGCTGAAGATCCGTTACGCAGGGAAGCCGCAATGGAATTCGAATTGACCGATCATGCAAAGACTGTGCTGCAGCAGCGAAACATCTCCCTTGATTGGGTTGAGCGGGTACTGAACGCTCCGCAGCAAACCGAGCCTGATTCGGAAGATGCCGCCCTTGAACATTGCTTGGGTAGAATTGAAGAGCACGGCAATCGCGTCCTGCGTGTTATAATCAATGTAGAAGCTCACCCCCAGCGGGTGGTCACGGCCTATTTTGATCGGGCGATGAGGAACAGATTATGAAGCTGATTGTGGACGAGAAGGCCGACGCGTTGTACTTGCGGCTGGACGATTCGGAGATTGTCGATTCGCGGGAAGCGGCGCCCGGGGTGGTGTTGGACTATGACGACAAGGACCAGGTCGTCGGGGTGGAGATTCTGCGAGTTTCAAAGAGGGCGCCCGGCCTGAATCTTCGGGAGTTGAACTTTCAGACGAGTTGAGGGCCCCGGGGACTTCGATTCAAAAATGTTTGGCATCGGGCGTCTGTGGCGGTAAATGCGGTACCGGTTTTGAGCGTTTGCAAAAAGGCGCGGTTGTTTGCCGAAAGTCTCCAAACCCCCCGAAAATGCACCGGAAAAGCACCTCAAAAGCACCCAAACGCTGGCCAGCCCGAAAACTGCATGAACCGCGGAGATCTTGGCGCGGCCTCGCTTCGCTCGGCCGCAACCAAAGGCGTTCCGGCACAGCAACATGGTGGGGGCTCCGCCCCCACGCCCACGGAGTTTGTCGCTTTATGGCTTCCGGCAGGGGTGGGCCTTTGCAGCCTCTGCCGGAAGCCCAATGCGATAACCTCCGGGGTCTGGGGCAGAGCCCCAGAATGCCGGCTGAAGAAAATCTTCGCGGCAAGAGAAGAAACTGACGGTTAGCATTGCAGAGCACGCAGAGAAGCAAATGGCTTAAAACAAGACCATCTAAGAAATGAAATAGGCGCTTTGCCATATGGACAGACGCTGGACTCCGCTGCGCTGCGTCCAGCCGTGAGAGCTCCTTCCCTTTCTTCTTCCCTCAGCGTCCTCTGCGACCTCTGCGGTGAGATCCCGCAATCGCTTCAGCGCCGCACGCGGGCGTTGCCTTGCCAAATGCTCCAGACCTGCTCTTCGTCGGCGGGCTGGGCGTAGTCGGTCAGCAGGGTCGTCGCCAGGGCGCCGGCGGCCCAGCCGAACTGCACCCACTTGGCGGCGTCCCAGCGGCGCAGGATGCCGTAGAGCATTCCGCCGACGAAGGCGTCGCCGCCGCCGATGCGGTCGAGGACGGTGATCTCGCGCGGCTGGGCGATGTGCCAGGCGTCGCCGGCTAGCAGGATCGCCCCCCACAGGTGGCGCTCGGTGCTGACGACTTCGCGCAGCGTCGTGGCAAACGCCGTCGCGGCGGGGAATCGCTGCTTGACGGCCTGGATCATGCCCTTGAAGCTCTCGATCTTGCCGGCCAGGTCTTTGCCGCCGGCGGCGGGGCCTTCGATGCCCAGGGCGAGCTGGAAGTCTTCCTCGTTGCCGACGAGGATGTCGGCCGCCGCTGCGATCTCGGTGAACACGCTGCGGAGCTCCGCCTCGCGGCCCTTCCAGAACGACGCTCGGTAGTTCAGGTCGAAGCACACGCGCGTGCCGTGCTTCCTGGCGGCGCGGGCCAGGGCCAGGCAGAACTCGCTGGTCTGCTCGGACAGGGCGGCGATGAGCCCCGACAGGTGGACGATCTGCACGCCCTCGGCGCCGAAGATGCGCTCGAGGTCGAAGTCCGCGGCGTTGAGCGTGCGGCCGACTTCGCCGGCGCGGTCGTTGTGGACGCGCGGGCCTCGGGCGCCGCTGCCGCAGTCGGCCAGGTTGAACTGGTGGCGATAGCCCCAGGGCCCGCCCTGCTCGACCTGCTTGCCTTCGTAGTCCATGTGGCGGCCGGCGAGATCGTCCTGGATGAACCGGGCGATGGGGCTGCCCTTGACGAACGTGGTGAGCACCTTGACGGGCAGGCCCAGGTACGAGCAGACGCTGGCGACGTTGGTCTCGGCGCTGGTGGCCTGCATGAAGAACGTGCTGCTGGTGTGCATCGGTTGGCCGTTGGGCGGCGTGAGGCGCACGCCCATGCTCGTGGGCACCAGCAGGGCGTATTTGCAGTTCTCGCGAAGTTCGATAGCCACCGGCGGCTCCTTCAGGTTGATCGTGACGTGCCCATCTAAGTACCGCATCGCCGCGTGCGCTTCAAGAGCGCAGCCGAGCGAGGACTATGGAGTGCGGCAGCCCTAGCTGCCGCTTTGGATGTTGCTGGGACGCTGTTGTGCCCGGCTATGCACAGCGGGACTGAACACCATCGAAAGCGGCGGCTGCTGCCGCCGCACTCCACATAGATTCTTCGTGTGGGCAACGCGGGCTCGTCTTACGATAGATGAAACATGAAAACAACGCACTGCATTCTGTTGCTCCTTGCATTGGCTGCCGTGCCGGCTACGGCTGCGCCGGGGCTGGACATTCCGCGGTTGGATGGCATTGCCATCGACGGCAAGGGCGGCGACTGGGGACAGGGCGGGTACCGGCTGGATGTGCTCGAGTCGATGAGCGGCAATGGCGCGGCCGCGGCTGGGCAGCGCGTCTGGGCACGCCTGGGGTGGGACAGCCGCGGCTTGCTGATGCTGGTACACATCTGGGACGACACGTGGATGGAGAACCCGCGCGGCGACCGCCTGTACGAGGGCGACTCGATCGAGGTGTTCCTGGGCGTTGCCGGCGGCCTGTGCCAGTGGGTCATCTCGCCGGGCATGGACGCTGCCCAGCCGGCGGTGCGGCAGCAGTTTTTCGACAAGCGCTCCGAGCCCGCGCGCGGGCGTCCAGCGCAGGCGCAAGTCGTCCGCACGCGCAGCGGCGGAGAATGCACCGTCGAGATCCTGCTGCCCTGGTCGGCAACAGGCGTCGAGCCGGCCGAGAGCAAGACCACGCTGAGCCTGCACTTCTGGGTCAACGATCGCGACGGGCACGTCGAGGACATCAGGCGAGTCTGGATGCCGGCTACGATCTGCCGCCTGGCGCGGCAGCCGTCGCCGGCGCGGGAGTTCATCCACTGGAGCGGGTTCGACGCCAGAACGATGCTCACGACGTTGGAGCTGCGCGGCGGCGCGGCGGCGGTCGGCAAAGAAGCGCAGCTCGTCCAGGGCGGCAAGGTCGTTTCGCGGGCGACTCTGGCGGCCGACGCTTCCGGATACGCCTGCGCCACGCTGCTGATGCCCGAACGCGGCGCCGGCGCCGAAGCAGCCGAGTTGACCGCGCAGGTGGCGGGCAAAGAAGTCGCCCGCGTCGCTCTGCAGGACAACGCCCGCGCCCGGGCCGAGCAGTTTCTCTTCGCCCCGATGGCCGCGACGCCCGCCGCGGAGTTCGACGGCGAGGCTCTGCCGACGCTGGATTTCGCTGACGCGGCGATGGTCGCCCGCGCGATCGGCTCTTACACGCTCAAGACCACGTACTACGACAGCCGCTATGAGATCGTCACGCGAGCGGCCAAGCCGGGGCGATATGGCGCCGTCGTCGAAGTGATGACGCCGCAGGGGCGGCTTTGCCGGCGGTTCGCCTCGCTCGTTCGCCGAGGCGGACCTGCGACCGAAGATCAGCGCCAGTGGTGGGTCGAGTTCAAGCGGCGGTTCTACGGCTGGGACAAGCGCTGGCCCAAGCCCTTCGTCTGCCCGCGGCCGAATCCCGGTCCGCCCGCGCCGGTGGTGGGGGAGGGCAGCGCCGCCGAGGCGGGCATGACCGCCGGCGCGGCGGCCGCCATCGACGCGGTGCTCACGCAGTGGGCCGCGGACAGCGACGAACCCTTCACGGCCGCCGTCGTGCGCCACGGCGTGATCGTCCTGAGCAAAGCCTACGGCGTGCGAGAGGGCAAGGCGATCAGCCGCGACACGCCGAGCTTCATGGCCTCGATGACCAAGTGCCTTTCGGCGACGCTGATGCTGACGGTTGTCGATCAGGGCCTGGTGGACCTCGACGCCCCGGTGGCGGAGTACCTGCCGCCGTTCCAGGCCGCCCGAATGAACAAGCCCCTGACGCTGCGGCACCTGTACACGCACACCAGCGGGATCAGCGGCTGGCACTGGGGCGCGGGGGAGCACGATCTCGAGGAGCGGCTGGCCGCCTATATGCCCCACGTGCGAGTGGGCGAGGCCTTCCTCTATAACGGCACGGGGTTCGACCTGGGCAGCAAGGTTCTCGAAGCCGCCAGCGGCGAGGCGCTGCCCGCGTTAGCGCAGGGGCACCTGCTGGGTCCGCTGGGCTGTCGCAACACGACGATGCCCGACGGCGGCGGGTCGGCCTTCAGCACCGCCGACGACCTGGTGCGCATCGGGCAGATGCTGCTCAACAAGGGCGCGTACGGCCGCATGCGGTTCATGAGCGAGCGGACGTTCGAGCAGTTGCTGCCGGTGCGGCTGACGAAGGTGCTGGGCCCGGACGCGGGGCAGGTCTACGGCCTGGGGACGATGTGGTTCGATTACGAAGGTTGGGGCAAGGGCGCCTTCGCCCACGGGGCCAAGTCTGAAACCGTGCTGCGGGTCGTTCCCGAGCACGACCTGGTGGTGGCTATCGCCCGCAGCCGCCGCGGGACCAACTTCGAGACCTACTATCCCCGATTCATCCAGGCGGTGCTGTCGGGGATCGATCCGCGATCTGCACGATAGACGGGAGAGTTCACCGCAGAGCACGCGGAGTTCGCAGAGACTGAACAATGACGGGGAGAAGCCGCCGTTCAGACATCTTTCCGTTCGACGCTGGCCCAGTAACCCCGGTAGTAGAAGTATCTGCCGGCGCGCAGGTCGTATCGCGGGGGCACCCAGACCCGGGCGGTGCCGGGCGGGAGCATCCATTGGCCGCGGACCCATTGATAGTCGCTGCCGGTCCAGTCCCAGTAGCCCGGGATCCAGACGTAGTCGTCGTCCGGGACGGTCGGGATCGACTCAGCCAGCGGCACCGGCGGGGGCGGCACTTCCATGCCGGCAGGGTCCGCGGGTATGGCCCAGACCTCGCATCGCATGCGGCCACACGCCCACCAGTTCAGGCACGAATGCCCGCACGATCCGGAGCTGCGGTCCTGGCCGCAACAGGCGCACCCGCCAGCGAGCAAGAGCCCAACCAGAACCGCCACGATCATCAGAGTCTTCATATGATTCTCCTCGCCATCGCATCAAACCCATGGCCGCCGACATGGCGTAATTGTAGCGCGGCCCGATGTTCATCATCTCCTTAGCATATCGCCCGCCGACTTTGGAGGGTATACTGTCGCGCATGTCGCTCAATCCCCAGGAATTGGACAGATGGGTCCGCCGCGCCACAACCCATCGGATCGTTCGGGGCGACGCGCGGAACCTTTCATTTATTGCGGATGAATCCGTGCATCTGGTCGTGACATCGCCGCCGTACTGGACACTGAAGGAGTATGAGCCCCATCCTGACCAGTTGGGGCATGTTGCAGATTACGAAGAGTTCCTTGATGCACTGCGGCAAGTCTGGTCGGAGGTTTACCGCGTATTGGCGCCAGGCGGACGTTTGGTTTGCGTGGTGGGGGACGTGTGCCTTTCTCGCAAGAAGAACGGCCGCCACGTCGTGGTGCCGCTGCACGCGGACATCTGCGTGATTTGCCGGCGGCTGGGGTTCGACAATCTCAATCCGATAATCTGGAACAAGATCGCCAACGCCAATTACGAGGTGAACAACGGCGGCGGGTTTCTGGGCAAACCGTACGAGCCCAACGCGATCATCAAGAACGATATCGAGTTCATCTTGATGCAGCGCAAGAGTGGTGGCTACCGAAGTCCCTCGATGGCGCAGAGAGAGCAGAGCAAGCTGTCCAAAGAGGAATTCCGCCAGTGGTTCCAGCAGATCTGGACCGTTCCGGGCGAATCCACCAGCCGACATCCCGCGCCCTTTCCGCTCGAAGTGGCTTATCGTCTGGTGCGGATGTTTTCATTTGTCGGCGACACCGTGCTGGATCCATTTCTGGGAACCGGGACCACGTCGCTTGCGGCAATGAAATCCGGTCGCAACAGCATCGGGATCGATGTTGAAGAGAAGTATCTTCAGATGACGCGCCGCCGTCTGGAGAAAGAAAGCGGCTCACTGTTTGCTGAGACCGAAATCGTGTTCGAACGCCAGGCGCTGGACAAGATTGCCTGATCGCGAAGGCGTCCGCCCAATAAAGCAGCCCCGGCGGTTGGGAGGCCGGGGCTGTGGCAAGGGCTGGAAGACGTCGGGCAGTTGACTTCGTCCAGCAGGAAGCGGTTGTTTCGTTCAAGGGGACGTTAGGATATAATCTTCGCCTGAGCCAACAGCGGGGCGTTTTTTTTGCGCCCTGGCGGAGACTTGCCATGCGGACTTCGATCATCAGCCTTGCGGTGCTGGCGGCGGTTGCGGCGCTGGGGGGGTGCGGCGACAACTACACGCAGCCGCTCTATATTCCTCGCGAGCTGGCGCCGGCGCCGGAGAGTTTCGACAACTGGTGGCTGGCGTCGGAGTTTGTGCTGCGGAAGTACTACTTCGAGGAAGACTACAGCGACCGCCGCACCGGCGTGATGACCACCGTTCCGCTGACGGGAAAGCACGTCTTCGAGTTCTGGCGAAAAGACGCCGTCACCTGGGACGACGCCTACGAGAGCACCGTCCAGACGATCTACCGCATCGCGACGATCTCCATCGTCAAGAACAAGACCGGCGGATACGAGCCCAAGGTCACCGTGACCGTCGGACGCTCCGACCGCACCCAGCAAAGCGTCACCACGCTGGCGGGGGCGTACGGGCTGGCCAACGAAGGGCGAAGCATCTCGATCCACCGTCGCCGCCTGCGCCCCAACGCCGGGGCGGCCCAGGAAGCCATCCGCGAGTCGCAGCGCACCAATCAGCCCATCCAGGCGGCCTTTCCCGACTGGTTCTGCCTGCTGGGCGAGGACGAACTGCTGGCCGACAGCATCCGGATGGATATCGTCGAGGCCGCCGGCAAGCGGTCGTACATCGCGGGCATCGGCAAAGACACCTCGCCGCAAGAATGACCGCTCGATCCGAAGCGGCGTCGTCTATTTCGCTCCACCGGCGCTGAAGCAGACCACGTGCCCGTCGAGGGTGGCGACGAAGATCCTCTCTGCCCCCACGGCCATGCCGTCGAAGACCGGCGGGCTGTGGAGGTCATATTTGCCCAGCGTGCTGCCGTCGGCGGTGGAGATGGCCCACAGCGAAGCGCCGGCCTTGCCTTGCAGCGCCGCGGTGGCCTGGGGGCTCTGGTCCTTGAGCAGGTCCGGCGCGCCGGCGACGAAGAGCGTCTTGTCGGCCAGCACCATCGCCCTCACCAGCAGCGGCAGGGAAACCTGCCACTGGTACTGGACGGCTGACTTCCACCCTCCGGCCTTGGCCCAGGCTTCGTAGTCCTTCTTCTGGGCCGAGGCGGCGAAGAGGCGGTACTTGCTGTCTTTCTCGACGCCGACGTGGCTGGCCTTGGGGTCGGCCTGGCTGCGTCCGAACCCGTAGGCGGTGTCGTTGCCGATGCAGAACATGCGGGCGAAGGGCACCTGGTTGGAGGCGGCGCCCCAGTCGCGGAACCCCGCTTCCATCTTGGGTCCGATGAGCCAGTAGGATCGGTGGAACCACGAGTCGTCGAGGAAGCCCACCGGGCTGAACAGGTGCGGGACGCGCGATTCGAGCTTGGCGCCCTCGGGGCTGAAGACCGTATGCCGCATGAAGACGTGCTCGTCGTCGCCGGACAGCACGTCATTGAGCGCCCCAGCCATGCCGAACCCTTCGATCGCGTTGGCGGGCTGTCCGCCGGTGCGCGGGTCGCGGCTGTCGATATGCGTCAGCGACACCTGCACGCCCGTGGCGGCATTGACGCGGTAGAGATACAGCCCGCCGTCGAGGTAGGACGTGCGTCCGGCGGTGAACCAGGCGTCGCGCCCTCGCACCAGCACGCTGCCGTGGACCGGCCAGACCGACTCGAGCCGCTCGCGCACCATCATGCGCTGGTCGGCCGGGGCAGCGCGGAACCGCCAGGCCAACGCCCCGTCCGAGGCGCGCAGGCAATAGGTGTAGCCGTCGGCGCATCCGAACAGGACTCGCGGACCGTCGATCGTCGGCGGCGAGTCGACGCGCCCGCCGGCGATGTAGCTCCAGGCCACCGACCCGGTCGTGGCGTCCAGGGCGTAGACGGTGTGGGCGTCGATCGAGGAGACGTACGCCTTGCCGCCGGATACCGTCACCGCGCTGAGCCGCCCGCCGATGGGCGTCTTCCAGGCCGGGATCAGCGCCAGACCCACCCGGTCGCTCGTCGAACCGCTGCGCGCCGGGTCGCCGCGGTAGGTCGGCCAGGCGCCGCTGTCGCCCTCGGGGGCTTTCTCGGCGGCCACGGCGTCATACGCCGGGCCTTTTTCGAGATTGGGCGCGGGATTGGCCGGTAGCTTCCGCACGGGGGTGAAGGCGGCAAATCCGCGGATCATCGCCTCGAAGTAGCACGCGCAGGCGTGCGGCGGGGCGTAGATGAGGCCGTTGGCGGGCACCGGTCCGTGCTGGCACGTGCCGCGCACCCAGTGGTTGAATTCCATCGCGCCGCTCTGGGTGTCGAGCAGCTCGATGCCCGCGCGGCTGAGGACGAGGAACTTGTTCGTCGCGCGGAATCGGTGGCAGCGGTGATGGCTGACGACGAAGTGGTCGGGATTGTCCGGTTCGCGGCGGCGGATAATCTTGCCGGTCTTGACCTCGCGGGCGTTGGTCACGCCGGGGTTCACGACGCTCCAGAGCTGCCCCATCCACAGCACCCCGTCGGCCACGATCACATCCACCGGGGCCATGAAGTTCGGATAGCACCGCGCCTTCCAGAGGGACTTTCCGTCCTCTGCCGACAGCGCGACCAGCTCGCCGGCGTTCTCGGCGACCTGGTTGCGCGGCGAGGGCTTAACCGCGTCGGGGTCTTCCGGCGGGGCCGGGGCGGTCGGGTCGGCCGAGAGCACCACGCCGTCATAGACCACCAGCGTCGCCGACGACTGCGAAAGGATCCCGCGCGACGCCCGCGGCGCGCGCCACAGGGCCTTGCCCGTGGCCGCGTCCAGGGCGACGATGGCCACGGCATTCTGGAAGAACATCTTGCCGCCGGCCAGCGCCATCGTCGTGGGGCGGATGTCGTTGGTGTCGGCGTCCTGCAGCGACCAGATGACCTTGCCGCTTTCGGCGTCGATGGCGCGCAGGCGGTGCGAGGCCGCCGGGGCGGCAGCGCCGCGGCGCTTGGCCAGTTCGGCGGCGGTGTAAACGTCGGTGGGACCCTGGTCGAGGTACAGCACGCCCTTGTCGAGGATGATCTCGCGCGTGGTGTCGCTGTCGTCGTAGGTCTTGACCACGCGGCCGCTGGCGGCGTCGAGAGCCTGCAGCGGCTTGCCGTAGCCCAGCGTGACGTACACGCGGTCGCCTTGGGCGACGAGCCGGCGGCCGATCTCGGCTGGGCCTCCGCGGAACCCGTTCAGATGGCGCTCCCACGGGCTCACCGGCAGACGCCACAGCTCGACGCCGTTAAAGGCGTCGCGGGCAACCAGCACCCACTGGGCCGGCAGGGCCACCGAGAGCGTCGGGGCGTCGTCGAGGATCGAGAACAGCCGCCCATTGGCGCTGACCACCGCGCTGACCGACGCCAGGTGCTCGTGGCTGCGGGCGTGCGGCGGACCGGCCAGCCACTGCATGTGTCGCGGCGAACCGACCTCATCGTCGCTGGAGGTGGCGTTGTTATCCGGGCCGTGCAGATAGTGGTTCCATTCGTCGAGGTCGGCCGGGCGCGGCTTGGTGGTCTTGGCCCACTGCCCGTCGCGCAGGACGTACGCCGTGCCGTTGGGCACGAGCACGCGCTGCACCTCGGCGGCGTCGGCGGCAGCGGTGGCGTCGATTAGCAGGTTCACCGAGTTGCTGACGTACGGCAAGGGCCCGCTCCTCCACGCGTCGGCGCCGACGAGGCCGGAGAGGTTCTTCGCCAAGGCGGCCTTGCGGATGTCCGCCACAGCGGCCGCGTCGGCATTGAGCGCGTGAACGCGATACGCTGCGCCGGGGCACAAGGCCAGTCCGAGTTCGGCGCTACCGCCGATGGATACGACGAGTCCACCGGTGGTAGCCGAGTCGGTGAGGAACCACGCCGCCTCGCCGGGCGTCGCGGCCGGGGCGAGTGAAGCGGCAGAGAGAATGAAGACTGCGATTGTCGGGGCAATAACCGAAGAACGCATCGATGCTCCTTTGGGCCTGCGCAGGCGGCCTCAAGATGCAGTATTACCCGCAAGAGCGGGGGCGATGCAAGGCTGATTGCTTTGTTAGCGGTCGAGTTTGCTCGACGTTCTCGCTGCGGTCCGAAAATACCCGTCGAGCATCCGGCTATTTCGCCCCGGTAAAGACGCGGACGCTGTTCGAGTCGGCGCCGATGACGGCGTTGTCGAGCACGCCGCCCGAGGGGTTGTACTTGTACCAGCTCGTGTCCCAGCATGAGACGCCGCCCAGCGTGGTGTGGTAGAGCAGTTTGCCGCTGTCGGCTTCGTATACGTCCAGCCACATCTCGCTGGGCTTGCGGATCTCGCGCCACTTCAGCGAGCGGTGCAGAATCGCGATACGGATCGACGACACGACCGCCAGCGTGTTGCCCTGGCGGCGGAAGTTCAGGATGCTGTGCACGCCCCAGGGCTTGCCACCGGGCGGGTAAGTCACGCTGCGATTGGCCGCGACGTTGTAGTGCAGGATCTGCCCCTGGTGGCGGTAGTACGGCCCTTCCGCCATCGCGTAGATTTCGTACGTGTCGTATGGTATCCACCGCATGGGAAGCTTCTCGCCCCAGTCGGCCCCGGCGCCGCCGCGGCGGATGATGTGCAGCACGGTTTCCTTGTCCTGGAAGAACGCCCAGTCGCGACCGGCTGCGATGGTATTGTGCTGGCACGGCTCGCCCACCGCCAGCGGCGCAGCGCCCGCCACGGCGCCCGAGGCGCCGTTGAGCAGCACCTCGCAGTACTGCACGTCCTTGCCGGCGGGTTTGCTCAGCACCATGCCCACCGTCGCCGGACCCTCGCCCTGGCGGCGGAAGAATCCCTTGTGTGCGTTCTTGTCGGTGGTGAACCCCTCGGCCGATAGGTTGCGGCTCCAGAGCACGCGCCCCGCCGCCGGATCGATCATCGCCGCCCAGGCCGTAGCGCCGGCGGCGTCGGTGGTGGCGAAGACCGCCTTGTCGTCGCCGTCGAGTTTCTCGGGATTGAACGGCAGATCGACCGACCATGCCGGCTTGCCGCCAGCGGCGTCGAAGGCCGCGACATTCGATCCCGTCACCAGCAGAACGTTCTTGCCGATGATCGTGCCCTTGCCCGGCCGCGCCGGCAGCAGCCGCTGCCACGCGACCTCGATCGTCGGATTCGTCCGAATGCACGTCAGCAGGCGGTCGGTGAGCACGGCCGCGACGGGGGCGGTTGTCTCGTGCGGGGCCGGCACGAAGATCTGCGATTGCGCCAGCGGAAGGTTCAGCACTTCCTGCAGTGGCGCCTGGAGCGGCCGCGAGGGCGTCTTGGCCTCTTTAGGCGCCGGCAGCGGCGGCACGGTCACCATCGCCAGGCGCTGATCGCCCAGGAAGACCGGCTCGGCGGTGGCGGCGTCGATGGCGCTCTCGCCGGCAGGCGCGCCCGTGGCGGCCGCGAACTGCAGCAGCTTGTCCTGGCAGATGACCTGCACGTTGTCGCCGGCAATGCCCGCCTGGCTGACGATGGCCGCGGGCAGCTTGCGGCACCAGAGCATGCGCCCGCTGGCGATATCGATGCCCGCCAGCCATCGCGTGTTGGCGGTGATGAGCACGCTGCCGCTGACTCCGGCCAGGCGGTCGGAGGGAACCATCGGCCGCTCCCAGAGCAGATTGCCGCTGTCGCGGTCGAAGGCGACGACGCCGCTGTGGTCGCGCGGGGCCGTCAGCACCGCCCGCCCGACGACGATAGGACCGCCGCCCTCGCGGCTGTACTGGATCGGCGGCTTGGCGGCCTGGAACGCCTGCGGATAGCCCTTGATCCAGGCGATCATCCCGTCGCGGCAGTCGGCGCGGGCGACGAACCCGCCGTTGGTCGAGCAGTAGACCGCCCCGTCGAAGATCGACATCCCGCAGCCGCTGCGGATCAACTCGGCTACCGGATCGGTCGCCGTGCCAAGCACGTGCTTAAAGAGGATGCGGCCGTCGGCGGCGTCCAGGCCGACCAGCAGCAGCGGCGAATCGCCCGCCCCGGCGGCGTTGAGGACGCCCGCTCGCTCGTGCACGCGCCAGAAGTGGGGCGGTTCCTTCATCTCGGTGGCCAGCACGAACACGCGGCCGTCGGCGGCCAGCGGGCGGCACAGCGGGCGCATCTTCTGCCAGTCGGGGCGGTCGCGCGTGGTCCAGAGCACGGCGCCGTCGGCCAGGTCGCAGACGGTGATTGCCTCGGGGGCCTGCTGATCTTCAAACTGGCAGGCGACGGTCCGCGTGCGCGAGCCGGCGGCCGTGATCGTCGTCACCACCGGCGCGTGCACGCCCAGGCCGCTGGCGCCCTGGCGGTCGTAGGCGAGCCGCCAGTCCTGCGACGCCGGGCCCCAATCTTTCATCGCCGCCGGCGGCGCCGGCGTGCGCGACCATAGCGGCTGCGAGCCCTGGCTCAGCAGGGCGATGCTCCCGGCACAGCCGACGAGCAACCCGCGCGGCGTGTCCTGCGCCCAGCTCACCGGCCAGGCCACGTGCAGCGACAGCTCGACGCCCTCGTCGCTACGGCGGCCCAGCGAGGTCCATCCCGCCGGCAGCGTGACCGCAAGAACTGGGGACGGACCCGCTGTCTGGGATTGCGGCGATTGCTTCAGCAGCGCCGCTTTGATCTGGGCCGCGCTGGCCGTGCCGCCGCGCCACGGCAGGGCCGCGTCATTGACGGCCGTGCCAGATAGCTCGACCCGCCCCTGCGGCGTCTGAACCATCGTCAGCCACAGCAGCACCTGGGCGCGACCGCGAAGGTCGTTGCCGGCTTCCGGTGGCGCAGGCTTTCCAGCCTGTGCCATGGCGGCGTGCGTGAGCACGTCGCGGGCCGCTGCGGCGGCCCAGTGCAGGCGATGCTGGCGCACGGCCAGTTCGCCCAGGTCCAGCAGGGCTTCGTGAACGCTGGCGGCCCAGGGATAGCGGCGGAAGAGCCGCAGGGCCTGGTCGAAGTCGCCGCTGCGGGCGGCCTGGACGGCGCGGTTGCGGGCCTGAAGGTCCTGTTCGCTACGAATGCCCTCCAGCCGCGCCGCCGGCATGGCGTTGAGCGACTGGTCGCATGCGTACCACGCCGAGGAAAAATGCGTTTCGTTGAGGCGAAGGCACGAGTATTTCGTCAGCGTCTGGTCGAGCAGGTCCTGCGCCTCGCGCGGCTGCAAGGCCGACGACGCCGCCGTCTCGGCGCCCAGGGCGCGGATGGCGTCGCAGCGCATCTCCATCTCCGCCTCGCGGGGCACGTCGGCGATCACGCCGCGCCGGCTGGCGGAAAAGTCCAGCGACTTGGGATCCTTGGCCTTGGTGAACGTCTCGCTGGCCAGCTTGTTGTGCCCGAACCACGCGTACAGTTCCCCCACAGCCGAGAGCAGCTTGCCATTGCCCGCGGCGGCCTGCTCGATCTGCTTGATGAACGGCTCGATCTGGTCGTACTGCTGCGCCGTGGCGATCTGCAGCGCCCTGTCGCACGCCTGCGCGACAGCCGGCTCGCGCGGCGGCGGTGGCGGAACCTCCTGCCCCCCCGCGGCCGCGCACAACACCGCCACGATCATAATGACCCGATAGCGATTCATGCCCGAAAACGTCTCCTGTTGACAGAACCATAAAACCCGCCAGAGCCCGCCCGGTAGCGGCCCAATGGCTGCGGGCAGGGAAACTCGATTCGGGCCCGGCGATGACGTAGACTGCCGGGCAGTACAAGCCCATGAGTTGGATGCTCCCGCGGCAGTGCAACGTCGCGGTCACCACGCGAGGCCGCTGCTGGGCAACAGGCCCTACCGGCTACTATCTTCATCTTCCCCCGTGACTTCAACCGCCACGGGATATCGCACGTTTTCGGGAAGGACGAAGAGCACGTGAGTCTCGTCGACGGGCGTCACTGAGGTGATCGGGCGGCCCATCGCCTGGGCCCGGACGGGTCCTTTCCATGGTCCGGCGATAAGGAAGACCGGGTCGGCCACGCCAGCGGCGCGCGTGGCGGCCGAGGCGGGTTGCGAGGCCGGGGCGGGCGGGGGCGCGATGGTGAAGCGGCAGTGCCCGCCAGCGTCGGCCTTGAGGTAGTAACAGCCCTGCGACTCGTCGAACCCGTCGCGGTGGATGTCGCCGGCGGCGTATTCGATCTGCCCCATCGTCGTCTGCACGCTGCCCGGGGCCAGGAACGATGCCAGGTACGCCTCCTGTCTCTCGCCCGGCGCGGCTTGCAGGTAGCTCCAGCGTGCGACGGGGCCGGGGAACTGCGTCGCGATCAGGTCGCTGCCTCGCTTGCCCAGGCTCCAGGCGACCGTGGCCGGCAGGTGGATGCGCAAGGCGCTGATGGCCCGCCCGCCGGCGTTGTTGACCTCGATGCCGGTGACGGCCCGGCCGTCGGCGTAGAAGGTGAGGTCCCAGCGGATCTGCCGTACGGCCAGCGACGCCCACTCGCCGGCCTGGGTGGGGAAGTACCAGATGTTGGCGATGCGCAGGCGCGAGGCGTTGTGTTCGATCAACTCAACGGACCCGACGCGGCGCGGGCCCATCGGCTCGAGGTCTTCCCATCCCGCCGCCGGCTGGCCCACCGCTGCGATCGAGACGACGGGCTGGTCGGCCCCGAGGCGCCACAGGCCGTCAGGGCTCTGGCTCAGGTGCATGGGCCCGCGGCCGGGCAACTCGATCGTGTAATCCAGGCCGCTCTTGAGCAGCTTGATGCCCCTCGGAGTCGGTTCGATGGCGCGGCGGTTGTCGATGAGCATGATGTCGTCGATGTTGAAGGTGACCTGGCCGGCGGCGTCGACGAAGGCAATCTCGATGGCGCGGACGGCCTTGGTATCGAACCCGGCCACGCGGGCGAGGCGCTGGATGTCGATCAGGACGGTGTTCCACCCGCTCTGGACGATCGTGTGCGGCGAGGTCCAGGCGGTCTTGTCCGTCCGCAGCGTGACGCGCAGGTCGTCGCGCAGGGCTTCGCTGTACAGCGCCATCGACAGCAGCGTGTAGCCGCTGAAGTCGTGCACTTCCTGCGGCGTGAAGACCAGGCGGGCCCCCGCCAGCAGCGAAACCTCCATCGCCCCGGCGCCAGTGCGGGTAATGTTGACGACGAACTTGCCCTTGCCCGCGGCGGCGCCCTGGCCCTT
Organism: Planctomycetaceae bacterium; assembly: GCA_021371965.1. The sequence continues at coordinate 24,221 of JAJFVE010000077.1, forward strand.
GGCGATGGTGAACCAGTCCATCTGCCGATGCCCGGGCCCGTCGGGCGAGTCTTCAAAATCACACAGCGAGACGAAACGTCCGGTGACCGTCTCGCTGTATGCGCGCGACTGTTGCAGCGGCACAGGCTCCATCGCCGGCTCGGTGGCGGGCCCGCTCGCCGGCGCCGACGCCGGCTGGGGCTTGGGCCAATCCCAGTTCCAGATCCACACCTTCCACCCGCATCCGGCCGGCAGGACCATGCACAGGGCCATGGCGATCAAGGCGCACGATGTGGCGGGCTTTTTCACGGCCGGGATTATACACGCATCCGATGGTCTATTTTGCGGTTGTTTGCGATTTGGCGCTCGATCCCTGGGATTTCCCGGCCGTCAATACGTCGCGATAATTCCGAGACTCTGCCCCCCTGCCGGCGCCGGCGCGCCGGCAGGGGTATCCCCTCGGATTCCAGCCAGAGCCCGTCCAGCGGGTCGGCTACTCGGTGTCGCTGTCGTCCCAATCGCTGCTCTTGCTGCTCTGGCTGCTCCTCCTGGAGCCGACACTGGTCTTTTCCACTTCTTCAAAGTCCGTGCCGCCGCAGGGGCATTCAGGAATTTCCTGCCCCTGGTCGATATGCATCATGGTGTCGCAATCGGAGCAAATGCAATCGACGTCCTTCTTGGCTGTTTCGCCTGCGTGCATGGTCATCGTCATCCCCCCTTGGTTGAAGTTTCCGATCCCGATCCGGCCACGAGGGTATTATAGTCATCGTTGTCGTAGTCACTGCCACGAAGGAAATGGTGGATCGTATGAACAATCCGTTTCAGGATGCCTCGCACCTCTGGCACATGAACGACGACCGCCCTGCCGCCGGCGGCCTCTCGCTTGAGCCGCACGGAGAGGTCGAACTGGGCGTGGAGCTTTCGGGCGCCGAGCGGGCCGACTCGCTCGCCCGCGGCGGCGACGGCAGGGCCGCCCGCATCCGCGGCGGGCGCCTGTCGCTGGCCGGCGACGCCGCGATGCAGTTTGGCAGGTCCGCCTTCGCGGTCGCGATCCGCATGAAAGACCTCGACGGGGCGTGGCTGCATCCGATCCTGGGCAGCGACGGCGGCGACGCCCAGGTGAGTCTGTCGCTGCGGGCTCTCGACGGCCGCACAATGCCAATGCAGGACCGCAACCTCTTCGGCGTGCGCAGCACAATCTACGCCTGGATGTTCAAGCCGGGCCTGCCTCGTTCGATCGACGGCTGCCAGTCGCTGCTGGAGGTTATCTGGGGCGCCGACGAGGTCAACGCCGCGCGGCGCGACATCCAGTTGCGATTTCCCGAGCGCGACTATCCGCTGCTGGAGGACATCCAGAACGCCGTGATGAAGATCTGCTGCCCGGTACAGAGGATCGGCGCGAAGGGCTGGCACGACATCGTGGTGTGCTTCACCGGGCCCAAGCTGCTGTTGTATGTGGATGGCGTGCTGGTGGACGAGGAGTACCCCATCGGCGCCACTCGCGACAGCACGCAGCCGTTCCGGATCGGCGCCGGCCAGGCGGGGCAGAACATCCTGGTCGATCACGTGGCCGTGTGGGACCGGGCGCTGACGGCCGACGAGGTGGCGGCGATCTCCGGCGGTCCGCAGACCGCCGCCCGGCGCGAGCTGGAGATCCTGGGCCCGCCGGCAAAGAGCATGCAGTACTTCCGCCCGCGCGGGCACAACAGCAAGGCCGGCGACTGCATCCCCTTCTGGCACGATGGCACGTTCCACCTGTTCTACCTGATCCTGCGCCGCAACATGCACAGCAAGTGGGACGGCGGCCACGGCGGGCTGGAAATCTGGCAGGCGACGACGCGCGATCTGAAGACCTGGACGCACCACCCGGTGACGATTCCCATCAGCGAGCAGTGGGAGGCGTGGAACGGCACCGGCGGGGTGGCCGTGCATGATGGCGTGTATCACTGGTACTATCCCTGCCCGTGCTACGATAAGAAGTGGCCCCATCACGGCATCCAACTCGCCACCAGCACCGACGGGATCCACTTCACCAAGCAGGACCCTCACCCGTTCCTCTACGGCGGCGACTGCGAGGTCTATACGGACGCGGCGGGCACGTATCACCTCATCCGCTACGGCGAGCGGACGGACAAGACCATCCGCCTCGACCGCCTGACCTCGCCGGATCTGCGGACCTGGACGCCGGCGGCCGAACCGTTCATCGAGACCGACTCGCGTTACTGCATCGAGATGTGCCCCAACCTTTTCAAGATGGGCGACTGGTACTACTTCATGGGCGGGATGAACTTGTGGCGCAGCCGCGGAGAGTTTGGCCCGTGGGAGGAGCACCACCCGCGGAGCTTGGACAACATGAGCGTGCCCAAGGTCGCCCGCTTCGGCGAGGGACGCTACATCTACGCCGGCTTCCTCGAAGATGGCGGCTGGGGCGGCAACCTGATCCTGCGCGAGCTGGTGCAGAACAGCGAGGGCATTCTCGGTGTGAAGTTCGTCCCCGAGTTGATCCCGCCCTGCAGCGACGACCTTCCTGCGCAGCTCGCGCTGACGCTCAAGGCCGCCGATCAGCGAGCCAAGGCTGTCATCCCCAACATCGCCGGCGATGTGCGCATCACGATGACGATCGTGCCGCAGCCGGGGGTCAAAAAGTTCGGCCTGCGCCTGCGCGGCGGGGCTCAAGCCGACGACGGCTGCGAGCTGGCCTTTGATCCCATCAACCGCACGGCTGTCTATTCGGCCATTGTCGACAGCGCCGGCACGAACTGGGGCACGCCGGGCATTCATGAAGTGGATGATCTCGACAAGCCCTTCGAGGTCGACATCATCTGCCGCAACGACATCATCGACGCGGAGCTGATGCGTTTTCGCACTGTCACCACGCGGTTCTGGAACCCCGCCGGTGATCGGGTGCAACTGTTCGCCGAAGGCGGCGAAGTGACCTTCCGCGACATCCGCATTCGGTCGCTGCATGAGCCTTAAGAATAGTTTCCTGGGTTTCTTCTCTTCGTGCTCTTTGCGATCTCTGTGGCAAAATCTCTGGAGCGCTCAAATGGAAAACCGCACCACGCGACGCGATGTCCTGAAAGGCGCCGCTGCTGCAGCCGGCGCTTACGCGCTGGCTTCGGCCGGCTGTTCACCGGCCGCCGAGATTCACGTGGGCACGCCCAAACCGCTGACGTCGTTTCCGCGAGAGAGTTCGACGCTGCGCGGACATCAGCGGTTGACGCCCGAGGCGCTCGAGGCGTGGCGCAGTCTGCAGTACGGGATGTTCATCCACTACGGCGGCACGACCTTCGCGATGAGCAAGTTGCCGTCACGGCCGGGGCCGCTGGGGTGGTACCGGCCCAGCAAGCTGGACGTCGGCTCCTGGGTCTCCGTCGCCCGCGACGCGGGGATGAAGTACGCGATCCTGACGGCCAAGCACTGCTCGAACTTCTGCCTCTGGCCGGGCAAGCTCAACCGCAATCACGTGCTCAACAGCCCGGTGCCGGTGGACGTGATGGGGCAGTTCGTCGCCGCCTGTCGCCGCTGCGGGCTGATGCCGGGATTCTACTACAGCGGCGAGTCGGCGGAGGACTTCGGCGACACGCCCTGCACGATCACCGACAAGGCCGCCCGTTATGAAGCGTACATGGACTATCTCTGCGGGCAGCTCACCGAGCTGATGACCTGGTACGGGCCCATCGGCGAGGTGTGGATCGACGGACCCAACAATTACACGCCGGCCGCGCGGCGGCGGGTGTACAACCTCGCCGCCAGGCTGCAGCCCCAAGCCGTCGTCGCCATGAACGCCGACTTCCAGACCGACGGCATGAAGACGATCGTCAAACCGTACACGTGGCCGACGGATATCGTCGTGATGGAGACGGCCCTGCCGCCGTTCTGGACGCTCGACCGCTTCATGCTCGGCCAGGACGTCACCGGCGAGGCCGGGGCGGCCAAGGAATATTTCCTGCCCTGCGAGATCGCCACGTGCATGGACGACAAGCCCGACCTGCTCTGGTTCGGCGGACCGCACGCGTACGTGCGCGATGCGCGGGAGCTGTTCGCCATGCGCCTGCTCTGCCACCAGCGGCGGGCGAATCTGGTCTTCAACGTCCCGCCCACCGACGAGGGGATCTTCCGGCAGGACTACATCGACGCACTGATGAAGGTGCAGAAGATGTGGGAGCGGTTCAACGCCTGAGCGGCCCGGGCACGTTTTCTCGCGCCGATAAGGTTGACATCGGCAGGCGGAACTCCTATACATATCCAATTCCTGGGCGGGCGGCGATGCCGCTGTGCCTGTGGGTGAACAAGAACCGGCACTTTAGGAGATACCGGCCGATGAACCAGGCAGAAGTTTTTGAAAAAGTGAAGGCGACGCTGGTCGATGCCTTGGGCGTCGAAGAAGACGAAGTCACGCCCGAGGCCACGCTGACCGAAGATCTCGGCGCCGAGTCCATCGACTTTCTCGACATCGTGTTCCGCATCGAGAAGGCCTTCAACATCACCATCCCGCGCGGCGAGCTGTTCCCCGACAACGTGCTCAACAATCCCGACTTCGTGCAGGACGGCAAGCTGACCACCAGCGGCCTTCAGCGCCTCAAAGAACGCATGCCCCACGCCGACTTCACCGACTTCGAGAAGGACCCGGACATCAATCGAATGTCGACGTTGTTTCGCGTACAGACCATTTGTAATTACGTGCTTACAAAGGTTTCCTGACTGATTCTTCCGCCGGGCGGTCGTGCCGCGCCGGAGCTGCACAATGGCTGACCGACGCGTCGTCATCACGGGGCTGGGGCCCGTCGCCCCTTCGGGCGTGGGCATTGAGGCGTTCTGGTCGGCCGCCCTGGCCGGGCGGCGGTGCGTCCGCCGCGTCGAGGACTTCGACCCGTCCAACTTCCCCACGCAGATCTGCGGCCCGCTGACCGATTTCTCCGCACGCGACTTCGTGCCCAAGGACTACCGCAAGGCCGTCAAGGTCATGGCCCGCGACATCCAGATCGCCGTCGCCTGCGCGGACCTGGCGATCCGCGACGCCGGCCTGAGCACGCCCTCGGCACCGGGTCCCGGCCACGTGCCCGACCCGCGCCGTTTCGGCTGCAATATCGGCTCGGGCCTGATGTGCGCCGACATGAACGAACTGGGCTCGGCGCTGGTCAGCAGCCTGTCCGACGGCCGCTTCGACTTCCGCGCCTGGGGCAGCGGCGCGATGGAAAACCTTGCCCCGCTGTGGCTGCTGAAATATCTTCCAAATATGCTAGCCTGCCATAGCACTATTCTTCATCAGTGCCGCGGGCCCAGCAATACCATCGCCTGCGGCGACGCTAGCGGCCACCTCGCCGTCGCCGAGGCCGCTAGCTGGATCCGCCGCGGCGCCGCCGACGTCGTCCTGGCGGGGGCGGCCGAGAGCAAGCTCAACCCCATGGGCCTGCTCCGCCAGACGCTCTTGGGCCGCACCTGCGTTTCTCGCAACGACGAGCCCGCCTCGGCGTGCTGCCCCTTCGACGCCTCGCATGCCGGAACCGCCATCGGCGAGGGCGGCGGGCTGATCATCCTCGAGGAGCTCAAGCACGCCCGCGCCCGCAAGGCCCGAATCTACGCCGAGGTCGTCGGCTGGGCAGCGGCGTCCGATCCGGCCGCCGTCGACCTGCGACGACCCACCTGCGGCAATGTGGCTGCGGCGCTGCGCCGCGCTTTGGCTAAAGCCTCCCTGGCCCCCGACCAGATCGACCTGGCCCTGCCGCACGGCACGGCCGTGCCCGCCGAGGACGACGCCGAGACCGCCGCCTGGTCCGTCGCGCTGACCGGCCGCGCCGCCCCGCTGGCCGCCTGCACCGCCACCGGAGCGATGGGCAGCCTCTTCGCCGGCGCCAGCGGAATCAGCACCATCGCCGCGGCGATGGCCCTGCACACGCAGACCATTCCCCCGACGGTCAACTTCACCGCCCCGGCCGCCCCGAGCTCGCTGACCTTCCAGCCCACCGCCGCCTGGACGCCCCTGCGCGCCGCCGCCTGCGCCTCGTTCACCGTCGGCGGACAATCCGCCGCCTGCGTCCTCAAGAGGTACCCCGCATGAAGCGACGCGTGGTCATCACGGGCATGGGCACGGTCAACCCGCTGGCCCACACCGTCGAGGAAACCTGGTCGGCCCTGCTGGGCGGGCAGAGCGGCTTTGGCCCGATTACAACTTTCGACGCCACCACCTTTCCCTCACGTTTTGCCGCGATGGTCAAAGACTATCATCTCGAAGACCACGTTCCCGACGCCGCCCGCCACGCCACCGCCGGGCGCCACACGCATTTCGCCATCGGCGCCGCCGTTCAGGCCTGGCAGGCCGCCGGCCTGGCCCAGCGCGACACGCTCGACCGCGAGGCGCTGGGTCTGTACCTGGGCAGCGGCGAGGGGCGACTGGACTTCGACAACTTCATGAGCTGCATTATCGACTCCTGGCGCGGCGGCGCGGTCGACACCGCCGCCTGGGCCAAGCTCGCCTTCCATCGCATGGAGCTCTACCGCGAGGTCGAGCAGGAAGCCAACATGGTCCTGGCGCACTTGGCCAACCGATTCGGCGTGGCCGGGCCGGCCTACAACGTGCTGACGGCCTGCGCCGCCAGCACGCAGGCTATTGGCGAAGCCGCCAGCCAGATCCGCGCCGCCGACATCGACGCGGCGATCACCGGCGGGGCCCACAGCATGGTCCACACGATGGCCATTACCGGCTTTACGCGACTGACCGCCCTGTCGCGCCGCAACGACGAGATGGAAACCGCCAGCCGCCCCTTCGACCTGACGCGCGACGGGTTCGTCATCGGCGAGGGCGCCACCATCATGATCCTGGAGGAATATCGCGCCGCCAAAAAGCGCGGCGCGCCGATGCTGGCCGAGATCGTCGGCTACGGCAGCAGCGCCGACGCCTACCGCATCACCGACCAGGACCCCGAGGGCGCCGGGGCCGCCGCGGCCATGACCGCCGCCCTGGCCGACGCCGGCCTCTCGCCAAAGCAGATCAATTACATCAATGCCCACGGCACGGGCACCAAGCAGAACGACATCGTCGAGACCCGCGCCGTCAAAGCCGCCTTCGGCCGCCACGCTCCGGCCATCCCCATCTCGTCGGTCAAGAGCCAGCTCGGCCACCTGATCGGCGCCGCCGGTGCCACCGAATTGATGACGTGCGTGTTAGCCCTGCGCGACGGCACCATCCCCCCCACCGCCCACCTGACCACCCCCGACCCCGACTGCGACCTGGACTACGTGCCCAACACGCCCAGAAAAGCGAAGCTCAAATACGTCATGAGCAACTCGATGGGATTCGGCGGGCAGAATAATTCGCTTATTATCGCGGCGGTTAAATAGGGTAGAGGGCGCACGTCATAGGGGATAGGGCGCGATCCTAGATCCTTGGTCCTAGATCCTGGGGGAACTGCAACACTCGGCGACGACGATTCGTTTTGTTAGCGGTCGATCTTCCTCGACGGGTTGTTTCCCCTGACGCGTAGAAACCCGCGAGGCAAGCGCTAACGAGAGACTGACCACGTCTTCCCGCTGACAAATTATTGCCTACTGACTACCGATTGCTGTTTTTCCACATGCGCCATCTTCAGACCCGACAGCATCGGATAATGCTTCGTATTGAGCGTCAGCAGGGCCGCTTTGTGCGCCATCGCCGTGGCGGCCACGATCGCATCGCCCAGGCCGATCCCGTGGCTCTTGCCAGAGTCTCTCTTGAGCAGCCCGGCCACGGCCCCATCCAGCCATCCAGTCGTCCACTCATCCATCCTCTGCGTAGCGGGCGGCCACGGCGTCAGTGGCGGGTTGGGTTTTTCTTCCCATTGGCTGGGTACGTGTGGTAGAATGTTCCTGTTCGGTCCGTCACACGTGATCACCGGCATGAACGACGTTCCCGCCATTAACTCCCGCCTGACGCTCCTGACTCCTTGGGCTTGGACTGCCAGCCCCTTTCGAACGGATCCCAGAAAGATAAAAAAGGATCCACGCGCCCTTAGCAGGAGAAACCTCAATGGGCAAAAAGTTGTATGTCGGAAACCTCGGGTACGATGTGACGGATGACGAACTGTCGGCTCTGCTGGCACAGCACGGCACTGTCGAAAGCGCCGTCATCATCATGGACAAAGCCACCGGCCGCAGCAAAGGCTTCGGCTTTGTCGAGATGGGCTCGGACAGCGAAGCCCAGGCCGCCATTGCCGCCCTCAACGGCAAGACCCACGGCGAGCGAGCCCTGACGGTCAACGAAGCCAAGCCCCGCCCCGAACGTTCGGGCGGTTACGGCGGTGGCGGCGGACGCCGGTACTAATACCCGCTGTTGTCCGGATCTCAAGCAGGCGGGCCGGTCTTCGGGCCGGCCCCGCCTGCGACATTTTGCCGCCGGGCCCGATCGGGCGAAAGACTTCCATGGGCGCCACAGGATATAAGAACAAACACGTAAAAGCCCCCGTCGACACCACCGACGCCAAGACCCGCACCTGTCTGCGCTGCGACAAGACCTTCGAGTCTACCAGCCGCGCCAACCGCATCTGCCCCCGCTGCCGCGGCCTCAAGGGGCGAAGCTAGCTCTTTCAATCTTCAATTTTCAATCTGTAATCTGCAGTCTTGAGCAAAGCGATCTGGGCATGTGCGCGTGGGGCTGTCATTACCAAATTGGAAATTGGAAATTGGAAATTGGAAATTTTTCGTAGAATACCCGGCTCATGGCCAAGCCGCGCAACAAAGTGCTCGATTACTTGCAGTACGTGGGGCTGCGGCTTTTTGCCATGGGGGTGCACATGTTCTCGTGGCGGGCGAATTACGCCACGGCGCGGCTGATCGGGAACATCCTGTACCGCCTGGACAAGCGGCATCGCAATCGGGCGCTGCAGCACTTGCGGCTGAGCTTTCCGGACTGGCCGCAGGAACGCTACGAGCAGGTCGCCCGGGCGTCGGTGCGGAGCTTGGTGTACCTCGGCATGGAGGTGCTGCTGACGACGCGGCTGATCAAGCCCACGTCGTGGCGGCGGTACGTCAAGCTGCTGCAGGACCCCGAGCAAATCCGCATGCTGACCGAGCACCGCACGCCGATCATTCTGATCACCGGCCACCTGGGCAACTGGGAAGTGCTGGGGTACACGCTGGCGACGCTGGGCTTCGACTGCTACGCCGTGGCCCGCTCGCTGGACAACCCCTACGCCAACGAGTACATCCTGGGCTACCGCGAGAAGACAGGGCTGCGAATCCTGGACAAGAAAGGCGCCACCGAGCAGGTCGACGGCATCCTGGCCGCCGGCGGCGTGGTGGGGTTCATCGCCGACCAGGACGCCGGACGCAAGGGCATGTTCGTCGACTTCTTCGGCCGCAAGGCCAGCACGTACAAATCCATCGCCCTGCTGGCGATCAATCACAAGGCCACGCTGATCGTCGGGTACGGCCACCGTCTCAACGAGGAGTTCTCGTTCGACTTCGGCATCTCGTGCGTGATCACGCCCGACCAGTGGGCCGATCAGGACGACCCGGTGCGATGGATCACGCAGGCGTACACCAGCGGCCTCGAGGAAGCCATCCGCCGCTGTCCCGAGCAATACCTCTGGGTGCACCGCCGCTGGAAGCACCGCCCCAAAGGGGAAGAACCCGGCCCCGACGGCATCGCGTGAAGAACTCATAGGTCCTATCGGTCCTATGAGTCCCATAGGACCGATAAGACCTATAGGACTTATTTTTCCACACCCGCCGCCAGCAGCAGCGTGCCGATGGCGGCATCGACGCGCAGGAGCCTGGCCTGCTGATACTCGGGGCTGTCATAGAAGCTTTGCACGCGCTGCATCGAGTCGAACTCGATCACGACGAGGCGGCGCGTCTCGGGCGGGCCTTCGGCCGTGCGCACCTCGCCGCCGCGGACCAGGAACCGTCCTCCGAACTTCTTGATGATGCCCGGCGTGACGGCGGTGTAGCGGGCGTACCGCTGCGGATCAGTCACGTCGACGAAAGCAATCAGGTAAGCGGCCATGGCGGCTCCTTCTTGACGCATACGGGAAAACATTCGGCAAGGCCTCTCGCGGCGGCTATTATACAGTCGGGGAGGGCGGGAGCCGCATCATGGGTATTGAGTTGACCGCCAATGACGTCATCCGGCTGGCCGAGCAGATCGAGAAGGCCGCGTGCGATTTTTACGCACGTGCGGCCAAGGCCGTCGACGACCGCCGAACGCGGCAACTGCTGGCGGAACTGGCCGCCCTCGAACAGGTGCACGAGAACATCTTCTTGGGCCTGCGGCATGACAAGGACATCAGGTCCGCCGTTGCCGGGCCGGTCTCGGCCGAGGTCGGGATGCTGGCGCGGGGCCTGGAACAGACGCTGGGCGACGTGGCGGCCTCGCCAAGCAGCACCGAAATGCTCCGCCGCGCCCTGGTGTTTGAAAAGGACAGCGTGAAGTTCTTCCAGGGGATGCGCAAGATGCTTCCCGGCGGCACGGCGCAGAAACGCGTCGACGCAGTGATTGAAGAGGAAGTTTCACACGTCCTGATGATCGCCAGCGCCCTGAACTGGCATGGGGCGGCCGATGCCTGAAACAGCAGCCTGTAGCCCGTAGTCGGGCTGAGCGGTACCCGCGGCGATCTCGCTAGCATTGCGCCTGTGGCGTTTCGGTCGCGGGTGGGAGCGTCGGGGTAATTCTTCTGGCGCGGTCGGCGAAGAGCAGGAACAGCGCCGGGCCGAACGACAGCAGCGCCACGGCCAGGCCGCACGTGATGCCCCAGAACGTGCCGATCGGCGCGCAGCAATCGTGGCGGCAACGGACGACGATGTGCGTCGGCACAGCCACCAGCAATTCCAGGATGCTCCCGGCCAGCAGCCATCTGGCCATGCGATTCACAGCCGCCACCGGTTCGCGGTCGCGCGCCTTGATGTAGAAGATGTAGCTCCAGAACGCCCATCCGGCCACCAGCAGCGCCAGAGCTGCCCCGATGAAAAACAGGGCTTCATCGTGCTCGCCGAAGATGGCCAGGCCGACGGCAAAGACGCCCGAGCCCAGCAACAGCGCCGCCAGGAGGGCTACGGTGATCGCCGGCACGATAAGCCGCCGCCGCGGGACAGGCCGCCCGCCGGTCGCTCGCACCGGAACCAGCAGCAGAAGCAACTGGCAGCCGCCAAAGAGCAGCACGTAGATCCCCACGACGACCCACGGCCCCGGTTCCCTGGCGAAGAGCCGGGCGACCTCGTCCAGCCGCACGCCCCAGGACAGCATGAGCACGGGAAGAACCAGCGCCAGCATTACCAGCGCGTAGAGCCCCACAACCAGAGCGGCCCATCGTTTCATATCGCACCCGTCAGAAGCAGTATCCCGTAGCCCGACCTGACGCCAGTGTATCTTTTCTACCGGCTACCGGCTACTGGCTACTGTTTTCCCGAATTACCTCGACCATGTGGCCGTAGTCCCAGACGTTCACGTCGAGGCGGTGCCACTCGTGCATGGCGCGGTCGAAGGTCCACTTGTCTTTGTGGATGCGGTAGTGGGCCATCAGCGCGCCGGCCCGCAGCGTGCCGTCGAAGTCGTGCACGTAGATCGGCTTGGGGCTTTTGTCGACGGCCGTCAGGAACGCCGCCAGGTTCTCGGCCGACATGTCGCCGGCGCCGAAGGGGATCTCGACCAGCGTCATGCCCCCGGCCGACGCCAGCTCGCGCTCGCGGTCGCTGGGCGTGACGGAGATGATCGTCTTGACGCCCAGGTCCTTGATCGAGGCGATGCCCTGCTCGTTGAGGATGTCGCCGCCGCGATAGATCTTGTCGGTGTACTGGACGACGTAGAAGCGGATTCCGTCGCGATAGCCGGTGACCTTGTACGCGTCGCCCTCGGGCCATGGCCCCGCGGCCACGCCGCCCCAGTACCCGCGCTGCGGCGCGCCCGAGCCCATGTCGGAGGCGTCGTTGGGCTGCGGCGGCAGCGGCGCGGGGATGTTCCCGCCCGTCATCGGCTGCAGGATCGGGCACTGATACGCCGTGTGGCACCCGCCAGCCAGCATCGCCGCGACGCCCGCAACCACCAGCGTGATCCACATCATTCGCGCGTTCATATCGTGCTCCTTCAGAGTCCACGCATTATACCCATTTCCAATTTCCAATTTGGAATTTCCAATTGTCTTAGGGCGGGACAGAGAGGAAGAATTGTTTTATCTGTCTATGACCTCAACGTCCTCAGCGACCTCAGCGGCTAATTGAATATTCTCTTCGTAATCGTCGTGCCCTTGATGGCAAAGCTGTTGTCTTGCCCGCCTCTCTGCACCCTCTGAGCCTCTGTGGCCATTCCCCGTCCCCGGCCCAACGCTACTTCCATGCCGCGCGGGCGGCGGGGAGGAGGTTTTCGAGGTCGTCGAATCGCTGCGTCCAGGTCGTGTACATCACGCCGCAGAGGCCCTTGACGCCCGCGGCCTCGCTGAGCCACAGCGGGATTTGATCGCGCTCGGACTGGCTGTCGTAGCAGACCGACAGCATCTGCCGGTTGCCCAGTTGCGAGAAATGCCCCAGTGAGTCGCTGCGGCCCTCTTTCTGGCTGTACCAGTTCATCACGATCACGTCCTTGGGCAGGCCGCGCCACGACTGGCGCCACGGGCCGGCGCCCTTGACGAGATAGTACCTCCCGCTCGTGCGGGCGTTGTGCGTGGGGTCGAACATGTCCGACCAGACGAACATCGGCTTGCCCGGGTCCCGCTTGCGGATGATGCCGGCGCACGAGCGGATGTTCTCGGCCAGCACGTCGCCGCTGGTGAGCTTACGGGTCTCGAAGGCCGGCTCCCAGCCCTGCACGCGGATCTCGTCGTGCTGCATGAAGTACCCGTCCGGGGCCATCAGGTCGCGCACGCGCGCCACGTGTGCGTCGAGCAGCTCCATCACCTTGGGCTCGGACATGTCGGCCGTCACCTGCCACGTCCCGATGATCGCCGTGTGATAGTAGCTCATCGCCACGCGGTCGCCCTCGCGCAGGCGCGAGCCGGCGGGGACGGCCGGCACTGGCGGGCGGTGCCAGATCGAGTACGACCCGGCGTAGGGTGACATGCCCAGCAGCGCGTCGGCGGCGCCGGTGAAGTCGCGCCCCTCGACGTAGCGCATCTTGCCGTCGCGGCTGGTCACGCTCAGCGGCGCGCCGCCGCGTCGCACGACGTTGACCAGGCCGGCGCTTGCCAGGCGCACGTCGTCGAACCAGATCGTCCCGCCCTTGGCGCTGTACGGGCAGCCCACGCCGAGGGTCACCTGGTCGTATTCCAGCGTGTTGAAGGTGATGTGGATCACCTTCCAGTCCTGCGTCGGCTGGATATCCGGCCGATAGTAGCACAGCCGCGTGCCGTCGCGGACGGCCGTGACGCTGATGCGAGCGTAATCGGTCGCCGTGAAGTTCTGGGTCTTGACCAGGGCCGAAACATGGTAGTACGAAAACGGCCGCACCTTCAGCGTCTGCACCATCTGCGCCTCGCCCGAGGGCGAGTGCCGATCCACATCCGCCACGCGCAGCGACGCCTTGCCCTCGCACGCTACGGCGGTGTCGATCGCGCAGGCGGCCGTGCCACGGGGCAATCGCTGCCAGCCCTCCGCGCCATCGCGGGCAACGGTCTCGAAACCGCCGTTGACGAGCCTGACGTCGTCGTCGCTCATCAGGTTGCCCCCGCGCACGACGTACGGCGCGTCCTTGACCGGAAGGGCGGCCGCCAGGTTCGGGTCCAGCCCCAGCAGCGTGCTGCTGTTGCCCATCGGGATGACCGAAACGAAGCAGCCCATGGCGTTGGTGCGGCATGCCGCCCGCACGCGGCGGGCGCTGGCCACGTAGGCGGGCGTGACCTTGTCCAGCCGCGTGAACGACGAGTCGCTCAGGGCGATCCCGTTGAAGCCCGCCTTGGCCGCTCGCTCGATCAGGGCGATAGCCTTGGCGACGCTGTCGTCCCTGGTCATGTCGACGCCCACGCGCACCCAGCGATACTGCAGTCGATGCGCCGGCCCCGCCGGGGCGGGTCTGACCGCCTGCGCCGTCGCAAGCGAAACCACCCCGCCCAGAATCGACACTATCGCAACCGCAGTGAAATGGTATCTCATGGCAACATTATCGCTCTGTGCCTCATGTGCAACAACTGCCAAGCCGCAAGCGGCCCATCGTTCCGCGCATGCAGTCTCTGACGCGACAGATCGTCAGACGCTCTGGATCAGCACCAGGAACTCGATGTTGCCGCCCTTGCCTTCGAGGGGGGACAGGGCGCGAGAGGCGACGGGGTATCCGGCCTCGGCGAGGCGGCGGCAGACTTCGTCGGCGACGGACGCGGACGCCTCGGCAGTCAGCGCCTCGGCGGGCTTGAGCCCGGCGAGCTTGGCCTGCTCGTAGTGCGGCTTGAGCAGCGCGACGATGCGCCCGCCGGGGGCGAGCCATTTGGCCGCGGCCGGCACCGACAGCGCCAGCGGCGTCCAGGCCATGTCGATGACGACCAGATCGACCGCGGCCGCGGCCGGACAGTGCAGGGCGTTGGTGCGTTCCATCACGACCACATGAGGGTTCTTGCGAAGCGTCCAGGCCAGGTCGCCATAGCCGGTGTCGATGGCGAAGACTTTGGCGGCCCCGCGCTGGAGCAGGCAGTCGGTGAAGCCGCCCACGTTGGCGCCGAAGTCGGCACAGGTCATCCCCCGCACGTCGAGGGCGAAGGCCTCGAGCGCCGCGGCCAGCTTCTCGCCCCCGCGGCTGACGTACGGACTTTTCTTCACGCTCTCACCTTGGCGTCAGTGTGACGGATTCGAGATTCATCAGCCACGTGCCTGTCATCGTTTGGGGCCTGATCGACAGCGTACAGCTTGCGGGCTTGTCGAAGGCGACGCTGCCGAGCTTGATGCTCTTCATCTCGAAGCCGTAGCCTTGCGATTCGACTTTGGCCTCGATGGCGTGCGTTCCAACCGTCACGACAAACTCGCTGCCGACGGAGTCTTTCGGGGCGTCGTAAGAGAGCTCGATGTCGTACGTGCCGGGCTCATCGACGCGGATCTCCCAGCTCAGCGAATCTTCCGCCCGCCAGTTGGACACGCAGCTCAGGCGCTTGCCGGCGAACTGCCCCGGCAGGGCCGCCCACATGTCGGCGCCGGCCTGCCAGTCGGGCGCCATCGCCACGCAGGCGTCCCAGACGCACTCGACGTGCGAGGCATAGGGTCCGTGAAGCTTGGCCTCGTACGCGGCCAGGACGGTCTTGTCCTTGTTGCCCAGCACGACGCGCGGGTCGATGTCCGGCGCACCGGCCAACTCGAGCACGACGACGGTGTCGATGTCGTCCAGCAGCCGCGCGGGCAGTTTTTCCGCGGGCACGTACACGCTGAGGTCGCCTTGCGCGCTGCGAGTGCACTTGAGGGGCTTCTTTGTCTTGTCAGACAGCAGGTACGCCTTGCGGATCTTGTTGCGCACGCCGGCCAGCGTCAGCGTGTCGTCGAGGGGCCAATCGAAGATGTGCAGGAACAGGCGGCAGCCCTTGGTGGTCACGCGGCCCCAGCGGTAGACGTACTGTCGCGGCAGCGGCGAGGCGCCGGCGCCGTGGATGCTCTCGCTGTGCGGGCCCATCCATTTGGCAAGGTCTTGCAGCCGCCGCACCGACGGACCGGGGAACGTGCCCTCGGGCGTCGGGCCGATGTTGAGCAGGTAATTGCCGCCCTTGGAGACGATGTCCACCAGCGTGCGGACGATCTCCTTGGGGCTCTTGTACGCGTTGTCGTTGGCAGCGTAGTTCCAGTTGTTGTTCATCGTCGCCGGCGTTTCCCACGGCTGATTGTAGCCGGCCGTCGGGTTGTCGTTGTCCATCGCCGAGACGTAGTCGTACAGCCCGTGTCCGATGCGGCTGTTGATCAGCGTGTTGGGCTGAATGGACCGCACCAGGTCCACCAGCTCCTGGCTCTGCTGCTTGGTGATCTTGACGGGCACGTCAAACCAGATCAGGCCGATGGGCCCGTACTGCGTCAGCAGCTCGCGGAGCTGCGGCTTGACCTTGCGGTCGAGGAACCGCTGGAGAACCTTGGCGTCCTGATCGGGATAGTCGACGCTGTTGCCCACCGCGTCGGGGTCTTCCAGGTCCAGCACCTGGCAGTAGTAGAAGCACATCGTCAGGCCGTGCTTTTTGCACGCGCGGGAGAGCTCGGCCATCGGGTCGCGCTTGAACGGCGTGCCGGCGACGATGTTGTGCGAGTTGGCCTTGGAGTTGAACATGGCGAAGCCTTCGACGTGCTTGGAGATGAAGACGACGTACTTCATCCCGGCGGCCTTGGCCATGCGGACCCACTTGTCGGCGTCGAACTCGACGGGGTTGAACGTCCTGGCGATTTCGCGGTAGGTTTTGATCGAGGTCTTGTTCTCGATCTCGGTGACGTGCGTGTTGCCGGTGAGCTCGGCCCCGAGCTTGGCCATCAGCCCCCAGTGGATGAACAAGCCGAACTTGGCGTCGTTGAACCAGTCGAATCGCGACGCCGCCGCTACCGCCGATTTCGATCCGCGCTGCGCGGCGCGAATAGTGGAACGCCTGGAGGATTGCTTTGCCATGGACGATGCTCCTGAAGAAGTTCGCTCCGCCACCGGCCGGTGACTATACCGCGCCGCCAAGCAATGGCAAGGAATCCACATCGCCCCGGAGACGGGGACGGGGAGAGCGGGATTACGGGATTGCGAGGATTAGAAACGCAGCTCCCCGAAGGACGTTTTGCGATATGATGCGGGCACGTCTTTAAGGAGTTTCCGGCGTGGATGAATTGCGGATCGGCGTAATCGGCGCGGGCGGGCGCGGGGGCTTGGCGGGGCATGCGCATAGGCCCGACGAAGGCTCCCGCGTCGTGGCGGCATGCGACATTCGGCCGGAGATGGAACCGCACGTCAAGAAATACTATGGGGCAGACTGCTTCTTCTGCCGCGACTATCGCGATCTGCTGGCGCGGCCGGACGTGCACGCCGTGTTCGTCACCACGCCGGACAATTTTCACGAAGAGCACGCCACGGCCGCCCTCGAGGCCGGCAAGGCGGTCTACTGCGAAAAGCCGCTGGCGATCACCATCGCCGGGGCCGACCGCATCTTGAAAACCGCGCGCGACCGCAAGGGCAAGCTCTATGTCGGGCACAACATGCGGCACTTCCCGGCCATCATTAAGATGAAGGAGCTGATCGACGCCGGCGCGATCGGGCAGGTCAAGGCCGCCTGGTGCCGCCACTTCGTCTCCTACGGCGGCGACGCGTACTACAAGGACTGGCACAGCGACCGCCGCAACAGCACCGGCCTGCTGCTGCAGAAGGGCGCGCACGACATCGACGTGCTGCACTGGCTGTGCGGAGGCTACACGCGGCGCGTGACGGCCATGGGCAAGCTGGCGGTGTACGGGCAGATCACGGACCGCCATGAGGGCGGCTACGGGCACCTTCGGTGGGACCAGGCGTTCTGGCCGCCGCTGTCGCAGACGCAGCTCTCGCCGATCATCGACGTCGAGGACGTCTCCATGATGCTGATGGAGTTGGACAACGGCGTGCTGGCCAGCTACCAGCAGTGCCACTTTACGCCCGACGCGTGGCGCGACTACACGATTATCGGCACGCTGGGGCGCATCGAGAACTACAACGACTGCGGCGCGTGCGACATCCACCTGTGGAACCGCCGGGCTGACGGCTATCGCCCCCGCGGCGACGAAGTCTTCCACGTCGAGGGCGAAATGGGCGGCCACGGCGGGGCCGACGAACGCATCGTAGCCGAGTTCGTCCGCTGGGTGCGCCAGGGCGGCACCATCGCCACCAGCCCGGTGGCCGCCCGCTACAGCATCGCCGCCGGGTGCATGGCCACAAAGTCCCTCCGTACCGGCAGCCAGCCCCAGGACGTCCCGCCCCTGCCGACGGAGTTGGAGCAGT
This sequence comes from Planctomycetaceae bacterium, assembly GCA_021371965.1. Next base: position 42,060 of record JAJFVE010000077.1, read on the forward strand.
GGTTCGCGCAGCCGAGCTGAGTAATGGTTAGCTGGTTGACTGGTTGACTGGTTGACTGGTTGACCGGTTGACCGGTTGACTGGTTGACCGGTTGACTGGTTGACCGGTTAACTCGTTAACTGGTCAATCTGCTAATTAGATTCCCAATCAACCAGTCAACAACGCGTTGCTCGTTTCGCCCCCGGAGTAAATGAGGTATCCTCAAAGGCATGCTCGCTGATGGGATGGTCCATTTCGATTCGCCGTGGGCGCTGGTGGCGCTGGCGGTGGCTCTGATTCCACTGGCAGCCTCCCTGCGCTCCTGGTGGCGCGGGGGCAACGTACGATGGCTTAGCGCGGCGATGCAGACGCTGGCGGTGGCGGCAGTGGCCGCGGCGCTGGCGGGGCCACGGGTGGCGGCGCGGTCGCAGATGGCGGGCTGGCTCGTGATGACCGACGCTTCGGCCTCGGTGCGCGGCCAGGGCGAGACGGCGATTTCGTGGGACCGCTCGCTGGCTCGCTGCGATTACACCTTCGCCGCCGGCGCGTATGCAGGCGCCCAGCTGCCCACCTCGCAGGACACCATGAGCACGCGCGCCTCGGCGGCCCTGGCCGTGGCGGCAGCACAGGTGCGGCAGGGACAGGCCGGCGGCGTGGTGATTCGCACCGACGGGCGATTCGACGCAGGCGATCCTTGGCCCGGTGCCGCCAGCTCCCTGGCGGCCGCGGGGGCTCACGTGCTGATCGTGCCGATGGACTCCCCCCCCGCCGACGCGCGAGTGGCCGGCGCGACGGCCGCAGCCGACGCCGGCGGCGCGGTGGACCTGAGCGTCTCGATAGCTTCCAACGCGCCCCAGCGACGGCGGCTGGAGGTGCTGCGGCGCAGCGGCGGCCGCCAGAGCGTCCTGCTCGACCGTCAGCTCGATCTGCTGATGGACGATCGGACCACGCTCCACGTGTCCGATCAAGCCGGCGGTGGCGGCGCGGTGGAATACATCGCGCGGCTGACTCCGCCCGACGCCATCGGCGAGAACGACCAGGCCGAGGCGATCGTCCTGCCGCAGAAGCGGATCGTCGCCGTGGTGGCGGCCGAGCCCGCGCCGCTGGCACAGTTTGTCGGAGCAATCCAGGGCGCAGAGCTTGCGGCTGTGAGTGCGGCAAGTGTGCCCGCGCGGGCTGAGGGCCTGCTGAGCTACTCAGCGATGGTGATCGCCGACGACAGCGGCCTCCTGTTGACCCAGTCGCAGCGGGCCGCCGTGGCGCGGTACGTCCGCGGCGGCGGGGGATTGGTGCTGATCGGCAGCGGCCCGCGGCGCGGGCCGGACGACTTGGCCGATCCGCTCAACGCCGCTTTGCCGCTGATCGCCAACGCGTTCCAGCGAAAACCGCTCGATCTGCGGATCGTGCTCGACGCCTCGGGCTCGATGAACCTGGCCACCAGCGCCCCCGGCGGCGGGCGGCAGCTCAAATTCGACCAGGCGGCCCAGGCTGTCGTCAGCCTCGACCGCTACCTCACGCCCGCCGACGCGCTGGAGATCATCGCCTTCTCCGACGAGCCCCGCCGCATCTACGCCAGCGGCGCCGGCGCCATCGACTTCGCAGCCGTCCGCGACGCCCTGCAGCAGGTGCGCCCCAACGGGCCCACAAGGCTCGCCCCTGCGCTGACCCTGGCGGCCGAGGCGCCCGCGGGCGACCGCGCGGCGCTGGTCGTGCTCGTCAGCGACCTGGACACGCAGCCGCTGGACGTGCCGATGCTGGCCGAGGCGTTTCGCCGCAACAAGCTCGACCTGGCAGTGGTCGCCATCGCCTCCGGCGAGGCGGCCAACCAGCGATATCCCGTCGAGGACCTCGCCGCCGCGCTGAAGGCCCCGCTCGTGCGCCGTGGCGACCTCAAGGGCCTGGCCGAACTCTTCGCCCGCTTCCTCTCCGATGCGCGGGGCGAGGCCGTCCGCCGCGGGCAGTTCACCGCCCGCTTCGCCGCCGACGCACTGGGCCTGCCGGCCGCGACGGTCCGGCTCGATGCGTATGTGCTGTCGGCCTCGGCTGCAGACGCCGACGTGCTGGCCCGCGTCGGCAGCGACCCGATCGTCGCCCGCCGTAGCGTCGGCCTGGGGCGCAGCGTCGGCATCGCCGTGCCGCCGCAGGCGATGAGCGGTCCGTGGTGGACATGGGCCAAGGCCTCCGCCGTAGTGCCCGCGGCCGCGCGGTGGGTGATGCGTCCCGAAAGCGATTCGCGCTTCAGCGGCACGATCCGCGTCGTTCCTGACCGCGTGCATCTGTCGATTGACGCCCGCGGCCAGGACGGGCCGATGAACATGCTCAAACTGACGGCTGTGGCCCAACCGCTGAATGCAACCGCCGCGGCGCGCGTCGAGCTTCTGCAGACGGCCCCGGGGCATTACGAGGCCGCTCTGCCGGCGACGGGGCAGGGGAGCCTCCAGGTGCACGACGACTCGGGGGCCGTGCGATGGCAGAAGGCCTTGGCGCCGCAGTATCCGCCAGAGTTGTCGGCCATCGGCGCCGACCGGGCCGTCCTTCAGCGCCTGGCAGAGTTGACCGGAGGGCAGATCGTCGACGCCAGGTTCGTCGACCGCCATGCCCGCGCCATCGCCACCGCGAGCCTGTCGCCGCTGTGGCCTTGGCTGCTGGGCCTGGCCCTGGCGCTGACGCTGATCGACTGGATTGCCGTGCGGCGGTAAGAAAGTTGTGTGGCATGGCCGTCACTGCCGTGCATCCCACGGGCGTCCCGCCCGTGGTCCGAGGGTCGGGGAGCACGGGCGGGGCCCTGTGCTACTGATTTTCCCTCTTCGCAACGCGGCGGGATATCGTATAATACCTGGGAGGTTGTGATTGACTTGTTGGACCCCTGACTATACCCACTGAGGCCTCGGGGCGGGCCTGGGCGGTTATGGTCAGCGGTCTGGAGCTAGGACATTCGTGGACCAACACGCTCTGGACAAATGCCAGGAACTCATCGGGTATCGGTTTAACGATCCGTCGATTCTCTCGCTGGCACTGACGCACGCGTCGGTGGCCCCCACGCGCGTTGAAAGCAACGAGCGGCTGGAGTTTCTGGGCGACTCTATTCTCGGGCTGGTCGTCTGCCACGAGCTCTACAATGACCCCGGCAACATGCATGAGGGGGACATGACCAAGATCAAGTCCTCTGTCGTCTCGCGAAAGACCTGTGCCGAAATGGCCCAACAGATCGGACTGTGCGAGGCGCTCGTCCTGGGCAAGGGCATGGGCGGCAGCCAGCCGCTGCCTGAGTCGGTCGCCGCGGCGGTCTTCGAAGCAGTCGTCGGGGCCGTCTTCCTCGACGGTGGGCTGCCGGCCGCCCGGCAGTTCCTCATGGGCCCGTTGGGTCCGCACATCCGCCAGTCCAAGGCCAGCGAGCATCAGTTCAACTACAAGTCCATCCTCCAGCAGTTCCTGCAGAAGAACTTCAACCAGCGCCCGTCGTACCAGTTGCTCGACGAGAAAGGCCCCGACCACCGCAAGTGCTTTGAGGTGGCTGTCAGCGTCAACGGCAGGCAGTTCAAAGCCGCCTGGGGCATCTGCAAGAAAGACGCCGAACAGGCCGCCGCCCTGGCGGCCCTGATCGAACTGCACGTGCTCGAAGCGCACGAGCAGAAATAGCGCGTGCATCCCGGTCACCGGGTCGTTTTCATCCGCTCGCATCCCTGCTATGATAATTCACCTATGACCACCAACGAGAATGCCGCGCCGCTGGACTTCATCCGTCAGATCGTCACCGAAGACCTCCGCACCGACAAATGGGGCGGGCGCGTCGTCACGCGATTTCCCCCCGAGCCCAATGGATACCTGCACATCGGACACGCCAAGAGCATCTGCCTGAACTTCGGCGTCGCGGCCGAGTTCGGCGGGCGCTGCCACCTGCGCTTCGACGACACCAACCCGGTCAAGGAAGAGCAGGAGTACATCGACTCGATCCTCGCCGACGTCAAGTGGCTCGGCTGGGACTGGGGAACGCACCTGTACTACGCCAGCGATTATTTCGAGCAGATGTTCGGCTTCGCCGTACAACTGGTCAAGAAGGGCAAGGCCTACGTCGACGACCAGACGGCCGACCAGATCCGCGAGACGCGCGGCACGCTGACCCAGCCGGGCAAGAACAGTCCGTTCCGCGGCCGCAGCGCCGAGGAGAACCTCGACCTTTTCACGCGCATGCGAGCCGGCGAGTTCGCCGACGGCCTGCGCGTGCTGCGGGCGAAGATCGACATGGCCAGCCCCAACCTGAACCTGCGCGACCCGGTGATGTACCGCATCCTGCACGCCAGCCATCCCCACGCCGGCGACAAGTGGTGCATCTATCCGATGTACGACTGGGCGCACGGGATCGAAGACTCCATCGAGCGCATCACGCACTCGATCTGCACGCTGGAGTTCGAGAACCACCGCCCGCTGTACGACTGGTTCCTGGACGAGCTGGGCGTGTACCATCCCCATCAGATCGAGTTCGCCCGGCTGAACCTGACGTATACCGTCATGTCCAAGCGCCTGCTGCTGCGCCTGGTGAAGGAAGGGCACGTCGGCGGCTGGGACGACCCGCGCATGCCCACCATCAGCGGCATGCGGCGGCGCGGATATTCCGCCGCGGCCATCCGCCATTTCGCCAAGGTCATCGGCGTGGCCAAGTACAACACGACCGTCGATTTCGCCCTGCTGGAGCACTGCCTGCGCGAAGACCTCAACAGGACCTCCCCGCGCGTGATGGCCGTTCTGCACCCGGTCAAGGTCATCATCGACAATTATCCCGCCGACCAGAGCGAAGAGCTCGACGCGGTGAATAATCCCGAAGACGCCGCCGCCGGATCGCGGAAGGTGCCCTTCGGCCGCGAACTGTACATCGAGGCCGACGACTTCATGGAAGTGCCCCCGCACAAGTTCCATCGCCTCTCGCCCGGCCGAGAGGTGCGCCTGCGCTACGCGTACTTCGTCACCTGCACCAGCGTCGAAAAAGACGCCGCCGGCAACATCATCGCCGTGCACTGCACGTACGACCCCGCCACACGCGGCGGCGACAGCCCCGATGGCCGCAAGGTCAAGGGAACCATCCACTGGGTTTCCGCCGCCCACGCCGTTAAGGCCCAGGTGCGCCTGTACGATCACCTCTTCAGCAAAGCCGACCCCGCCGACGTGCCGGACGGCCATGACTTCACTGAGAACATGAGCCCCAACTCGCTGACAGTGCTGCAGGAGTGTTTCGTCGAGCCATCGCTGACTGCGGCCAAGCCGCTGGAGCGGTTCCAGTTCGAGCGGTTGGGCTACTTCTGCATCGACGCCGACAGCCGCAGCGACACGCTGGTCTTCAACCGCACCGTGACGCTCAAGGACACCTGGAGCAAGATCCAGCAGAAGGAAGGCGCCTGAGATGGAACTGATGCCCCTGACTGCCGAGAGCAAAGCGGAATGGTTCTGCAACATCGCCGGCAACCAGAGCGGGCCGGTGACGCTGGAGGCTCTCAAGGCCATGGTCTCGCAGGGACAGTTGGACGCCTCGCATTTCGTCTGGCGGCCGGGAATGGAGCAGTGGGCCTACGCCGGCACCGTCGCCGAACTGTTCCCAGAAGGCAGCCCGCCGCCGCTGCCGTATCCGGCCGTCAGGTGCGGGCCTCCCGTCGGGATCTGGCGCAAGGGCAAGACCCTCATCCTCCACCGCAATGCCAGTCTGCCGCAACGCTGCATGAAGACCAACAGCCCCGAGGCCGTCATGGTCGGGCGGAACTTCGTCTGGTACAACCGCTGGCTGCTGTTTACGCTCCTGGCCGGGCTGCTGGTCGGTGCCATCGTCCTGGCGATCATGCAGAAGAAGGCTTCGCTGGCCATCGGGCTGACCCGGAAGTATGTTCTGCGCCGGCGGCTGGCCATCGCCGTGGGCTGGCTGAGCCTCGTGCCGCTGATCGGTGGCATCGTCGTCGCGGCGATCGAGGAAAACCCCCTGTACGCCCTGGCCGGGCTGATCGCATTCCTGATCTGCGTCATCTATGCGGCCGCGGCCTCGCCGATCATCAGGCCGGTCCGGATCGATGACTACTATGTGCATCTCAACGGCTGCTGCGAGGAATATCTGGCGACCTTTCCGCAGGCCCCTGCCGGCATGTGCATGTGACCGACGGACCCGCGTGCCGGACGCTTTTTGGATTTTTCGCTAATTTACCACCGTTATTCAATACATCGCCCCGCCGGACCGATGGAGATAGAGGCGTGGCCCCATGTCTTTGAGGCGTGGGTTGCAGTGCCCTTGGAGCGAAATCGGTGAGACCCAGCGGAGATCAGATGCTTGTCCTCGACGCCATCATTGTGCGCGACGGCAGCGAAGGATGCCTGGCGCGGTGCCCCTCGATGCGGTTGTGCAAGGGCAGCGGAGCGACGACCGAGCAAGCTCTCCACAGCCTCAAACAGTCCATCCTGAAAGTGTTGGCCGGAACCTTCAGCATGGACGAATCGACCATCTCCTTCCGCGTCATCGAAAACCATTCCCACAAAGCGTGATTCGATTTCGGATTGCGGATTGCGCGCAAGAATCGGGTGATGGCGACTTAAGCGGAGTTTCATCCGCAGCTGACTTGTTTACGGCACTGGACCATCACCTCCTTAGGAATCAGCTTCAGCGCCAGCATCACCAGGCCCGGCACGATCAGCACGTCGTCCAGGTGGCCGATCACCGGAATAAAGTCGGGGATCAGGTCGATCGGGCTGGCCGCGTACGCCAGCGCCGCCCACAACAGCCACCGCGCCGCCCGCGGCGTGCGCGGGTGCTTCATGGCCAGGCGATAGACTGCCAGCTCGCGAATGATCGCGGCCGCGGCCGATCGATATCGTCCGGGTTTGCTTGCCGAGGAGGCCATTCATCCGCATCATAGCTGCAAAACGAGAAGGCGACCCACTTTTTGCTGGTCTTTCGCCAGTCAACCCGTTAACGAGTTAACCAGCTAACCGGAGATCACAATGCCTCGGACGCTCTCGTCGCAGTTTAAGACATTTACCGCCGCCCTCGCCCGCGGGTGGAACACCTGGAACACGCGCAGCGTCACCTCGCACGTGCTGATGCCCTCGGGCCTGGCGATCAACCTCGGCCTCAAGGAGATCGACGAGGCCCAGCACCTCGATGAGATCCTCATCGGCCGACAGGGCGCCCTCGAGGAGCAAGTGACGGTCGGCCCGCGGACGTATGACGGCCGCTATACCGAACTGAAACTCGACTGGCGCGGCGTCACGCTGACGATCCAGACTGCCCTCGACGGCCTGGACTGGGTGGCGCTGGCCCGCGCGAGCACCACGCAGGCGAACGCGCCGCTGCTGATCGCCAACGGCGGCGTGATGTTCAACCGCCCCGGCTGCGCCTCGCGCGAGGGTGAAACCCTTCGCCTGCAGGCGGGCGATCTGGAGGTCCGCGTCCATGCCACTGCCCCGCACGTGGACGACCCGTACACCAGATGCACCGGCCCGTACCTGGCGCTGAAGCTCGACGCGCCGGTGGGGCTCTCGACGGGTCGCCCCCGAACGCTGGCCGAAATCGAGGCGGTCATCGCCGCCGCCCGCGGGGCACAGCTCAAGAGCTTTGAAAAGTGGGGAGAACTGGCCGGTCTGTACGAAGCCATGCAGAGCATCCTGGCCTGGAACACGATCTACGATCCGCAGACCGACCGCGTCAGCACGCAGGTCAGCCGCCTGTGGAACACCTGG